>NZ_VTZO01000099.1:0-250 GCF_008369545.1 Pseudocitrobacter sp. 73 | reverse complement strand
CGGAGTACGGCGTGCTGGTGCGGGATGCCGACGCGCGGCAACGTGCAATCGAACTGACCACGCTGGTGTTGGATAAAACCGGAACGCTGACGGAGGGTAAGCCACAGGTTGTGGCAGTGAAGACCTTCTCAGGTGTAGAAGAAGCGCAGGCGCTACGTCTTGCCGCCGCGCTGGAGCAAGGTTCAAGCCACCCATTAGCGCGAGCGATTCTGGAAAAAGCGGGCGATGCTACGTTGCAGCAGGTCAACGC
>NZ_VTZO01000098.1:0-433 GCF_008369545.1 Pseudocitrobacter sp. 73 | reverse complement strand
CCCCCCCTCTTTTCCTCTCCTCTTCTCTCTTTTCCTTTTTCCTTTCTCTTCCCCTCCCCCCCCCCTTCCCCCCCCCTTTCTCCCCTTTTTCTTTCTCTCTCTTCTCCCCCTCCCCCCTCCCTCTCTTTTCTTTTCCTTTTTCTCTTCCCTTTTCCCCCTCTTCTCTTTCTCCCCTTTCTCCCCTTTCCCCCCCCCCTTCCCTCCCTCCCTCCTTTCTCTCCCCTCTCCCCTCTCCTCCTCTCCTCCTCGCTTTTTCCCTTCTTTCCCCTTTTCTTTTTCTTTTTCTTTCTCTTTTTCTCTTTCCTTCTCTTTCTCCTTTTTTTTCTTTCCTTCCTTCCCCCTCCCCCTCCTCTTTTTCCTTTCTCTTTCTTCTCTTTTCTTTCTTTTCTGTTCTCCGCCAACGCCGGCAGCGAAGAAATGAAGGTGGAAACGT
>NZ_VTZO01000097.1:0-422 GCF_008369545.1 Pseudocitrobacter sp. 73 | reverse complement strand
TCTCTACGCATTTCACCGATACACCTGGAATTCTACCCCCCTCTACGAGACTCAAGCTTGCCAGTTTCAAATGCAGTTCCCAGGTTGAGCCCGGGGATTTCACATCTGACTTAACAAACCGCCTGCGTGCGCTATACGCCCAGTAATTCCGATTAAAGCTTGCACCCTCCGTATTACCGCGGCTGCTGGCACGGAGTTAGCAGGTGCTTCTTCTGAGAGTCACGTCAATTGCTGCGGGGATTAGCCACACCACTTTCGTACTCGCTGAAAGTACTTTACAACCCGAGGGCCTTGTTCATTCACGCGGCATGGTTGCATCAGGCTTGCGCGCATTGTGCAATATTCCCCACTGCTGCCTCCCGTAGGAGTCTGGACCGTGGCTCAGTTCCAGTGTGGCTGGTCATCCTCTCAGACCAGCTAGG
>NZ_VTZO01000096.1:0-230 GCF_008369545.1 Pseudocitrobacter sp. 73 | reverse complement strand
ATCGCCGAGCGTGGGTATATGAATATTGATGAGCTGGCAAATCTGCTGGATGTCTCCACGCAGACGGTCCGCCGGGATATTCGTAAATTAAGCGAGCAAGGCCTGATTACGCGCCATCACGGTGGCGCGGGTCGGGCTTCCAGCGTCGTTAATACGGCGTTCGAGCAGCGTGAGGTTTCGCAAACCGAGGAAAAAAAAGCGATTGCCGAAGCGGTGGCAGACTATATTCC
>NZ_VTZO01000095.1:0-215 GCF_008369545.1 Pseudocitrobacter sp. 73 | reverse complement strand
GTGCTGGCCTCGTCAGCTCTGAGATTTTCCAGCACCATCACGATGGCGGTTTTACAGTGGCGATGACAGGCGTTTACCGCATTAATGCCGGTTCCGCGGTCACACTCGGTTGCTTCCATCACGATGGACACCTGGCCCTCAATCAGCTTGGCGTTAGTCGCTTCCACATCCACCATCAGGTTGCTGTACACCTTGTCGCTGCGAATCATCGCGCC
>NZ_VTZO01000094.1:0-246 GCF_008369545.1 Pseudocitrobacter sp. 73 | reverse complement strand
CGCATTGTTATCGATAAATACAGTTTTGTCATCACTTCCCTTGTTGAGAGTAGAAAAGTCGAAAGCGTCTTTGTTGTGCCTTACGTTGGAATCTGGATGCAACTCTTCCAGTTTTCTTAGTTGATCATCGTTAAGTGAGTTTGTGTCTAAACGTAAAGTAAATCCGTAATTATATTTATAATAAGTAACGACAGGGAAATAGATTGAATTGATGAAGCGCTTATGAAATTCAGGCGTATCCATGAG
>NZ_VTZO01000093.1:0-251 GCF_008369545.1 Pseudocitrobacter sp. 73 | reverse complement strand
CCCGGCCCGCGCCCGCAGGGAGAGGGAGAAAAAAAGAGAAGAGAGGAAAAAAAGGGGAGGGAGGGAAAAGAGAAAGGAGGGAGAGGGGGAGGGGGAGGGGGAGAAGGAAAAAGAAAGAGGAGAAGGAAGAGAAGAGAGAAGAAAAAGAAAAGGAAAAGAGGGGGAAAGAAAGGAAAGAGGAAAAAAAGAGGGGGGAAAGGGAGGGGGAGAGAAGAAGGGGAAGAGGGGAGGGAAGGGGAGAAAAAGAAAGG
>NZ_VTZO01000092.1:0-333 GCF_008369545.1 Pseudocitrobacter sp. 73 | reverse complement strand
CCCTGCGCGGTCACTCCAACATTCAGGGTCTGACCGACCTTGGTTTACTGTCACAAAGCCTGCCTGGCTACATGACGCTGCCAAGCGAGAAACAAACCGACCTGCAAACCTACCTTGCCGCCAACACGCCTAAACCGCTGCTGGAAGGCCAGGTGAACTACTGGGGCAACTACCCGAAATTCTTCGTCTCGATGATGAAAGCCTTCTTTGGCGACAAAGCGACGAAAGAGAACGACTGGGGCTTCGACCTGCTGCCTAAGTGGGACAAAGGCTACGACGTTCTGCAATATTTCGAGATGATGAATCAGGGTCTGGTGAACGGCTATATCTGCC
>NZ_VTZO01000091.1:0-318 GCF_008369545.1 Pseudocitrobacter sp. 73 | reverse complement strand
CCGTCTTCTGAAAACGACAAACAGCCAGAAAGGCTGTTACAGGCGATTTGATCTGCAACCTATTGGTTAAATTAATGTATCAAAAACGATGGTTTTTGTGACAGTCTTGAAAAGTCCTGACTTCTCCCGAAAAATGACTCCCCTCATGTAACAAAACTCGTTACTGTATCAACATAACAATAACCCCATAACTAATTAGCGAGAAAAGAATGAAAATCGGCTATGCACGTAAATCTACGCATCTTCAGGATGTGGCGCACCAGGTTGACGAACTAACAAAAGCTGGATGTGAGCAAATCGGCACTGTTGCAAATAGTC
>NZ_VTZO01000090.1:0-248 GCF_008369545.1 Pseudocitrobacter sp. 73 | reverse complement strand
GGCACTGTTGCAAATAGTCGGTGGTGATAAACTTATCATCCCCTTTTGCTGATGGAGCTGCACATGAACCCATTCAAAGGCCGGCATTTTCAGCGTGACATCATTCTGTGGGCCGTACGCTGGTACTGCAAATACGGCATCAGTTACCGTGAGCTGCAGGAGATGCTGGCTGAACGCGGAGTGAATGTCGATCACTCCACGATTTACCGCTGGGTTCAGCGTTATGCGCCTGAAATGGAAAAACGGCT
>NZ_VTZO01000009.1:0-476869 GCF_008369545.1 Pseudocitrobacter sp. 73 | reverse complement strand
ATAATACGTTTTCCTCTTTCAGAGTCAACCCTATTTTCAAGGATTTTTCTCTTCAACCGAACCGGCTGTTTGTGTGAAGTAATTCACATCCGCCGTGTCGATGGAGGCGCATTATAGGGAGTTATCTCCAGGCCGCAATAGAAAAATGACAGAATAATGACTGACTGCTGCATTCCACAGCAACACCCCACTTTATACCCACTTACCCACAAAGTTATCCACAAAGCACCGTTTAAACAGGGCTTAGTGATGCGGTTTAACGAGTGCGGGAAGGTCTGCAAGGCTGTTAATCACGATATCTGCCGACTGTTCTGCTTCCGCAGTTACCGGCTTGCCGGTGCGAACCAGAATCTTCGTGCCGACATTGGCTGCCGCTGCGGCCTGCATGTCTTCCAGTTTATCGCCCACCATATAAGAAGAAGCCATATCGATGTGCAGATACTCCTGGGCGGATTTGAACATTCCCGGATGCGGTTTACGGCAATCACACACCTGGCGATACTCTTCTACCGTTCCCTGCGGGTGATGCGGGCAATAATAGATGCCATCCAGGTCAACACCACGATCGGCCAGCGACCAGTCCATCCACTCAGTCAGGGTTTCAAACTGCGCTTCGGTAAATTTGCCGCGCGCAATCCCGGACTGGTTAGTCACCAGCACCAGGGCATAGCCCATTTCTTTTAATTTACGCATGGCATCGATAACGCCATCGATAAATTCGAAATCATCGATTTCATGGACATAACCATGATCGACATTAATCGTGCCATCACGATCGAGAAAAATAGCGGGTACAGACTTTGCCACCGTGTTGCTCCTGAATAAGGCGTGTGACGCTAGTATCTCATGTTTCGACGGGCAATAAAGTGCTGATCGTATAAAGCCGGATTGATTTAGACGTCTGGATGCCTTAACATCCGTTCAGTTGACGGCTATCGACCGTTTCTGGCAGAACAAAATGCCACGGCAAACCCATAAGCGATAATAAATAGTCTAATGATTAAACTTTCGAATATCACCAAAGTGTTCCAGCAGGGGAACCGCACCATACAGGCGTTGAACAACGTTAGCCTGCATGTTCCCGCCGGGCAAATCTACGGCGTCATTGGCGCATCGGGCGCGGGTAAAAGTACGCTGATTCGCTGCGTGAACCTGCTTGAGCGCCCAACCCAGGGCAGCGTTGAAGTAGGCGGTCAGGAGCTGACCGCGCTTTCTGAAGGTGAGCTGACCAAAGCACGTCGTCAAATTGGTATGATTTTCCAGCACTTTAACCTGCTCTCTTCCCGTACCGTTTTTGGTAACGTGGCATTGCCGCTGGAGCTGGACAACACACCTAAAGAGGAAGTGAAACGTCGCGTCACAGAGCTGCTTGATCTGGTCGGTCTTGGCGATAAACATGACAGCTACCCGGCAAATCTCTCCGGTGGCCAGAAACAGCGTGTCGCGATTGCCCGCGCACTGGCAAGCAACCCGAAAGTGCTGCTGTGTGATGAAGCCACCAGCGCGCTGGACCCGGCGACCACTCGCTCGATTCTCGAACTGCTGAAAGACATTAACCGCCGTTTGGGGCTGACTATCCTGCTCATCACTCACGAAATGGACGTAGTGAAGCGCATTTGCGATTGCGTGGCCGTCATCAGCAACGGTGAGCTGATTGAACAGGATACGGTGAGCGAAGTCTTCTCCCATCCGAAAACCCCGCTGGCACAGCAGTTTATTCAGTCCACGCTGCATCTGGACATTCCGGATGACTATCAGGCGCGCCTGAAAGCCGAGCCGTTCGCCGACAGCGTGCCAATGCTGCGCCTGGAGTTCACCGGTCAATCCGTTGATGCGCCGCTGCTCTCAGAGACCGCTCGTCGCTTCAACGTCAACAACAACATTATTAGCGCGCAGATGGATTACGCCGGCGGCGTGAAGTTCGGCATTATGCTGACCGAAATGCACGGCGAACAAAACGATACACAAGCCGCCATTGCCTGGCTGCAACAACACCATGTAAAAGTAGAGGTACTGGGTTATGTCTGAGCCAATGATGTGGTTACTGGCGCGCGGCGTCTGGGAAACGCTGGCAATGACCTTTGTGTCCGGCTTTTTCGGTTTTGTGATAGGTTTACCGGCCGGCGTATTGCTGTATGTCACGCGTCCCGGGCAAATTATTGAGAACGCAAAGCTCTATCGCATTCTGTCGGCGCTGGTGAACATCTTCCGTTCTATCCCTTTTATTATCTTACTGGTGTGGATGATTCCGTTTACTCGCGTCATCGTCGGTACGTCAATCGGCTTGCAGGCGGCTATCGTTCCGCTGACCGTTGGCGCTGCGCCGTTTATCGCCCGTATGGTTGAAAACGCCCTGCTGGAAATCCCGACCGGGTTGATTGAAGCCTCCCGCGCAATGGGCGCCACGCCGATGCAGATCGTCCGTAAGGTTCTGCTGCCGGAAGCGCTGCCTGGCCTGGTGAATGCCGCAACCATCACGCTGATTACGCTGGTTGGCTATTCCGCGATGGGCGGTGCCGTTGGCGCAGGTGGTCTGGGTCAGATTGGCTACCAGTACGGGTATATCGGCTATAACGCGACGGTAATGAATACAGTACTGGTATTACTGGTCGTTCTGGTTTATTTAATTCAGCTATCTGGCGATCGCATCGTTCGGACTGTGACTCATAAATAACGTAATAGACAACACAACTCGAAGAGTTAAGGAAATAACATGGCGTTTAAGTTTAAAACTTTTGCGGCGGTCGGCGCTTTGATCGGTACTCTGGCACTGGCGGGTTGCGGTCAGGACGAGAAAGATCCCAACCATATTAAAGTCGGCGTGATTGTCGGCGCGGAACAGCAGGTTGCTGAAGTTGCGCAGAAAGTGGCGAAAGAAAAATACGGCCTGGACGTAGAACTGGTGACCTTCAATGATTACGTACTGCCTAACGAAGCGCTGAGCAAAGGCGACATCGACGCAAACGCCTTCCAGCACAAACCGTATCTGGATCAACAGATCAAAGACCGCGGCTACAAACTGGTCTCCGTTGGCGCGACCTTCGTTTACCCTATCGCGGGCTACTCGAAAAAAGTTAAATCACTGGACGAACTGCAGCCAGGTTCTCAGGTTGCCGTACCTAACGATCCGACCAACCTTGGCCGTTCCCTGCTGCTGCTGCAGAAAGTGGGTCTGATCAAACTGAAAGACGGTATTGGCCTGCTGCCAACCGTTCTGGATATCACCGAGAACCCGAAAAACCTGAAGATTGTCGAACTGGAAGCACCGCAGCTGCCACGTTCTCTGGATGACGCGCAAATCGCGCTGGCGGTCATCAACACCACTTACGCCAGCCAGATTGGCCTGACCCCGGCGAAAGACGGCATCTTTGTTGAAGACAAAGACTCCCCGTACGTTAACCTGATCGTGACTCGCGAAGACAACAAAGACGCGGAAAACGTGAAGAAATTCGTTGAGGCTTACCAGTCTGACGAAGTGTACGAAGCGGCTAACAAAGTCTTCAATGGCGGCGCGGTAAAAGGCTGGTAAGTTACCCCTGCTAAGCACTATCTTTCAGGACGGGCGCATGCCCGTCTTGTCATTTCTGCAAGCACCTGATTCAATAAGCACTGGTCTATCATAATTCGAGGAAATACTATGCGTGCTTTACCGATCTGTTTAATAGCACTGATGTTAGGCGGCTGTTCGATGCTAAACAGATCTCCCGTTGAACCTGTTCAAAGCACCGCGTCTACGCCTAAAACGGAAACCGTAAAACCAAAAACTGTCCGCGCAACTCCGGTGAGAATCTACACCAAGGCGGAAGATTTGGTCGGTAAACCTTTCCGCGATTTAGGTGAAGTCTCCGGCGATTCCTGCCAGGCAACCAATCAGGACTCCCCGCCAAACATCCCAACTGCCCGCAAACGTATGCAGATTAACGCCTCTAAAATGAAAGCGAACGCGGTTCTGCTGCACAGCTGCGAAGTCACCAGCGGTACACCGGGCTGCTATCGTCAGGCCGTATGTATCGGTTCGGCGCTTAACGTTTCGGCGAAATGAGCACCTTTCAGTTCGAGCAGATAGGCGTTATCCGCTCACCGTATAAAGAGAAGTTTGCTGTGCCGCGCCAGCCAGGTCTGGTGAAAAGTGGCGGCGGCGAACTTCACTTGATGGCGCCTTATAACCAGGCCGACGCCGTTCGCGGCCTGGAAGGGTTCAGCCATTTGTGGGTGCTGTTTGTTTTCCATCAGACGATGGAAGGCGGCTGGCGCCCCACGGTTCGCCCTCCTCGTCTGGGCGGCAACGCCCGCATGGGCGTCTTCGCAACGCGTTCGACCTTTCGCCCGAATCCTATTGGTATGTCTCTGGTTGAACTGCGGGGGATCCGTACCCACAAAGACCAGGTGATCCTCGAACTGGGTAGCCTGGATTTAGTGGACGGCACGCCGGTAGTGGATATCAAACCCTATCTGCCGTTTGCCGAAGCCCTGCCGCACGCCAACGCCAGCTATGCGCAGGACGCGCCGCAGGCTGCGGTCGACATCGCGTTTACTGCAGAAGTACAACAGCAAATTTTATCCCTGGAAAAACGTTACCCGCGGTTACAACAATTTATTCGCGAAGTTCTGGCACAGGACCCACGTCCGGCCTACCGTAAGAATGAAGAAGAGGGGAAAACCTACGCCGTGTGGCTGCTTGATTTCAACGTGCGCTGGCGCGTAACGTCCGCAGGCTTTGAAGTCTTTGCGCTGGAAGCCAGGTAAATTCACGACACTCTCTTTTGACATCCCCTTCTCGCTGGTAAACTAAATCACTTTTTTTGCGTCAGGCTTTATTTGAGCCTGTTCGATCGTCCAACTGGAACCGTAACAACATGCGTACTAGCCAATACCTGCTCTCCACTCTGAAGGAGACACCTGCCGACGCCGAGGTTATCAGCCACCAGCTGATGCTGCGCGCCGGGATGATCCGCAAGCTGGCCTCTGGGTTATACACCTGGCTGCCGACCGGCGTGCGCGTCCTGAAAAAAGTCGAAAACATCGTGCGTGAAGAGATGAATAACGCCGGTGCTATCGAGGTGTTAATGCCGGTAGTTCAGCCCTCTGAACTGTGGCAAGAGAGTGGTCGTTGGGAACAGTATGGCCCGGAACTGCTGCGTATTGCTGACCGTGGCGACCGTCCGTTCGTACTCGGCCCAACTCACGAAGAAGTCATTACCGATCTGATTCGTAATGAGCTCAGCTCTTACAAACAGTTGCCGCTGAACTTCTACCAGATCCAAACGAAATTCCGTGACGAAGTTCGTCCGCGTTTCGGCGTGATGCGTTCCCGCGAATTCCTGATGAAAGATGCATACTCTTTCCACACTTCTCAGGAATCTCTGCAGGAAACCTACGACGCCATGTACGCCGCTTACAGCAAAATCTTCAGCCGTATGGGTCTGGATTTCCGTGCTGTGCAGGCTGATACCGGTTCAATCGGCGGTAGCGCATCTCACGAATTCCAGGTCCTGGCGCAGAGCGGTGAAGATGACGTGATCTTCTCTGACTCGTCCGACTATGCGGCAAACATCGAATTCGCTGAAGCTGTAGCGCCGAAAGAACCGCGCGCTGCCGCGACTCAGGAAATGACGCTGGTTGATACGCCGAACGCAAAAACTATCGCCGAGCTGGTAGAGCAGTTTAATCTGCCGATCGAAAAAACCGTCAAAACACTGCTGGTAAAAGCGGTTGAAGGCAGCGCTTATCCTCTGGTTGCCCTGTTGGTTCGCGGTGATCACGAGCTGAACGAAGTCAAAGCTGAAAAACTGGCACAGGTTGCCAGCCCGCTGACCTTCGCGACCGAAGAAGAAATCCGTGCTGTTGTTAAAGCAGGCCCGGGTTCTCTCGGCCCGGTAAACATGCCGATTCCGATGGTTATCGACCGTACCGTTGCCGTCATGAGCGACTTCGGCGCTGGCGCGAACATCGATGGTAAACACTACTTCGGTATCAACTGGGATCGCGATGTCGCAACGCCTGAAGTGGCGGATATCCGTAACGTGGTTGCTGGTGACCCGAGCCCGGACGGTAAAGGTACGCTGCTGATTAAACGTGGTATCGAAGTCGGCCACATCTTCCAGTTAGGTACCAAGTACTCTGAAGCAATGAAGGCTTCTGTACAGGGCGAAGATGGCCGTAACCAGATCCTGACCATGGGCTGCTACGGTATCGGGGTGACTCGCGTGGTGGCTGCGGCCATCGAACAGAACTTTGATGACCGTGGGATCCTGTGGCCAGAAGCTATCGCACCGTTCCAGGTAGCGATTCTGCCAATGAACATGCACAAATCCTACCGCGTGCAGGAGCTGGCTGAGAAGCTGTACGCTGAGCTGCGTGCGCAGGGTATCGAAGTGCTGATGGACGACCGTAAAGAGCGTCCGGGCGTGATGTTCGCAGATATGGAACTGATCGGTATTCCGCACACCATCGTGCTGGGCGACCGTAACCTCGACAACGACGATATCGAATACAAATACCGTCGTAACGGCGAGAAACAGCTGATTAAAACCGGCGATATCGTTGATTACCTGGTGAAAGCCATCAAAGGCTAACTCGGGTTTACGATACGAAAAAGCCTCGCGATTGTGGATTGCGAGGCTTTTTTTGTCGGGTGGCGCTACGCTTACCCGACCTACAGGCTTGATCAGTTACAATCTTTCCCCGGAATAAATTTGGTGTTGCTATCCGGTTGCAACGTTTTCACCATCTCGCCCGTATCCGGGTTAGCTTCCAGGGTGAAATGCCCTTCCACCACCAGCAGTACAGGCTTAGTTTCCGTGCCGCGCGCCACCGCATAATCACGTTCTAACTGCGCATTGCTGGCCACCGCCATCTTCTTGCCCGTGGCGCAATCGGTAAAGATTGCCGCATCCGCCATGTAGAAATACATCCCGCGCATCGCCATTGGCGTTGTCGGCAGGCACGCCTTCACCGGTGCCAGCGTGTAGTTAAGCGTGGACTCAATTGGATTACCTTCCTGGTCGAGCATCTCCAGGTTATCACCTTTCACCCGATACCAGGACTTCTCACCTTTACTGTCGGTTAACACCAGCTTCCCGGCGGTACGCGCCCAGGTACCATAGCTGGCGAACGATGACGGCTCTTTCGTCACGCCCTGATAACGTTCATTCATGACCC
Organism: Pseudocitrobacter sp. 73; assembly: GCF_008369545.1. Classification (NCBI taxonomy): domain Bacteria; kingdom Pseudomonadati; phylum Pseudomonadota; class Gammaproteobacteria; order Enterobacterales; family Enterobacteriaceae; genus Pseudocitrobacter; species Pseudocitrobacter sp. 73. Next base: position 469,708 of record NZ_VTZO01000009.1, on the reverse strand, counting down.
AGGTGCCGTCTTTGGCGAGGAACAGCGAGGTTTCGATACCTTCACAGTCGGCGCAAGGTAAGATACCGCGCCAGCTTTGCTGCATCGGCTTCAACTCGGCCATTTGGGTCGGCGTCAGTGTTTCCACTTCCGCACGATTGTTACACCCAAACAGTGCAAACAGCATACCGGCGGCCGCTATCGTCAATATTGCTTTTTTCACCATCAATTCCCTCTTTGATTTCTTATTACGTCCGCAGTCGTTAGTAGTTCACCTTGCCACGCAATGTTTTTACATTCGATTTTTGCGCTTTGGCATTCAGCCTGCGTTCTTTGGATGCACGCGTTGGCCGGGTTGCACGACGACTTTTCTGTTCTGCCGTTAATTCCTTAATGACAGCCACCAGTCGCGCAATCGCCGCTTCGCGGTTCATCTCCTGACTGCGATACTCCTGCGCTTTAATGATAAACACACCGTCGGCAGAAATTAAGTGGTGACTGGCAGCCAGCAGCTTCTCTTTATAATAGTCCGGCAGGCTGGAAGCGCGGATATCGAAACGCAAATGGATAGCCGTCGAGGCCTTATTGACGTGCTGGCCCCCCGCCCCCTGCGCCCGGATGGCGGTAATGGTTATCTCTTCATCCGGGATACTGACCGCCCGTGAGAGAACAATCATGCCGGTTGCTGCCACGGCGTAAAATGAATTTCCAGATTATTCTGAGCATCCGATAACCAAATCGCGCCTTCCTGCAATGTCGCCTGAAGCATCATGGTGCGAGAGGCAAAGGCGCTGAGCTTCGCCAGCTGCTCGTCATCCAGATACCAGACGCTCAGTTTGTCGAATGACGCCAGTTTGCTCTGATTTTGTTGCCACCAGATTTCAGCCGCGCGACTGTTATAGGTGAACAGCGCCACCTCCTTCGCCAGGCTGCACGCTTTCTTGATGCGGCGCTCGTCCGGCAGGCCGAGTTCTATCCACAGATCAATGCCCAGATGGTCGTTACGCAGCCAGATTTCCGGTTCATCGTCGGCGCTCAGGCCACGGGTGAACTGAAGACGTTCATCGGCATATTTTATCCATGCCAGCAGACGCAACATCATGCGTTCCTGCGTTTCAGACGGATGCTGCGCCAGCGTCAGGGACGCGTCGAGAAACTGGTTGCGGTCGATGTCGGCCACATTGACCACCGCCTTGTAAATTGTCGCTTTCAGTGCCATATATTAGCTCCTGTAAAAATGGCGCTCATTGTAACGAAATCAACGGTAAAAGGCTGTCGGGATTTACAGCAGCCGACATTCATCCTGCTGATAATGCTTAAATGAGTATGATATAGTCACCTTGCTAAACAGAGTTTATCTTCGTAGGCTTAACTTGCATCCACGGTTGAGTCAGAACGCTGACAGGAGGGCATGTGGACAATTATTGTGAGTTGATTCGTCAACGCTATGCGGAAATTGCCAGCGGAGATTTAGGGTACATCCCGGATGCGCTGGGCTGTGTACTGAAAGTATTAAACGAAGTTGCGGCGGATAGCGCCCTTTCAGAGTCGATCAGGGAAAAAGCGGCCTATGCGGCCGCAAACTTACTGGTGAGCGATTATGTCAATGAATGAGACCTATCAACCTATCAATTGTGATGACTATGACAATCTCGAGCTCGCCTGCCAGCATCACCTCGTGCTGACGCTGGAACTTAAAGATGGCGAAGTGCTGCAAGCGAAAGCCAGTGACCTGCTCTCGCGTAAAAACGTGGAGTATCTGGTTGTTGAAGCTGGCGGAGAGAGCCGCGAAGTGCGTCTCGACCGCATTACCAGCTTCAGCCATCCGCAAATCGGCACGGTCGTGGTGAGTGAATCCTGACAGTCAACACCACCCGCTAAGCGGGTGGTTATTAATTTCAGATTACTTACACCCAACAATGAATTTAACTAACACAAATTCAGACATTCAGACATTCATCACTGCAACAGGAGTATTTTTATTATTATTGAAAAACTGCACAGCCTTCCAAATATCACCGCCCTATAATCTAATCACTATAAATGACCAGGATACCGCCCACCATAAGCAGAACACGAAAACATTGTATACGTAAAATTCAAACACCCTCTATATTCAGCGTTAAAAACGCATACACTGATCATTAAACACATTCAATTGAAATATGATAAATTTCCATTTATAACCTTCAAAAATACAATCATAAAAGTGTTGAGATCACAAACATGCCAAACATTCACATAATTTAATTATATACAAAAAACACATCAACAAAAGCATTCTTTTTACAAATGCATCTTTGTGCCATGCAAGCCCAGTATATAACTCCCAAAAACCTCAACAACTCAAAACAAAACCTATTAAAACCAACAAAAAACAAACGCTTGCATGCCAACAATGCCTTGGCAGATGAAGAATCAATTAATAAAAAAATATACCCCCCCTTAAATATACCATGATGCATAAAAGCAAGAAACCCATAACTAAATAGTATATTTTAAGAAAATCTTAAATGCATTTTTAGAATATAACAAGTAAAACCAGCAGTGTTTATAGTAAGATTGCGCACGAATTTAATATCATTAAAGACCTTGTATTAATTCAAATATTAAACCATCAATACCCAATATAAAGGATTATTATCATGTTAAAAAAAACAATTCTGTCCATGTTTGCAACAGCCTTATTATCAGGTGTCGCATTTAATGCTCTGGCGGAAGACTCTAGCCAGGGTTCTGGTAAAATTACTTTTAAGGGCGAAGTTATCGATGCTCCATGTTCTATCGCTCCTGGTGATGAAAATCAAACCATTAACCTTGGCGAAGTTGCCAGCACGGTATTGAACAGTGGGCAAAAATCTCTACCTGTAGATATCACAATCCATTTGCAGGACTGCATTTTGTCTGATGGCACAAATACAGTCGATAAAGTCAAAATTACCTTTAGTTCCGCCAGCGTTGATACAACCGACTCCAACCTGCTGAAAAACACCCTTGATGGCAATATCGGTAGTGCATCAGGTGTTGGTGTTCGCCTGATACAAGCTGACAACACTGATGTGACTCTGGGTACTCCAATCACTATCAATCTCCCTACCACCAACTCATTCCAGGAGCTGAACTTCAAAGCTCGCATGGAATCCCTGGCAAAAAATGCAACACCAGGTAACGTCCAGGCACAGACAAACTATGTCCTCGACTACAAATAATAATCATATTGAATGGTAAATAATACCAGATTAGGAAGCCGATGAAATTTCATCGGCTGTTTGGGACATTGTAAAAATGGATTTTTATGCAAACTAAAAACACATTTAGTCGAGAAAGATTCTCTATCACTAGAAAAAATGTCCGCTCTGGTGTTATATGCTCACTGTTATTAGCGTTCCCTGCACAAGCGGTTGAGTTCAACGCTGATATGATTGACGTTGAAGATCGTGCGAACATTGATCTCTCGCGATTTGAGAAAAAAGGCTACATAAGCCCAGGTAAATATCTGGTCCGAGTGCAAATCAATAAGAATATATTACCGAAAGCATTAATACTGGAGTGGGTAAAAGCAGATAATGAAAGCGGTTCATTACTCTGCTTAACTAGAGAAAATTTAATTAATTTTGGCCTGCATACAGACTTTATTGAATCATTACAAAGCACTGCTGGAAGCGAGTGTCTCGATTTAAGTCAACGACAGGAATTATCTGCACGGCTAGATAAATCTACGATGATATTATCGCTTAGCATTCCCCAGGCATGGTTGAAATACCAGGCAACAAACTGGACGCCGCCAGAATTTTGGGATGACGGTATCACCGGATTTATCCTCGACTATAACGTATACGCCAGCCAGTACGACCCACATCACGGAGACAGCACCCAAAATATCAGTTCCTACGGTACTTTAGGTTTCAACCTCGGCGCATGGCGTTTGCGTAGCGATTATCAATACAATCAGAATTTTGCTGATGGCCGCTCGGTAAACCACGACAGCGAATTTGCGCGAACTTATCTGTTTCGCCCTATCCCCTCCTGGTCGTCAAAATTCACTATGGGCCAGTACGACCTGAGCTCCAATCTTTACGATACCTTCCACTTTACTGGCGCATCGCTGGAAAGTGATGAAAGCATGTTGCCGCCAGATTTACAGGGTTATGCGCCACAAATTACTGGCATCGCGCAGACCAACGCTAAAGTAACTGTGGCACAGAATGGTCGTGTACTTTATCAAACCACTGTCGCGCCAGGCCCTTTTACTATTTCTGATTTGGGCCAGTCGTTCCAGGGTCAACTGGATGTCACTGTTGAAGAAGAAGATGGCCGTACCAATACCTTTCAGGTCGGTTCCGCTTCCATCCCCTATTTAACCCGTAAAGGGCAAGTACGCTACAAAACGTCGCTGGGAAAACCAACATCTGTCGGACATAACGATATTAATAACCCATTTTTCTGGACGGCAGAAGCCTCCTGGGGCTGGCTGAACAATGTGTCGCTCTATGGCGGCGGCATGTTCACTGCGGATGATTACCAGGCGATCACCACTGGCATCGGTTTTAATCTCAATCAATTTGGTTCGCTTTCTTTCGATGTCACCGGAGCTGATGCCTCTTTACAGCAACAACATAGCGACAATTTGCGTGGTTACAGCTATCGGTTTAACTATGCAAAACATTTCGAATCAACGGGCAGCCAGATTACCTTCGCGGGTTATCGCTTTTCTGATAAAAATTACGTGTCAATGAATGAGTACCTCAACTCACGTAATGGTGACGAGTCAATCGATAACGAAAAAGAAAGTTATGTTATTTCCTTGAATCAGTATTTTGAAACGCTGGAATTAAACTCTTATCTCAACGTTACACGCAATACTTATTGGGACAGCCCTAGCAATACCAACTACTCGATATCAGTAAGCAAAAACTTTGATATTGGCGATTTCAAGGGCATTTCCGCATCGCTGGCGGTGAGTCGTATTCGCTGGGATGATGACGAAGAAAATCAGTATTACTTCTCTTTCTCTCTGCCGTTACAGCAAAGTCGCAACATCTCCTACAGTATGCAGCGCACGGATGGCAGTAACACCTCGCAAATGATTTCCTGGTATGACTCGTCGGATCGCAACAATGTCTGGAACATTTCTGCGTCAGCAACGGACGATAATATTCGCGATGGCGAACCAACGTTGCGTGGCAGCTACCAGCACTATTCACCGTGGGGACGTCTGAACATTAACGGCAGTGTGCAGCCGAATCAGTATAATTCTGTTACCGCAGGCTGGTACGGTTCACTTACTGCTACGCGTCATGGTGTCGCTCTTCACGATTATAGCTATGGCGATAACGCCCGCATGATGGTCGATACCGATGGTATTTCCGGCGTTGAAATCAACTCTAACCGTACCGTTACCAACGGACTGGGCATTGCCGTTGTACCTTCGTTATCGAACTACACCACCTCTATGTTACGGGTGAACAATAACGATCTACCAGAAGGTGTTGATGTCGAAAACTCGGTTATTCGTACCACGCTCACACAGGGTGCCATCGGCTACGCAAAACTGAATGCAACCAGCGGTTACCAAATCGTCGGCGTTATTCGTCAGGAAAATGGGCGCTTCCCACCACTGGGGGTGAATGTCACAGATAAAGCGACAAGTAAAGATGTGGGCCTGGTGGCGGAAGATGGCTTTGTTTATCTCAGCGGGATTCAGGAAAACAGCACCCTGCGTTTAACCTGGGGTGATAACTCCTGCGAAATTACTCCCCCTAACCAAAGTAACATCAGCGAAAGTGCCATTATTTTGCCTTGTAAAACAGTCAACTAATTCAGGATGAATAAAATGAAATCGCTATTAACCGCAACAGGAATGATTTGTTTACTGGGGATCTGCAACTTCGCCCAGGCGACAGTCTCCCCCGACAGGACGCGCATCATTTTTAATGCTTCGAATAAAAGTGCAACGGTTCGCCTGACCAACCAAAGTAAAATCGATCCTTATTTGGCTCAGTCGTGGATTGAGGATGCCAGTGGTAAAAAAACGCGCGATTACATATCAACGCTCCCCCCAATGGAACGTATCGAGGCCAATGAGCAAGTACAAATTCGCCTGATGGCGCTGGCCTCGTTAAATAACTTACCACAGGACAGAGAAACGCTGTTCTACTATAACGTGCGGGAAATTCCGCCGCGTGCCAAAGAACAGAATGTCATGCAAATCGCCATGCAAAGCCGTCTGAAACTGTTCTGGCGACCGAAAGCGATTGAGTTAAAAGAGGGAGAGATGGTTCCTCTGCAAAAAGTGACGATTACCCGCACCGCCGCCGGGCTGACCCTGAATAACCCGACGCCTTATCATATTACTGTCGGCTATATCGGCACTAATGGCAAGACACTGATGCCCGGTGCGGACAGTATTATGGTGGCACCATTTGCTTCTGCGACTCAACACTTAAACAACCTGCCCTCTATCTTCCAGTTAGGCTTTGTGGCGGACTACGGCGGGCTGGAGATGTTTAAAGTGGTATGTAATTCCGTCCAGTCCCTCTGCCAAAGCACTCCTGCGAAGAAGGGGAAAATATGATTACGCTTTTTCGACTACTGGCGATTCTTTGCCTGTTTTTTAACGTTTCAGCTTTTGCTGTTGATTGCTATCAGAATAGTAAAACCTCAAACCCCATTAATACAATTAACGTAACATTGCCAACGTTTAAAATTCCAGAGAACGCGCAACCGGGGCAAAAAATTTGGGAAAGCGGAGATGTCAATATCACTGTTTATTGCGACAATGCGACAGGATGGACGCGGAACAATCCAACAGAAAACATTTATGCCTGGATTAAATTACCTGCAATCAACAGCACCGACATGCTTAACAATCCATATCTAACCTTTGGTGTCACTTATAATGGTATGGACTATGAAGGGATAAACGAAGGAATTGATACTAATGGGTGCCTGGATAAATATGAACAATACTATGGTGGAATTTATCATGACCCTGTATGCAATGGTAGCACACTTCAAAAAAGTGTGACATTTAATGCTCACTTTCGTGTCTATGTAAAATTTAAAAGCCGCCCTGCAGGTGATCAGACAATTAACTTTGGCACAGTCAACGTACTCCAGTTTGACGGCGAAGGAGGAGCGAACCTGGCTCCCAACGCGAAAAATTTACGTTATGCGATTACTGGCTTAGATAATATTTCATTCCTTGACTGTAGTGTCAATGTCCGTATTTCCCCGGAAAGTCAGATAGTCAATTTTGGGCAAATCGCTGCAAATTCTATTGCAACTTTCCCACCGAAGGCCGTATTCAGCGTTTCTACAATAAAGGATATTGCTTCTGATTGTACCGAACAATTTGATATTGCAACCAATTTCTTTACTTCAGATACATTATATGACAACACGCATCTGGAAATAGGTAATGGCTTGCTCATGCGAATTACCGATCAAAAAACGCAAGAAGATATTGAATTTAACCAGTTCAAGTTATTTAGCACTTATATTCCAGGTCAGAGTGCAGCAATGGCAACCCGTGATTACCAGGCCGAATTAACCGAAAAACCTGGTGACCCTCTGGTCTATGGTCCGTTCCAGAAAGACCTGATCGTTAAAATCAACTACAACTAACCAGAAAAATGCCGGGAATATCCCGGCATTTGAGATGCTGGCATATATAAATTGCTTGATGCGTTACGTTTATCAGGCCAACACGATAACTATAATGCATTGAATTCTTCTAGACTGTATAGGCAGGCAAGGTATTCGCGCCTCATCCGGCATAAACAAAACACACTTTGTCAATTGTAAAACGGGCAACTTAGCTGCCCGTTTTTTTCCATTCCAGCTGTAAACCGGTTCCTGGCGTTATCGCCCCTTCCTGTGTCACAAACCGCCCCGCCGCTGCCATCAATACATCGTTATAAAACAGCAGCGGCGTGGTATCGCGTAGCCACGGCGGAACACCCAGTTCCTGCCAGATTTTTTTCAGCTTGCGACCACCATTGCGCCCCACAATATGCAGCGTGCCGGGGGCTTTAAAGCGAATAGTGACGGTTTCATCTTCACGCGGTGGACGGATATCGCCCCCCGAAACCAAACGCACATTTCCCACGGGTAAACTCAGGTACTGCGCAATATCAGGCCAGGGAAACGTTTTATCCCCCGGCGATACGATCGTTTTCACCCACCAGAGCTGTTGCTGATAGCGACGAATCTGGTGATCGCCATGGCGCAGACACGGATCTGCGTCCTCACGCGCTTCGACAACTTCCTGCCAGATGCGCGTCAGCATATCGCGCGACGGCATCGCCGCATGATGTAATGCCAGCCAACGGCGTAACAACGCGGCGCGGCGCGGCGCGCTCATAGCCTGCATCGGCGGCAAACTCAGCGCGCCTTGCGGTGTCATCAGGTGGGTCAGTTCCCCGGCCAACAGTTCATCCAGCAGTTGCTCCTGTTCAGCGCAGAGCGCCGCGCTACGGGCCGTGGCTTGCGCAAAATGCGGCCAGCGCTGGCTGAGCAGTGGTACGATATGCAAACGGAGGAAGTTACGATCGTAGGCATCGTCCTGATTGCTCTCATCTTCAATCCACGAAAGCTGGTGCACTTGCGCCCATGCCAGCAGTGAGGCACGCGACGCATTCAGCAAGGGACGAAGCAGATACCCGCTCGCAAAGGGCATACGGGCAGGCATGGCAGAAAGCCCCGCCGGGCCGCTTCCGCGTTTAAGCGCCAGCAGGAAGGTTTCACACTGATCGTCCAGATGCTGCGCCGTAACCAGCGCCTCGCCATCCTGTAACGCTTCAGTGAACGCCTGATAACGCGCCTGCCGGGCCTGCGCTTCAATTCCCAGCCCTTCCTGCGCCAGCGTCACGCGTACAACGTCTAACGGGACATTCCACGCTAAACATTGTTGCTCACAATGCGTAACCCAGGCATCCGCGTGCTGGCTCAAGCCGTGGTGAATATGTATTGCCCGCAGCGTGATGGACGGATTTTCCTGCCGCCAGCATACCAATTGATGCAGCAATACCGTGGAGTCCAGACCACCACTAAAGGCCACCAGAAACTGGCGGTGAGGCTCAAGGGATGAAGTAAAAGCAGGCGTCGTCATGATATTGTCACTAGAAGGCTAAGCCCGGCACGTTATCGGGCCGGGATCAGGGTTGCAAGCCCTACTGCTGGTACAGTTCCAGCGGCAGGCCGTCGGGGTCATTAAAAAAGGTAAAGCGTTTGTCCGTAAACGGATCAACGCGAATCGCTTCGCAGGTTACGCCATGCGCCTGCAAATGCGCGACCGCCGCATCGAGATCGTCAACGCTAAAGGCCAGATGACGCAGGCCACAGGCTTCCGGGCGACTTGGACGCGCAGGCGGAAACGGGAACGAAAACAGTTCAATCACATACTGCCCGTTCAGCGCCAGATCGCCCTTCCAGGAATCGCGCTCTTCGCGATAAAACTCGCTCTGCAGGGTAAACCCCAGAATGTCGCAGTAGAAGGCCTTACTCTTCGCGTAGTCGGTGGCAATAATGGCAATATGGTGAATCCGTTTTAAACCCAACATTCTTATGCTCCTTTATCGTTTTCAACACGTTACCTGTGCCGGGGCTTAACGCGCAACCTCTTCGCCGCTTTTTAAGACTCGAACCCGGTAAACACCGTTCTCATCACGTTTCGCACCATGAATATCCGTCTCAAAGCCCGGATAGTGACGCCCCACCGAGCACAGCATAAGCAGGAAATCGAGCACCGCACGGCTCTCTTCGGTGATCATCTCACCCGGCATCAACAATGGTACGCCCGGCGGATACGGCAGGATCATATTGGCCGAAACGCGCCCCACCACCTCTTCCAGCGCCACCGTCTCAACATCACCTTTAATCTGACGCTGCCACGCCTGATGCGGCGTCATCTTCATTTCCGGCAGCACGTCAAACGCACGCAGCATTAAACGCGGCAGATCGTGCTGGCGGATCAGTTTGTGGATCCCCTGCGCCAGATCCTGAATGCGCATATTGCGGTAAAAATCCGGATCTTCCGCGTAGAGATCCGGCAGCATGTTTTTCACCCGCAGATTAAGATCGTAGGCGCGCTTAAACTCCGTTAACCCGCGCAGCAGGCCCATTGCTCGGGTTTTATCAATACCGATGCTAAAGAGAAACAGCAGGTTATAGGGCCCGGTTTTCTCCACTACCACGCCGTGCTCATCAAGATATTTCGCCACCAGCGCGGCAGGAATACCCTCGTCGCTCATGTTGCCCTGCTCGTCCATACCTGGCGTCAGGATAGTCACTTTGACCGGATCGAGGAACATATGATCGCTGTCGGCATCGGCAAATCCATGCCAGTCTTCTCCCGGCGAGACCGGCCAGCATTCTGCTTCGTCGATCTCTTCTGGCTGCCAGATGTCAAAGAACCAGCTATCCGACTCTTCACGCAACCGCTGAACCTCTTTGCGGAAATGCAACGCACGCTCCACCGAACGGGTGATCAGTCGCTTACCAGGGTTGCCGCGCAGCATCGCCGCCGCCGTTTCAATTGAGGCGACAATCGGGTAACTCGGCGATGTCGAGGTGTGCATCATAAAGGCTTCGTTGAAGGTATCTTCATCGTAGTCGCCTTTGATGTGAATAAGCGAAGCCTGTGACAGTGCGGCCAGCATTTTATGCGTCGACTGCGTTTCGAAAAACACTTTCCCCGGCACACGATCGCCGCTCATGCCGCTTTTTCCCTGATATATCGGGTGGAAGTGAGTATACGGCACCCATGCAGAGTCGAAGTGAATCGACGGGACATCCAGCGTTTGCTTGATCCAGTTGGTGTTATACAGCAGGCCATCGTAGGTGGAATTCGTGATCACCGCATGCACCGGCCACTGTGCGTTTTTCGTCGCATCCACTTTTTGTTGCAGGCTATCGCGGGTAAATTCATGGCGCGGGATGCCCCCGAGAATACCGAGCGCGTTCCTCGTCGGCTTCAGCCACAATGGCACCACATCGCTCATCATCAGCAAATGGGCGAGCGATTTATGGCAGTTACGGTCAATCAACAACGTGCTGCCCGCTGGCGCGGCGTACATACCGACAATTTTGTTCGATGTTGAGGTTCCGTTGGTCACCATATAACTTTGTTCAGCACCAAAAGTACGGGCGATGTACTCTTCCGCTTCCAGATGCGGGCCGGTGTGATCGAGTAGCGAACCCAGCTCGGTGACGGAAATCGAGACATCCGCCTTCAGCGTATTGGCGCCAAAGAAATCATAGAACAGGCAACCAATCGGGCTTTTTTGATACGCCGTTCCCGCCATATGACCGGGCGTACAGAAGGTGTATTTACCCTCATTCACATAGGTAAACAGCGCCTTGGTGAACGGCGGCGTAATGTTATCGAGGTACTCATCGGTGTACTGGCGGATGCGGGTAGCAATATCACCAGACTGCCCCAGCGCATATTCAAAGAACCACAGCGCCATCCGCAGATCGTGAACGCTGACATCCATCGTCGAATGGGTATTAATGAAGGCGTAGAGCGGAAGATATTCGTTTAGCTGATTGATGTCGCTACACAAATCAACATTGTATTCATCCCAGTCGAAGATAACACCGCAGATACGCGGGTTATGTTCGATAAATTTCAGCAGGTCTGCGCTGTTTTGTGGCCAGATAATTTTGAAGCCCTGCGCCAGCAGCGCACTTTCCAGCTCCTTGATAGGTTCATCTTTGTAATAGACGCCGTGCGGCCCCATAATGGCGATGATATTCATGCGCTTCTCCTGACGGATCCCTGAGATAAGCATAGTAACAACCAGCCCAGTGCTGTGCACAGATGTATTCATCTCAAATATCATTCGCACTATCCAGCAGCGCAGAAATGAAAAAGGACCGAATCATCGGCCCTTTTGGGAAAGCATCTACATCTCTATCGTTATTATTCTGCTTTCGCTTTTTCCGAGTTCTCAGCAATACGACGTAAGTACTCGTTATTCTTGAACGCGACCATGATCAATTCAAAGGTCATTCGGCAGCCAATCAGGCTAAATATCATCCCAAAAAAGCCAGAGATGAGACTTACGGTGAACATGCTATATATACCGGCCCCCAGCACGATCACCATCGCGATCCAGTAAAAAAACACCAGAACCCGCGGCATTAACAGGTGGTCAAATCCCAGAATTACTTTCAATGTTTTCATCCTTAAAAAAAACGAAATAACGCTATAGTTTAGCGTAGTTATTATAATATCAGATTCTCAAAATGGCAGTATTACAGCAGGTTGGATACGGACTCATAAGGTACGAATCAGGAGAGAAATAATCGAACGTCGAGCGATATAAAAAAGGCCACCCTGGGTGGCCTTTTTCAGGAAAGTCATATTTACGCGTAGCCGTAGCTCATCAGGCGCTGATAACGACGATTTTTAAGGTCGTCTGTGCTCAGCACGTCAAGATCGGCCAGATCTTCCAGCAGTTGTGCTTTCAGTGATGCCGCCATGGCTTCCGGATTACGGTGGGCGCCGCCCAACGGTTCAGGAATGATAGAGTCAATCAGTTTCAGCTCTTTCAGGCGCGGGGCAATGATGCCCATCGCTTCTGCGGCCAGCGGGGCTTTGTCCGCACTTTTCCACAGAATGGACGCACAACCTTCCGGTGAAATCACCGAATAGGTGCTGTACTGCAGCATATTCACTTTATCACCCACGCCAATCGCCAGCGCACCGCCGGAGCCACCTTCACCGATAACGGTACAGATAACCGGCACGCTCAGACGTGACATTTCACGCAGGTTACGGGCAATCGCTTCAGACTGACCGCGTTCTTCCGCGCCCACGCCAGGGTACGCCCCCGGGGTATCGATGAACGTGATGATCGGCATCTTGAAGCGCTCAGCCATCTCCATCAGACGCAGGGCTTTACGGTAACCTTCTGGTGCTGGCATACCGAAGTTGCGACGGATTTTCTCTTTGGTTTCACGCCCTTTCTGATGACCAATGATCATCACCGGACGTCCATCCAGACGCGCGATCCCGCCCACGATAGCTTTATCGTCAGCATATGCGCGGTCGCCGGCCAGTTCGTCAAATTCGTCAAACGCCAGGCGGACATAATCCAGGGTGTACGGGCGCTGCGGATGGCGCGCCAGTTGGGCTACCTGCCATGCGCCAAGATCGGCAAAGATTTTGCGCGTCAGCTCTACGCTTTTTTCACGCAGACGATGCACTTCTTCGTCGATGTTAATATCCAGTTTCTCATCCTGACGGCTAACCGCAGTCAGAGAATCGATTTTCGCTTCCAGCTCTGCGATCGGCTGTTCAAAATCAAGGAAATTCAGACTCATAGTATTCCTGTATTAGTCAAACTCCAGTTCCACCTGCTCCGAACCAATAAGGCCACGCAGATCGTTAAGTAAACGATCGCTCGGAGAGACACGCCACGTTGCACCGAAACGCAACCGCGCACGTGCATCCGCCCTCTGATAGTAGAGATGTACTGGAATTGTCCCAGAGCGGTGGGGTTCCAGAGACTGACGGAGTCGGTTTAAAAGCTGGTCATCAATTTGCCTGTCCGTCAGCGAGATAGCAAGCCCGCGAGCGTATTTTTCCCGGGCTTCGTCAATATCCATAACTTCGCGGGCCATCATTTTAAGCCCGCCGCTGAAGTCATCAAAGCTGACCTGTCCGCTGACGATAAGTATGCGGTCTTTTTCCAGCAAATGCTGGTATTTATCCAGTGCCTCGGTAAACAACATGACTTCGAGACGCCCGGAACGGTCATCCAGCGTGCAGATGCCGATACGATTGCCGCGCTTGGTGACCATTACCCGCGCCGCAATGACGAGCCCCGCAGCCGTGGTCACTTTACCACGTTCTGTCGGATGCATGTCTTTTAGCCTGTAGCCTCCGACATAGCGCTCAATTTCTTTTAAATACTGATTGATCGGGTGGCCCGTCAGGTACAGACCCAACGTTTCCCGTTCACCATCCAGCACCACCTGCTCCGGCCACGGCTGGCAGTTGGCGTAGGACTGTTCAATTTGTTCCGGCTCTTCCGCCAGCACGCCAAACATATCGGCCTGCCCGATGGCTTCCGCCTTCGCGTGTTGATCCGCCGCTTTCAACGCATCGCCAAGCGAGTTCATCAACGCCGCGCGATGCGGGCCTAGCCGGTCGAACGCGCCGGACATGATCAGTTTTTCCAGCACGCGACGGTTTAGCTTTTTGGTATCAGTGCGCGCGCACAGGTCGAACAGTTCGCGGAAATAGCCGCCATTGTTACGCGCTTCGATGATAGCCTCAATCGGCCCTTCACCGACGCCTTTAATCGCGCCGATACCATACACGATTTCCCCGTCATCATTAACGTGGAAATGATATAAACCGGAGTTAATGTCTGGCGGCAGGATTTTCAGCCCCATGCGCCAGCACTCATCCACCAGCCCGACCACCTTCTCGGTGTTGTCCATATCCGCGGTCATTACCGCCGCCATAAACTCTGCCGGGTAGTGCGCTTTCAGCCACAGCGTCTGGTAGGAGACCAACGCATAAGCGGCGGAGTGAGATTTGTTAAACCCGTAACCGGCGAATTTCTCCACCAGGTCAAAGATTTTCATCGCCAGTTCGCCGTCAACACCGCGTTTTTTCGCGCCTTCTTCAAACGCGCCGCGCTGCTTGGCCATCTCTTCAGGCTTCTTCTTACCCATCGCACGACGCAGCATATCCGCGCCGCCAAGGGTATAGCCGGAGAGTTCCTGGGCAATCTGCATCACCTGTTCCTGGTACAGGATGATGCCATAGGTCGGCTCCAGAACCGGTTTCAGGCATTCGTGCTGCCACTGAACGTCCGGATAGGAAATTTCTTCGCGACCATGCTTACGGTCGATAAAGTTATCTACCATCCCTGATTGCAGCGGGCCCGGACGGAACAGGGCCACCAGGGCTATCATATCTTCGAAGCAGTCAGGTTGCAGACGTTTAATCAGGTCTTTCATGCCGCGCGATTCAAGCTGGAATACCGCCGTGGTTTCCGAGCGTTGCAGCATGTCGAAGCTTTTCTTGTCATCCAGCGGGATGGCGGCAATATCCAGCGGGGGCTCGCCATTTTTCTCGCGGCGGGCGTTGATCATCTCCAGCGCCCAGTTGATGATAGTCAGGGTACGCAAACCAAGGAAGTCGAACTTCACCAGCCCGGCGTATTCAACGTCGCTTTTATCGAACTGGGTAACCGGGTGCTGACCCGCTTCATCACAATAAAGTGGCGCAAAATCGGTGATCTTTGTTGGCGAAATCACGACACCACCGGCGTGCTTACCGGCGTTACGGGTGACCCCTTCCAGCTTACGCGCCATGTCGATCAGCGCTTTTACTTCTTCGTCCGCTTCGTAGATTTCCGGCAGTTGCGGTTCTGCTTCAAACGCTTTTGCCAGCGTCATACCTGGATCGGGCGGCACCAGTTTAGAGATACGATCGACGAAACCGTACGGATGGCCCAGTACGCGCCCTACGTCACGGATAACCGCTTTTGCCGCCATTGTACCGAAGGTGATGATCTGCGATACCGCATCACGGCCGTACATTTCCGCCACGTGATCGATAACCCGGTCGCGTTTCTCCATACAGAAGTCAACGTCGAAGTCAGGCATTGAGACACGTTCCGGGTTAAGGAAACGTTCGAACAGCAGGTCAAATTCCAGCGGGTCGAGGTCGGTAATTTTCAGCGCGTATGCCACCAGAGACCCCGCACCGGAGCCTCGCCCCGGGCCGACTGGTACGCCGTTATCTTTCGACCACTGGATGAATTCCATTACGATAAGGAAGTAACCGGGGAAGCCCATCTGGTTGATAACTTTAAGTTCTGTTTCCAGACGTTCATCATATGGCGGACGACGCTTTTTACGCTCTTCCTCGTCCGGGAACAGAAACGCCAGACGCTCTTCCAGGCCCTCATGAGATTTGGCGACCAGGAAGTCTTCGGTGCTCATATCGCCGGTTGGGAATTGCGGCAGGAAGTATTCACCCAGACGCACCGTAACGTTACAGCGCTTGGCAATCTCTACGGTATTTTCCAGCGCTTCCGGGATGTCGGCAAACAGCTCGCACATCTCCTCTTCGCTGCGCATATACTGCTGCGGCGAATAGTTACGCGGGCGTTTAGGGTCATCGAGCGTAAAGCCATCGTGGATGGCGACGCGAATTTCGTGCGCGTCAAAGTCGCCGGTTTCGAGGAAACGGACATCATTGGTTGCCACGACCGGCAGTCCACGCGCTTCCGCCAGCTCAACGGCGGCATGCAGATAAGACTCTTCGTCCGGACGACCGGTACGAATCAGTTCGAGGAAATAGCAATCAGGGAAATGTTCTTCATAGAACGAGACGCACTCCTCAACCAATTGCGCATTGCCACGCAGCAGGCAGCGCCCGACATCGCCCATGCGGCCACCGGAGAGCAGGATCAGCCCCTCTTTCAGTTCAACCAGCCAGTCACGATCGATCCACGGACCCGCGGCGCCGTACCCACGCTGATAGGCGCGCGAAATCAGCAGTGTCAGGTTCTGGTAGCCCGTATTATTGGCCGCCAGCACGGTGAGCTGCGTCATTTCATCGCCAAGCAGATCGCACTGCACGTGGAAATCTGCCCCAACGATCGGTTTGATCCCCGCACCATGGCCCGCACCATAGAACTTCACCAGACCACACAGGTTGGTGAAATCGGTGATCGCCAGTGCAGGCTGGCCTAACGACGCCGCCTTTTTCACCAGCGGCGCCGTTTTCGCCAGGCCATCGATCATGGAGTAGTCACTGTGCACCCTAAGGTGTACGAAACGTGGTTCAGCCATTGTTAGATCCCGCGTTGCTTACTGAGGGCGTAGATAGAGTCAGGATACCAGACCCAGTGCCCGTTTAACCGGGCCAAAACTGCGTCGGTGGTGCTCGGTGGCACCGTATTCTGCCAGCTTTTCCAGATGAAAAGCGGTTGGGTAACCTTTGTGCTGGGCAAAGCCGTACTGCGGAAATATACCATCAAGGGCAGCCATTTCGGCGTCGCGCGTCACTTTCGCAATGATAGATGCGGCGCTGATTTCCGCCACCCGGCTGTCGCCCTTCACCACCGCCATTGAAGGCATCGGTAACGCAGGGCAACGGTTGCCATCGATGAGCACGTATTCCGGCGCGATACTCAAGCCCGCTACAGCGCGCTGCATCGCCAGCATCGTGGCATGCAAAATGTTCAGTTCGTCGATTTCATGGGGTTCTGCGCGGCCCAGGCTCCAGCAAAGCGCTTTCTCTTTGATTTCATCAAACAGCGCCAGACGGCGTTTTTCGCTCAGCTTTTTAGAATCATTCAACCCAATAATCGGGCGGGCGGGATCGAGGATCACCGCCGCAGTCACCACGGCGCCGACCAGCGGGCCACGGCCAACTTCATCCACACCCGCCACTAAATGGGTGTGCGGATAAACAAATTCAATCATCGTGCTAACTCCAGAACCGCGTCAGCTGCCTGCTCATCGGCATTACAGCGGATTTGCAAATGCAGTTCGCGGAAAGTGTCGTGCATCGCATGGCTGGTTTTGCCATTCGCCAGCAGCGGCAGCAGCGCATCAGCAAGCGCCTGCGGCTGGCATTCATCCTGCAACAGTTCTTTCACCAGCTCGCGCCCGGCAAGCAGGTTTGGCAGCGACACATAATCAGTTTTGACCAACCGTTCCGCCAGCCAGAAAGTGAAGGGTTTCATACGATAACCCACCACCATCGGGCATTTCGCCAGCATGCATTCCAGCGCCGCCGTACCTGAAGCCAGCAGTGCCGCATCGCTGGCCACCATCGCTTCACGCCCCATGCCATCCAGCAGGTGAACGTGGAGATCCGGCGCAACCTCGGCCTTAATGCGTTCGAACTGTTCACGGCGTTTGGCATTCACCAGCGGGACCACCACTTCGAGATCCGGATAGTGATGACGCAGGATTTGCGCCGTTTTCAGAAAATCAGCGCTGAGCATTTCCACTTCCGCGCCGCGGCTGCCCGGCAGCAAGGCCAGACAGTGCGCATCGTGCGGAATACCCAGTACATCTCGCGCCGCATTTTTATCGGGGTCCAGCGGCATGGCGTCGGCCATGGTGTGTCCAATAAAGCGGCAGGGAACGTTAAATTTGTCGTAAAACGCTTTTTCGAAAGGCAGAAATGCGAGCACCAGGTCGGTGGCTCTGCCTATTTTGAAAACGCGTTTCTGTCGCCAGGCCCAGACGGACGGGCTGACATAGTGAATGGTTTTAATGCCCTGCTTCTTCAGGTTGCCCTCAAGCGTGATGTTGAAATCCGGGGCATCAATGCCGACGAAAACATCGGGTTGCAGCGCAGTAAAACGCTTTGTGAGATCGGCACGAATGTGTAACAGACGACGCAAGCGCCCGAGGACTTCGACAATCCCCATCACCGCCAGCTCTTCCATCTCATACCAGGCTTCACAGCCTTCAGCCTGCATACGCGGGCCGGCAACGCCGACAAACCGCGCATCAGGAACCCGGGCTTTTAGGGCACGGATCAGGCCTGCGCCAAGAATATCGCCGGAAGTTTCTCCGGCGACCAGGGCAATCGTTAATGGACGCTGCTCAGTCATTAACGAATCAGACCGCGAGTTGAACGCGCGAAGAATTCCGTAAACGCTTTAACTTCCGGGTACTGCTCAGCCAGTGCAGCGATTTCAGCTTTCGCTTCATCCAGCGTTTTACCATTACGATACAGTGCCTTGTACGCGTTACGGATAGCAGTAATCGCCTCACGGCTAAAGCCGCGACGTTTCAGACCTTCGATGTTCACCCCAAACGGCGTGGCATGGTTGCCCTGCGCAATCACGAACGGTGGAACGTCCTGCGCAACGCCGGAACAACCGCCAACCATCACGTGCGCACCAATGATGCAGAACTGATGGACCGCGGTCATACCGCCGATAATGACGTAGTCGTCGAGCGTAACGTGGCCTGCCAACGTGGCGTTGTTGGCAAGGATGCAGCGATCGCCAAGCTGGCAATCATGCGCAACGTGCGCGTTGATCATCAGCAGGTTATCGCTACCCACCTTCGTCAATCCACCGCCCTGTACTGTGCCACGATGAATGGTGACGCTTTCGCGAATGCGGTTGCGATCGCCAATCTCCACACGGGTAGGTTCGCCAGCATATTTCAGATCCTGGTTCACTTCACCGATGGAGGCGAACTGATAAATCTCGTTATCACGGCCAATTTTGGTGATGCCGTTAACAACAACGTGAGACTTCAGTACGGTACCTTCGCCGATTTCGACGTTGGACCCCACAATACAAAACGGGCCAATGTGAACGTTAGCGCCGATAACGGCACCGTCTTCAACAATGGCGGTAGGATGGATAAAGGCGGTTTTATCAATCACGGATCAGGCCTCCCGGCTACGCGCACACATCATAGTCGCTTCGCAAACAACCTTGCCGTCAACCAGCGCAACGCCTTTAAAGCGAGTCAGGCCGCGACGGGTTTTCTCGAAGGTGACTTCCATAATCATCTGATCGCCAGGCACAACCGGGCGCTTGAAGCGCGCTTCGTCGATACCTGCGAAGTAGTAAAGTTCGCCGGGTTCCAGTTTACCTACGCTTTTGAACGCCAGGATACCGGTCGCCTGCGCCATCGCTTCCAGAATCAGCACGCCAGGTAAAATCGGCTTACCAGGGAAGTGCCCCTGGAAAAACGGCTCATTTACGGAAATGTTTTTCACTGCGCGCAGAAAACGACCTTCTTCAAAATCCAGCACGCGGTCAACCAGTAAGAACGGGTAACGGTGCGGCAGAAGTTCTAAAATCTCTTCAATGTGCAGAGTATGAGTGTCGGTAGTCAAAATACTCTTCCTGTCAAAATATACTGAATGGCAATAATAACACGGCCTGCCGGATTTTCAGAAAGCCGACAGGCCGATAAATGTCGCTCCGTCATCACAAGGCTCAGCCCTGTCAATTCGGCGACAATCCAATGTGGGTGACTGTTTAGTCTTGTTGATTGATCTTGCGCTCTACAGCTTTCAGGCGCTTGCTCATATCATCAATATTCATCACCAATGCTGCTGTCTTACGCCACGCCTTATTCGGCTGAAGCGGAATACCAGAAGAATAGACGCCAGGCTCAGTAATCGGGCGCATCACCATGCCCATTCCGGTTACTGTCACCTTGTCGCAAATTTCCATGTGTCCGTTAATGACGCTGGCGCCGCCAATCATGCAGTAACGGCCAATTTTCAGGCTACCTGCCATAATGACGCCACCGGCGACGGCGGTATTGTCGCCAATCACCACGTTGTGCGCAATCTGACACTGGTTATCAATGATAACACCGTTGCCGATTACCGTATCGTCAAGTGCGCCACGGTCAATGGTGGTACAGGCGCCAATCTCCACGCGATCGCCAATAATTACGCGACCTAATTGTGGGATCTTCACCCAGTTACCGCGATCGTTGGCATAACCAAAACCATCCGCGCCGATCACAGTGCTGGACTGGATCAGGCAATTCTCACCGATCTCGATGTCGTGGTAAATGCTGACGTTTGCCCACAGACGCGAGCCGGCTCCGATTTTCGTCTTTTTACCGACGAAAGAGCCTGCGCCAATCACCACGTTATCGCCAAGCACAACGTCAGATTCAATCACCGCGTTCGCGCCGATAGAGACGTTTTTGCCGAGCGTCGCCGTAGGATCGATGACTGCGCTGGGTGCGATATCCTGCGCCGGTTGCGGCGTGGTATCTAAAATTTGGGCCATACGGGCGTAAGTCAGGTAGGGATTCTTCACTACCAGCGCCGCGCTTTTGGCAAAAGGAAGATCGTCTGCGGTCATGACAACGGCAGAGGCCTGGCAAGCGGCCAGGTGCTCACGGTATTTAGGATTCACCATGAACGTAATATGGCCTGTGGTCGCGGATTGCATGGACGCGACAGCGGTGATGACGATATCGCCATCACCGTGTAATTCCGCATCCAACTGCTGCGCGAGATCAGCCAGTCGAATTGAAGGCATTACTTATTTAACCTGTTTCAGTACATCAGCGGTGATGTCTTTAACATCGCTGCTGTTGAATGCAACGGCGTTAGCGTCAACAACCAGGTCGATGCTCTGGCTGTTTGCAACAGATTTCACCGCAGTCTGGATACGAGTAACCAGTTTGCCGCGCTCTTCGTTGGTGCGACGCTGACGATCCTGCTCAAATGCCTGGGCTTTCTGAGCGAAAGTCTGGCGCTGAGAAGTGATGTCTTTTTCCAGCTTGGTGCGATCTGCACCTGCTTTCATGGACTGCAGACGCTGCATTTTAGACTGCAGGTCGCCTTCCATACGCTGAAGTTCACCGGCACGGCCTTTGAACTCATTTTCCAGCGTGCTGGAAACACCGGTTTTCTGTGCAACTTGTTGGAACAGGTTGCCCATGTTAACAATTGCGATTTTATCTGCTGCCTGAGCAGACGCAGCCATTGCTAAACCTAAACCTGCAGCTACTAACCACTTTTTCACAATAAAACTCCTTACCATCCCATGCGTACCCGAAGGTACCGTTTTTTATGTGGCCCGAAGGCCACTTAACGCTATGCCTATACAGCGTCACTACACTGCACTGCATTCCTTTGCAAGTGAGCAATTACCAGGTTTTACCAATGTTAAACTGGAACTGCTCGGCTTTGTCTCCATCGTATTTCTTGAACGGCTGGGCGTAGGAGAAGACCAACGGCCCCAATGGGGACATCCATTGTAATGCGATACCCGCAGACATACGGATGTTGCTTGGATCGCTGTAGTCAGGGATCCCCGCAGCACGCGTTTCTGCAGTGTCTTTCCAGTTAGTATCCCACACGGTACCCGCATCCCAGAAGACAGAAGTACGAATAGAGTTCGCGTATTTATCGCTCACAAACGGCGTAGGTACAATCAGTTCCATGCTGGCAACAGCCATGGCGTTACCGCCGACTGCATCATCTGAATCACAGATGCCTGGCTTACCGTCTTTAGTCACTTCGCAGTTATCGGTGCCAGGGCCATAGTAAGCGGCTTTAGGACCGATGTTGTTCGACTGGAAGCCACGCACAGTGCTGGAACCACCGGCATAGAAGTTTTCATAGAACGGCAATTCTTTGCCGCCCAGGCCATCACCGTAACCCCAACGCGTACGACCCAGAACAACCCACTTGTGGTCGTCATCAATTGGGAAGTAGGACGCGGTATCCAGCGTGACTTTATAGAACTCGTTATCAGAGCCCGGAATCGTGACCTTACCGTTCAGGTTAACGCGCGAACCGTCCGTCGGGAAGTAGCCGCGGTCCAGTTTGTTATACGTCCAACCATAGTTGAAGGTGAAGTCATCCGCCGAGAAGTTATTATCATCAGACGTCGTGCTGGCATTCTGACCAATAGAATCCAGATAACGGTTCATCGCTACCTGCGGCTGCATGTTAGACAGGTCGTTATGGACATAGCCCAGACCCGCACGCAGCGTGTTGTATTCGTTGATCGGGAAGCCCAGCGTGCCATCTACACCATAACTTTTGTTGGTGTAGGAGGAGAGGTCCGCATCATCTGCTTTAAAGTCATTGTAGAAGATACGACCGCCGAGGCTCACGCCATCGACCGTAAAGTACGGGTTGGTCACAGAAAACTCAGAATAGGTCTGGTAGTCGTTCTTGGTCCCGTTGATACCCACGGAGTAGCCCGTACCTAACCAGTTATCCTGCTGTACGCCAACCTGGAAGCTGACGCCGCTTTCTGTACCGTAACCAATACCGAAGTTGAAGCTACCGGTGTTACGCTCTTTCACCTTGTAAACCACATCCACCTGGTCCGGGCTACCCGGAACGCGTTGGGTGTCGGTATCGACGGTTTCGAAGTAACCCAGACGGTTCAGACGCTCTTTACCCTGGTCAACTAAATCGCTGCCCAGCCATGCCCCTTCCATCTGACGCATTTCGCGACGCAGAACGGCATCTTTGGAAGTGTCGTTACCTTCAAAGCGGATTTTGCGCACGTAGAAACGGTTACCCGCATCAACGTTCACATGCAGCTTAACGGTTTTATCCGCATCGTTGATTTCCGGCTGAGACTGAACGCGCGGATAAGCGTAACCATAGCGACCCAGAAGCTTTTTAATATCATCTTCCATTTTGGTCACTTTGGTGCCGTTATACAGCTCGCCCGGCTCGATTTTAGTCAGCGCTTCGATTTCAGCGGAGTGCCCGGCCAGATTACCGCTCACCTGTACGCTATCGAGTTTGTACTGATCGCCTTCCGTCACGTTAACGGTGATGTAGATGCCTTTTTTATCAGGCGTCAGGCTCACCTGCGTGGAGTCGATGTTGAAACGTGCGTAACCGCGATCCAGATAGTAGCTGCGCAGGGTTTCAAGGTCGCCCGCCAGTTTCTGTTTCTGATATTTGCGATCGCCCACTACGTTCCACCACGGCACTTCATCACGCAGCTGGAAGTTCGAGATAAGATCTTCTGTGCTGAACGCGTGGTTACCCACGATGTTGATCTGCTGGATTTGCGCGGAGACGCCTTCCTGGAAGACCAGTTTCAGGTCGACACGGTTACGCGGCAGCGGGGTGACAACGGCTTTTACGCTCGCGCTGTATTTACCCACGCTGTAGTAGAAGTCTTCGAGCCCTTTTTCGATATCCGAAAGCGTGGTGCGGTCAAGAGATTCACCTACGCGAACGCCAGATGCTTCAAGGTTCTGCTTGAGCATGTCATCTTTCACCGACTTGTTGCCGGAGAAGGTGATGCTGGCAATCGTTGGACGCTCTTTCACCTGAACCAGTAACGTATCGCCGTCTCTCAGAACGCGAACATCCTCAAAGTTGCCAGTGGCAAACAGAGCGCGGATGGTATTACTGATATCGTCATCAGTTATGGTATCACCAGGACGTACTGGCATACTGAGGAGGGCCGCACCAACAGCGACTCGCTGCAAGCCTTCGAAATGAATGTCCTTCACTACGAACCCGTCAGCACCGTATACGGTCGCGCTGCTAAACAGCAGCGACGCTATAAGCAACTTTTTCATCGCCATCGTTATTATGCGTTCTTCCTAACTAACTCTCATAACCGAGAGAAATCATTGAAAAGTGCAAGCCCCATTAACAACACCAGCAATATTGAGCCAATGCGATAACTAAAGTCTTGAACTCGCTCGGATACCGGACCGCCCTTCAGCTTTTCAATCGCCAAAAACAGCAGATGGCCCCCATCTAACACGGGGAGCGGGAACAGGTTGATGATGCCCAGATTTACACTGATGAGCGCAAGAAACATCAGATAGTAAATCAACCCGTACTCCGCTGACATCCCAGCCCCCTGAGCGATCGAAATCGGCCCACTGAGGTTGTTCAGTTTGACGTCACCGGTGATCAATTTTCCCAGCATGCTAACCGTCAGCTTCATCAACTGCCACGTTTTATCCGTGGCCTGGGCGATGGCGCTGAACGGCCCGTACTGGCGCACTGTTTTGTATTCGTCAGGCAGCGGGATAACTTTTGGTACCACACCCGCAAACCCTTCCGCCTTTCCGTTACCGTGTTTTGTATCCGGTATCAGCGTTAAAGACAAGGGACTCCCCTGCCTTTCGATATCTAACCGCAGGCCTTTACCGGGATTATCACGCACCAGCGTGACAAACATCATCCAGTTTTCCAGCGGTTGACCATCGACTTTAACGATCCTGTCGCCCGCTTGCAAACCGGCTTTGCTGGCAGCAGAGTCGGCCTGAATCTCGGCAAGGACAGGTTCAATCTGCGCACCGCGCGGGCGAATACCGAGTGAAGCGATAGGATCTTCTTTATCCGGTTCGAACGCCCAGTGCTGCAAATTCAGGATTTTATCCTGGCGCTGTTCACTTCCGAAAGGGGCAACAGTGAGGGTGGCGCGCTCGTCGCCAATTTTAGCGACCATCGCCAAACGCACTGCATCCCAATCAGGCGTTTCGATACCATCTACGGCTTTTAGTTCCGTACCAGGTGCAATTTGTGCTTCTGCCGCAATCGAATTGGGGGTTATTTCACCGACAACCGGACGAATGCCAGGGACGCCGATGATAAACACCAGCCAGTAAGCGAAGATGGCAAAAAGGAAGTTGGCGACAGGGCCGGCAGCAATAACGGCGGCGCGTTGGCCGACCGTTTTATTGTTGAATGCGAAGTGGCGCATCTCCGGTGCAACCGGCTCGACGCGCTCATCCAGCATTTTAACGTAGCCGCCCAGGGGGATAAGGGCGATAACAAATTCGGTGCCGTGTTTATCAACGCGACGCCAGAGCGATTTCCCAAAACCAATTGAAAAACGCTCTACGCGAACGCCACAGCGGCGAGCAACCCAGAAGTGACCAAATTCATGGACGGTGATCAATACACCCAGGGCAACAATAAATGCCGCCAGATTCCAGAGTATGCTCAGCATAGACCCATCCGTTAAATCGTCCTGAAAACTAACAACAGCAAGCACGCAAAGACCGGAACCGCCGCCGTCAGGCTATCAATACGGTCCAGAATTCCGCCGTGGCCGGGGATCAAATGTCCACTGTCCTTGATGCCGGCTTCACGTTTAAACATGCTCTCGGTCAAATCGCCAAGCACAGATGCCAGCGCAGCGACAATGGAGCATATTAATAGCGTTGAGGGGGCTACGTCCAGATTTGCCCACAATCCATAGGCCCAGGAAATAACCGCAGCCGTTAACAGGCCACCGATGAATCCTTGCCAGGTTTTCCCCGGCGAAACTTTAGGCGCCAGCTTATGTTTGCCAAACAGTTTGCCAAACATATACGCGCCGGAATCCGCACCCCATACGAGGATCATGACATACAGCAGCCACAGCGCACCGCTGTAGTGATTATCGTCGTAGTGCCATGCGCGCAACGCCACCATGCCCCAGAAAAACGGCACGATAGTCAGCAAGCCAAACAGCAGACGTAACGTCTTCGAATGACGCCACGACGCGGCTGACCCTGGATAGGTCAGAACCAGCACCAGCGCCACAATCCACCACGCAAGCGAGGCCCAGAGCGAAATCTCAACAACGGGTTGATGGAGATTATGATGATACTCCGGAAGCAAGAAGAGCATCACCGCCAACAACAGGCCGCAAAGTACCGCCAGCCATACCCGCTGCGTACGCGAGCTAAATCCGCTCAGTTGTCCCCATTCCCACGCGGCCAGCATACAGACGACCAGCGTAACAATGGCGAACCCGACTGGCGGCAGCAAAAACAGCGCCGCAATAACAACGGGTATTAAAATCAATGCAGAAATCAGGCGATACTTCAGCAAAAGCTACCCCCATCAGGCCTATTCGCCACCAGGCTCGGTGCCGCCGAAACGTCGCTCACGATTTGCAAAAGCATGCAGCGCACCCTCAAAGTCTTGTTCATCGAAATCGGGCCAAAGAACATCGGTAAAGTAAAGTTCAGCATAGGCAATTTGCCAGATAAGAAAATTACTGATGCGATGTTCTCCCCCTGTCCTAATTACTAAATCTACGGGAGCCAGTTCATGCATGCAGATTTGCTGACTCAGCAGATCTTCACTGATGTTGTCGGGACGGAGTAACCCTTCCTGAACCTGTTCAGCCAGTCGCTGAACTCCCTGAATAATATCCCAACGCCCACCATAATTAGCGGCGATATTTAACGTCAGCCCGGAATTATTTTCGGTTAACGCTTCCGCTTTACGGATGCGCTCCTGTAGGCGGGCATTGAACCGGCTGGTATCACCGATGATACGCAACCGCACATTGTGGCGATGCAGGCTTTTTACTTCGCTATCAAGCGCCCACACGAAAAGCTCCATCAATGCGCTAACTTCTTGCTCGGGGCGGTTCCAGTTTTCACTGCTGAACGCATAAAGGGTTAATGCCTCAATGCCATTATTCGCCGCATACGACACGGCGCGGCGAACAGACTTCGCCCCAGCTTTATGTCCAAAGGCGCGAATCTTCCCTTGTCTCTTCGCCCAGCGACCATTGCCGTCCATGATGATAGCCACATGGCGACACCCGTGGGCAGGCACATTTTCGCTGATTGGTTGATTAGCAGACAACATAACGCGTTTTTAGTCCATGAAAAGGAATGAGCGGTACCCCGGAATACTGATATTTCTGTCGCAAAAAAGCCGTGTTGAAGCACGGCTTGCACGATTGCCCCTGAAAATAGAGGCGCAATCGGTGGCGCAGACTATATCACTGAAGCCAGACGCTAACAAATACCATGACAGTTCACAGGCTGATAATCCTCAGCTTGCGAAACGCGTCACTTGTTTTCGCGCCACATCACGCGCATGCGCGTCAATTACCAGCACCTCATCGACGGAATGAGGCTCTGTAAGCGACATCGCGTCAAGCACAGCCAGGTTCGCCGCCGCAATATCGGTAAAGCGAATCTGCGAATCCAGGAATGCAGCAACGGTAATTTCGTTCGCCGCATTCAATGCGGTTGTCGCCGCCTGCCCCTGCTCGAACGCGTCCATCGCCAGCTTAAGGCAAGGATAACGATCGTAATCCGGTTCGCTAAACGTCAGCGCGCCCAGTTTGCAGAAATCGAGCGGCTTAACGCCGGATTCCGCACGTCCAGGCCAGGCCATCGCATTGGCGATAGGCGTGCGCATATCCGGCTCGCCGAGTTGTGCAATGACGCTGCCGTCTTTATAGCGCACCATCGAGTGAATCACCGACTGTGGATGAATCACCACTTCCATTTGCGCAGCGGAGGCGTTAAACAGCCAGCGGGCTTCAATGTATTCGAGACCTTTATTCATCATGGTGGCAGAGTCGACGGAAATTTTACGTCCCATCGACCAGTTCGGATGACGGCAAGCCTGATCCGGCGTCATTGCGCGCAGTTCACTGATTGGCGTCTCACGGAACGGACCACCAGACCCGGTAAGCAGAATGGACGTGACGCCATGCTGCCCGAGATCAGCGTACCCCAGGTCTTGCTGAAAAGTTTGCGGCAAACTCTGAAAGATGGCGTTATGTTCGCTGTCGACCGGTAAAAGTTGCGCGCCGCTGGCTTTCACCGCTTCCAGGAACAGGCGTCCGCAGGTCACCAGGGACTCTTTGTTCGCCAGTAAAACCGTTTTGCCGGCATGAATAGCGGCAAGCGTCGGGACCAGGCCCGCCGCGCCAACGATGGCGGCCATCACCTGATCAACATCGTCCAGCGCAGCCACTTCACACGCCGCCTGTTGCCCACACATCACTTCGGTGCGGCTACCGTGTTCACGCAGAGCGATTTTCACCGCTTCGGCGCTATGGGCGTCATCCATCACCGCGAAACGCGGGGAAAACTCCAGACACTGCTCGACCATGCGATCGACGTTTTTACCGGCAACCAGCGCGGCAACGGAGAAATGGTCAGCGTTATGGCGTACAACATCCAGCGTGCTACAGCCAATTGAGCCCGTTGAGCCAAGAACGGTTATTTGCTTCATGAAAGGTCCAGCTTAGCGACTTGAAGGGTGAAGAGTATAAATGCAAAACGCCGCCAGCAAAGCGATACGCTTCCTGTACGGCGTTATTCCTGCAAACAAATGCAGATTAGAACTGCATCAGTTCCGCTTCTTTCTCTGCCAGCGCCGCGTCAATTTTCTTGATAGCCGCGTCGGTCAGTTTCTGCACGTCATCCTGAGAACGGCGATCGTCATCTTCGCTGATCTCTTTGTCTTTCAGAAGCGCTTTCACTTTGTCGTTCGCGTCACGACGGACGTTACGCACAGAGACACGCCCCTGCTCAGCTTCACCGCGCACCACTTTGATCAGGTCTTTACGACGCTCTTCAGTCAGCGGCGGCAGCGGAACGCGAATGTCGGTGCCTGCAGAGCTTGGGTTCAGACCAAGATCAGACGCCATAATCGCTTTCTCTACAGCCGGGCCCATAGAGCGATCGAACACGTTGATTTTCAGCGTACGGGTATCTTCTACAGTGACGTTCGCCAGCTGACGCAGCGGAGTCGGGGTGCCGTAATACTCAACGACGATGCCGTCCAGCAGGCTGGGAGAAGCACGACCCGTGCGTATTTTGCTGATTTGGTTTTTGAACGCTTCTACGCATTTGTCCATGCGCACTTCAGCATCTTTTCTGATATCGCTAATCACGTTACGAATCCTTGAAAACTTGTCTCAGTCAGACCAGACGGTAGCACAGATGCGCTAAGTATAGTCCTGTTTAAAATATGCCACCGGGTAAGTGACCCGCATGATTAAAGCGGAATCTTACCCGTATTTGGCCTCGACGGAAATTATTCCGTGATTAAAGTGCCTTCTTTTTCGCCCATGACCACACGACGCAGTGCGCCAGGTTTGTTCATGTTGAAGACGCGAATCGGCAATTTGTGGTCACGAGCCAGCGTAAACGCCGCCAGATCCATGACTTTCAGTTCTTTATCCAGTACTTCGCTGTAAGTCAGCTGTTCGTACATGGTCGCCGTAGGATCTTTCGCCGGGTCAGCGGTAAACACACCGTCGACTTTGGTGGCTTTCAGTACCACGTCGGCTTCGATTTCAATACCGCGCAGGCAGGCTGCGGAGTCGGTTGTGAAGAACGGATTACCGGTACCCGCGGAGAGGATCACCACGCGGTTGTTGCGCAGCAGGCTAATCGCCTCTGCCCAGCTGTAGTTGTCGCACACGCCGTTCAGCGGAATGGCAGACATCAGGCGAGCGTTCACATAGGCGCGATGCAGTGCGTCACGCATTGCCAGGCCGTTCATTACCGTGGCCAGCATGCCCATGTGGTCGCCCACAACGCGGTTCATACCCGCTTTCGCCAGACCTGCACCGCGGAACAGGTTACCGCCGCCAATCACTACGCCAACCTGAATGCCCAGTTCAACAAGTTCTTTAATCTCTTGCGCCATACGGTCAAGGATGCTTGCGTCAATACCGAAACCTTCAGTCCCCTGCAATGCTTCGCCGCTCAGTTTAAGCAGAATGCGTTTGTAGACGGGTTTTGCGTTGGTAGCCATTTTCTTTCCTGCGAGTGTCACGAATGGGATGATTTAAATCAGGTGACATCATGCGCTTCCTGCCGATTTGCCCCTATAAGAGCTGGCTGATTTTCACATGACGGGTACAAAAAGGAGCCGCCCTGAGGCGGCTCCGAACAGTACAATTAAGACTGTTTAGACATTGCAGCAACTTCTGCTGCGAAGTCAGCTTCAACTTTCTCGATGCCTTCGCCCACTTCAAAGCGGATGAAGCCAGTCACGTCAGCGTTGTGCTCTTTCAGCAGCTGGCCCACGTTTTTGCTCGGGTCCATGACGAAAGGCTGACCAGTCAGAGAAACTTCGCCGGTGAATTTCTTCATGCGGCCTTCAACCATTTTCTCTGCGATTTCTTTCGGCTTACCAGACTGCATCGCGATATCCAGCTGTACCTGGTATTCTTTCTCTACCACTTCAGCAGACACGTCTTCTGGTTTAACGAATTCTGGTTTGCTTGCAGCAACGTGCATTGCCAGGTGTTTAACCAGCTCTTCATCTGCGCCTTTAGCCGCAACCAGAACACCGATGCGCGCACCGTGCTGGTAGCTACCCAGAACGTCGCCTTCCAGGATTGCAACGCGACGGATGTTGATGTTTTCACCGATTTTAGCAACCAGTGCAACACGCTCTTCTTCGAACTGTGCTTTCAGGACTTCAACGTCAGTCACTTTGCCAGCAACAGCTGCGTCCAGAACTTTGTCTGCGAACGCCTGGAAACCACCATCTTTAGCAACGAAGTCAGTCTGGCAGTTAACTTCCAGAATCACGCCGAAGTTGCCTTCGATTTTGGTTTTGATCACGCCGTCAGCAGCAACGTTGCCTGCTTTTTTAGCTGCTTTGATCGCGCCAGATTTACGCATGTTTTCGATTGCCAGCTCGATGTCGCCGTTAGCTTCAGTCAGTGCTTTTTTGCAATCCATCATGCCTGCGCCGGTACGTTCACGCAGCTCTTTTACCAGGGATGCGGTAATTTCAGCCATTCTAAAATCCTCGGAAGAGTGATCCGCCCGGCCTGATAACCGAACGGATTTAAAAAAGTGAAAAAGGGGCCATAAAGGGCCCCTTAACCAAACTTGATACTACCTGGTCTATAAGGGGGCTCTAACGAGCGTTCCTTATTACTCAGCTTCTACGAAGCTTTCTTCAGCCTGGGAAGCCAGGTCAGAAGAACGGCCTTCACGAACGGTAGCCGCTACAGCGCTCAGGTACAGGGTTACAGCACGGATTGCATCGTCGTTACCCGGGATAACGAAATCAACGCCGTCTGGATCGGAGTTGGTATCAACGATAGAGAACACTGGAATACCCAGGTTGTTCGCTTCTTTGATAGCGATGTGCTCGTGGTCAGCATCGATGACGAACAGTGCGTCCGGCAGGCCGCCCATGTCTTTGATACCGCCCAGGCTGTTTTCCAGTTTCTCAAGCTCACGAGTACGCATCAGCGCTTCTTTCTTGGTCAGCTTGTCGAAAGTACCGTCCTGAGACTGAGTTTCCAGGTCTTTCAGACGTTTGATGGACTGACGAACGGTTTTCCAGTTAGTCAGCATGCCGCCCAACCAGCGATGGTTCACGAAGAACTGGTCGCAGCTGTTAGCAGCTTCTTTCACCGCTTCGCTTGCAGCGCGTTTAGTACCAACGAAAAGGATTTTACCTTTACGAGCAGAGATCTTGTTCAGTTCAGCCAGAGCTTCGTTGAACATCGGTACAGTTTTCTCAAGGTTGATGATGTGAACTTTGTTACGCGCGCCGAAGATGAAAGGCTTCATTTTCGGGTTCCAGTAACGGGTCTGGTGACCAAAGTGAACACCAGCCTTGAGCATGTCGCGCATGGAAACAGTTGCCATGATTTAAAACCTCTATAGATTAAGTTGGGGTTATGCCTCCACGTATCCCATATTACCGACCCCGAAGGGCACCCCGGAACATGTGTCGATACGTGTGTGTTGTTACACAAAGTGAGATTGTCGCTTCAGTCCATTCTGTGTATATCAAATGGAACGGAAGTCCGGCGCGCTTTATACCACAAATACGCCGCCGACACCAATACTTGTTGGCACTCTATGCTGTAACTGATTCTCAATCTGGTAGTGGATGCTTCAGACTGTTAACATTGATAGCACTTACACAATTATTGTCGATAAATTCGACCCTGATGGACAAACTCCATGGCTATTTCTATTAAAACACCTGAAGAAATCGAAAAGATGCGCGTCGCGGGTCGTCTGGCAGCCGAAGTGCTGGAGATGATCGAGCAGCACATCAAACCGGGCGTAAGCACCGGCGAACTGGATCGCATCTGTGACGACTGGATCGTCAACCACCAGCATGCGATCTCCGCCTGCCTCGGCTACCACGGTTATCCAAAATCAGTCTGCATCTCCATCAATGAAGTGGTTTGCCACGGGATCCCGGATGATGCTAAGCACCTGAAAGATGGCGATATCGTCAACATTGATGTGACCGTGATTAAAGACGAGTTCCACGGTGACACCTCAAAAATGTTCATCGTCGGTAAACCAACTATTCTGGGCGAGCGCCTGTGCCGCGTCACCCAGGAAAGCCTTTATCTGGGCATCAAGATGGTAAAACCAGGCATCCGCCTGCGCACCATCGGCGCGGCAATCCAGAAATACGCGGAAGCAGAAGGTTTCTCTGTGGTGCGGGAATACTGCGGCCACGGTATTGGTCGCGGCTTCCACGAAGAACCGCAGGTACTGCACTATGATGCAGATGACGGCGGTGTCGTGCTTAAAGAAGGCATGACCTTCACCATCGAACCGATGCTGAACGCCGGTGATTACCGCATCCGCACCATGAAAGATGGCTGGACGGTAAAAACCAAAGATCGCAGCTTGTCTGCTCAGTACGAGCATACTATTGTGGTAACGGCAAACGGCTGCGAAATTCTGACGCTGCGTAAGGATGACACCATCCCGGCTGTCATCTCGCACGACGAATAATTGATTTGCCTGATGGCGATGCTTTCGCATCTTATCAGGCCTACAAATTGCACTATCCCGTAGGCCGGATAAGGCGCTTGCGCCGTCATCCGGCTTTTTACATGGGTGGCGCAAACATAAATGAATACTCTTCCTGAACAGCTCGCGAATACCGCACTCCCCACCCTTCCCAATCAGCCGCAAAATCCCGGTACCTGGCCTGCGGATGCGCTGAACATGGTCACAATCAAATCCCATCTTGATGATTTCCAGCGCTGGCTGGGTGAAGCCTTTGATAGCGGAATTTCCGCCGAACAGCTCATCGAAGCACGCACCGAATTCATCGACCAGCTCCTGCAACGCCTGTGGCTTCAGTACGGTTTTGGCGATGTGGAAGATGCGGCGCTGGTTGCCGTTGGCGGCTACGGGCGCGGTGAGCTGCACCCGCTCTCGGACATCGACCTGCTGATTTTAAGCCGTAAGAAACTGCCCGATGAGCAGGCGCAGAAAATTGGCGAGCTGTTAACGCTCCTCTGGGATCTCAAACTGGAAGTGGGTCATAGCGTACGAACGCTGGAAGAGTGCCTGCTGGAAGGTCTTTCAGACCTGACCGTCGCCACCAACCTGATTGAATCACGCCTGTTGATTGGCGACGTCGCCCTGTTCCTGGAACTGCAAAAACACATTTTCAGCGAAGGCTTCTGGCCATCAGAAAAATTCTTCCCGGCGAAAGTGGAAGAGCAAAACGCGCGCCACCAGCGCTACCACGGCACCAGCTATAACCTTGAGCCGGATATTAAAAGCAGCCCCGGTGGCTTGCGCGATATCCACACTTTACAGTGGGTCGCCCGCCGACACTTTGGTGCCACATCGCTTGATGAAATGGTTGGTTTTGGCTTTTTGACTGAAGCCGAGCGCAATGAGCTCAATGAGTGTCTGCATCTGCTGTGGCGCATCCGCTTTGCACTGCATCTGGAACTTAACCGCTACGACAACCGCCTGCTGTTCGACCGTCAGCTAAGCGTCGCCCAGCGCCTGAACTACGGCGGCGAAGGCAATCAGCCGGTTGAGCACATGATGAAAGATTTTTACCGCGTGACGCGTCGCGTCGGCGAGCTCAATCACATGCTGCTTCAGCTGTTTGATGAAGCGATTCTTGCCCTGACGGAAGATGAAAAACCGCGTCCGATTGACGATGATTTCCAGTTACGCGGCACGCTAATCGACCTGCGCGATGACACGCTGTTTATGCGCGAACCGCAGGCGATTCTGCGCATGTTCTCTCTTATGGTGCGCAACAGCACTATTACCGGAATTTACTCCACGACCCTGCGCCACCTACGCCATGCACGTCGTCATCTGGCGCAGCCGCTGTGCTATATCCCGGAAGCCCGCTCGATTTTCCTTAGCATGCTGCGCCACCCCGGCGCGGTGAAACGCGGCCTGCTGCCAATGCATCGCCACAGCGTGCTGTGGGCCTACATGCCGCAGTGGTCGCATATCGTCGGTCAGATGCAGTTTGACCTGTTCCACGCCTACACGGTGGATGAACACACCATTCGCGTGCTGCTCAAGCTGGAAAGCTTTGCCGAAGAAGAGACGCGCCCGCGCCACCCTTTGTGTGTCGATCTCTGGCCGCGTCTTACCCATCCCGAACTGATTCTGATGGCCGCGCTGTTCCACGACATCGCCAAAGGACGCGGGGGCGATCACTCGATTCTTGGCGCGGAAGACGTGCTGAAATTCGCCGAACTGCACGGTCTGAACTCCCGTGAAACGCAGTTGGTTGACTGGCTGGTACGTCATCACCTGTTAATGTCCGTCACCGCCCAGCGGCGTGATATTCAGGACCCGGAAGTGATTAAACAGTTCGCTGAAATTGTGCAAACGGAAAACCGTCTGCGTTATCTGGTGTGTCTGACGGTTGCCGATATTTGTGCCACCAATGAAACCCTGTGGAACAGTTGGAAGCAAAGTCTGTTGCGCGAACTCTATTTCGCCACCGAAAAACAGCTGCGCCGGGGAATGGATAATACGCCGGATATGCGCGAGCGCGTGCGTCATCATCAGATGCAGGCGCTGGCCCTGCTGCGCATGGATAACATCGACGAAGAGAAGCTGCATCAAATCTGGAACCGCTGCCGCGCCAACTACTTTGTACGCCATACGCCAAATCAACTCGCCTGGCATGCCCGACATCTGTTGCAGCACGATCTCGCGAAACCGATGATCCTGTTAAGCCCACAGGCCACCCGTGGCGGCACCGAGATTTTCATCTGGAGCCCGGACCGCCCTTACCTCTTTGCGGCGGTATGCGGCGAGCTGGACAGACGTAACCTTAGCGTGCACGACGCACAGATTTTCACCACCCGCGATGGCATGGCGATGGATACCTTTATCGTGCTGGAGCCCGACGGCAGCCCGCTCTCATCCGATCGCCATGAGGCTATCCGTCTTGGGCTGGAACAGGCGATTACCCAACGTAGCTGGCAGGTGCCGCAGCCGCGTCGCCAGCCGGCAAAATTGCGTCACTTCTCCGTCGATACCGAGGTGAGTTTCCTGCCAACCCATACGGACCGAAAATCATTTCTTGAACTGATTGCGCTCGATCAGCCAGGTCTGTTAGCGCGCGTCGGGAAAGTGTTCGCTGACCTCGGAATTTCCCTTCACGGAGCCAGAATTACGACAATTGGTGAACGAGTAGAAGATTTATTTATAATCGCCACTGCCGACCGGCGTGCGCTTAATAATGCGCTGCAATTAGAGGTACAACAACGGTTGACAGCAGCCCTCAATCCAAACGATAAAGGGTAATCATTTTTTTTACACAGATGGAAAGAGTAACAATGCAGCAATTACAGAACGTTATTGAGTCCGCTTTCGAGCGTCGCGCCGACATTACCCCAAACAATGTCGACACCGTAACCCGCGAAGCGGTAAACCAGGTTATTTCATTACTGGATTCCGGCGCGCTGCGTGTCGCTGAAAAAATTGACGGCCAGTGGGTCACTCACCAGTGGTTGAAGAAAGCGGTTCTGCTCTCTTTCCGTATTAACGATAACCAGGTTATCGATGGTGCGGAAAGCCGCTACTTCGATAAAGTGCCGATGAAATTCGCCGACTACGACGAAGCGCGCTTCCAGAAAGAAGGCTTCCGCGTGGTGCCGCCAGCGGCCGTTCGTCAGGGTGCGTATATTGCTCGCAACACCGTATTGATGCCGTCTTACGTTAACATCGGTGCCTACGTTGACGAAGGCTCTATGGTTGATACCTGGGCAACCGTTGGCTCCTGCGCGCAAATCGGTAAAAACGTTCACCTGTCCGGCGGCGTCGGCATCGGCGGCGTACTGGAACCGCTGCAGGCTAACCCAACCATCATCGAAGATAACTGCTTCATCGGCGCGCGCTCTGAAGTAGTCGAAGGTGTGATTGTCGAAGAAGGCTCTGTTATCTCCATGGGCGTATACCTGGGTCAGAGCACCAAAATCTACGACCGCGAAACCGGCGAAGTCTTCTATGGTCGCGTTCCGGCGGGCTCCGTTGTCGTCTCCGGCAACCTGCCGTCGAAAGATGGCAAATACAGCCTGTACTGCGCGGTTATCGTGAAGAAAGTGGACGCCAAAACCCGCGGTAAAGTGGGCATTAACGAACTGCTGCGCACGATCGATTAATCATCGCGACAACGGGTGACATGAAGTCACCCGTTTTTACATCATGGACGACCAATGATTTCTCGCAGACGTTTTCTGTTAGGGGCAGCCGCTACGCTTGGCGCCGCAAGCGGTATAAGTTACGCCCATTACTGGGAGCCAGGCTGGCTTGAGGTTATCCACCAGCGAATCCCTTTCTTTCATTCTCCCTCACCTTCTACGCCCCCCTTTAAAATCCTGTTTCTGGCGGATCTTCATTACTCGCGTTATGTTCCTTTATCCCTGATTTCAGAAGCAATCACTCTGGGGCTTGCACACGATCCTGACCTCATTCTGTTGGGTGGCGATTATGTATTATTTGATATGCCGCTGAATTTTCCGGCATTCATTCAGGTACTCTCGCCACTGGCCGCGCACGCGCCGGTTTTTGCCTGTTTCGGCAACCACGACCACAAAGTTGGCAGCCCGCACAATGATGCGATAAGTCAGGCAATTATCCATGCGGGTGTAACGCCTTTATTTAATCGCACCACGGTTATTACCAAGGGGAAACAACAATTTGAATTAACCGGCGTGGGCGATTTATGGTGTGGGCAATGTAACAGCGCAGCGGTTCCCGGCTGGCGCAACGGCATATTACCGCGCCTGGTGCTGGCACATAATCCCGATAGCAAAGCAGTACTGCGCGATGGCATATGGGATTTGATGCTGTGTGGGCATACCCACGGTGGGCAAATGCACATCCCGCTGATTGGCGAACCTTTTGCGCCCGTCGAGGACAAAAGGTATGTCGCAGGGCTGAATGCGTGTGGCGAACGACAAATCTACACGACGCGCGGCGTGGGAAGCTTATATGGATTGCGGCTGAACTGCCGGCCTGAAGTGACGATTCTGGAATTGGTTTAAAGGGAGAGAAAATGATGGATTATTATCTGGGCGGCTATCTTTTATTGCATTGTTTGCCAATTAAACATTCACAGCCACAATTGAATGGTAAACCGTTACTCACCTGCAGTACCTGTTTTAATGAAAGCCTTCTCGATGATTGGTCGTACTGCTGGCTCGGTTTTGATAAAAATGCTCTTTACGACGCCACGTCGACAATAAGTGAACATCTTGCCGCTGCATTTTCTTTAAATAGTGAGAGATGGGAACAAATTTGTGTCTGGGCCAATGAAAATTATGAGCGTGAAAAAATAGGTTGGCCCGATCTCTTCATGGATGCCGATACCGCCATTGAGTACAAGCAAACTTTTTTTCCTGATTTAAGCCACTGTTATCTTCTTGCTTTGTATTTCTCCGAAAAAGACACCTTACGATTTATCGATTCATGGCAACCTCGCGGCGTGATGGAAGGTGCACCGGGCATTCATCAGAAACTGAGTGTTATGCAACCGGAAGAGCACAATGAAAATGAGCGGTTGCTTGGTTATGATATCGTCGGCCTTGATGGCGGGTTCCATACCTCCCACTGTCACGGTCTGCACGACATCCTCCACCAGCGCTTCGGCCTCACGCTCAATGAACACGGTCTCTACAACAGCATTCTCGACTGGCAACCCGTCGTTGACTATATGAATGATGAAAAGACCGCATGCGAACCGGTACCGTGGGGTATCGCTAAGATAAAACAGGTAATTTTCTAATTTTTACGCCATGATAATAGTCGGGCAAAAAGGCTTTCGTGCGATCTCAGTCGAGCCGGGGCCACCGGGCTGGATGATAAGATAATCAAAATTAACTGACTCCTTTTGAGGTACCGCTATGTACGATAATCTGAAAAGTTTGGGCATTACCAATCCTGATGAAATCGATCGTTACAGCCTCCGGCAGGAAGCCAACAACGATATCCTGAAAATCTACTTCCAGAAGGATAAGGGTGAGTTTTTCGCTAAAAGCGTGAAGTTTAAGTATCCGCGTCAGCGCAAAACCGTTGCCGCCGACGGCGTTGGGCAGGGTTACAAAGAGGTGCAGGAGATAAGCCCTAACCTGCGCTATGTGATTGATGAACTGGATCAGATTTGCCAGCGCGATCGTACCGAGGTGGATCTGAAGCGTAAGATCCTGGACGATCTGCGTCACCTGGAGTCGGTGGTGACCAATAAGATCAGCGAGATTGAAGCGGATCTGGAAAAACTGACGCGGAATAAATAGCCCCTCACCCCGGCCCTCTCCCACAGGGAGAGGGAGAAAACCGGCGCGCGAAATAACCGTTGTGCACAGTCAGTCCCCTCTCCCTCAGGGAGAGGGTTAGGGTGAGGGTGGTCCGCGGTTCAGCTACGGCTGCTCATCCAGCTGCAACGCCACATACAGCAGCAACCTATCGTCAAAATTACTTAAATCCAGCCCCGTTAATTCTGAAATGCGATTCAGGCGGTACTCCAGCGTATTACGGTGAATAAACAGCGCCTTCGATGTTGCCAGCGGCTGCACATTATGGCGGAACCACGCCGCGAGAGTGCGCCTGAGTAATCCGTTGTTATCCATCGCCTTTAACCGCGTTAACGGGCGGGCCAGCTCATTGGCCTGCCAGCCGCCGCGCAGGCTGTCGAGCAGTACCGGCAGCATCAGGTCCTGATAAAAGTAGCTGCGGCTTTCCGGCATGCGCTGTTTTCCCACCATCATGGTGGTGCGCGCCGTGCGGTAAGAACGTGCAATACTGCCCGGCCCGGTAAAATAGTTACCCAGCGAGACGCGAAAACGCAGTTGTCCGTTCTCTTTCATTCGCGCGATAAGTTGCTCGACGCGTTTGCGGTGATCTTCCGCATCCCAGCGGCCAAACTGATTCAGCGCCGGTTTCAGCACCACCATTTCAGTCAGTGAGACAATCGCAATCAGGTTATTTCGCTCGGGCGTGGTCAACGCATTTTGCAATTGCTGAAGCTCAGCCATCGCGCTATCCACCCCAAGCTGCCCGCTGTCCACTTCCACCACCGCCACCACGCGCGGCTGGTTTAAATCGATGCCCAGACGCTGGGCCCATTCGGTTAACGCGGGCGTATTCTCTTCCGCCTGAATCAGGTTCATCACCAGCTCTTCACGCAGGCGGCTATCCTGCGCCAAAAGATGCATCAGACGTGACTGTTCGAGCATCATTTCGGCGGTCATGCACACCAGTTCGCCATATTTACGCAGCGTCTCCGGTTCGCCAGTCAGTCCGATGACGCCAACAATCTCGCCCTCCAGTCGCAGCGGCAGGTTGATCCCCTGACGCACGCCGTGCAGATGCCTGGCAACCGCATCATCAATGTCCACCACCCTGCCCTGAGAAAGCACCAACAGCGCGCCTTCGTGCAATTCACCAATACGCTCGCGATCGCCGCTGCCGATGATGCGACCACGGGCGTCCATGACGTTAATGTTGGTGTCGATAATGCGCATGGTTCGCGCCACGATATCCTGCGCCATTTTGGTATCAAGATGCCAGCCAGCCATGTAATCCTCCTGTGAGCAGCTTACAGCATAAGGAAGATGACTAATCGTCGCACTGTGCAAATGCACAAAGCCAGGGTGAGAAATATGGAGTTGTGGAAGGCTTCACAGAACAAGGAGAAAACCCTTTCCCCAGGACAGGGAAAGGGTTGGCTGAGGGGATTACTGCATCAACAGGTAGATAGAGCTATCGCCACGCTGAATGTTCAGCGCCAGTACAGACGGTTTGCTGTCGAGAATTTTGCGCAGCTCAGCGATGTTTTTCACCGCCTGCTGGTTTGCGCCCACAATCACATCACCTTTTTTCAGGCCAATCTGTGCAGCAGGGGAACCGGCTTTCACCGTATTCACCACCACGCCTTTATCCTGGCCTTTATTGCTCATTTCCGCCCCTTCAATGCCGCTGAAGATGGAGCTGGAATCAACCTGATTCTGGCTGCTTTGCTGCAGTTCCAGGCTCACGGTCACCGGTTTGCCGTCACGCAGCAGGCCGAGGCTGATTTTGCTGCCGATCGGCATGGTGCCAACCTGTGCACGCAGCGCCGCGAAGCTGCTGATTTGTTTACCGTTCAGGGAGGTGATCACATCACCCGCTTTAATCCCCGCTTTTGCTGCGGAAGAGTTCGGCATCACCTGGCTGACAAAGGCCCCGCGCTGAGCGTCAACTTTCATCGCTTTCGCCAGTTCGGAGTTCAGCTCGGTCCCCATGATCCCCAGCTCACCGCGTTTCACCTGACCGAATTCCACCATCTGTGAGGTCAGGTTTTTCACCATGTTACTCGGGATAGCAAAGCCGATACCGATGTTGCCGCCGTCCGGTGCCAGAATCGCGGTGTTGATACCGATCAGTTCACCGTTCAGGTTCACCAGCGCACCACCGGAGTTGCCCCGGTTAATCGCCGCATCGGTCTGGAT
Source organism: Pseudocitrobacter sp. 73 (assembly GCF_008369545.1). Taxonomy (NCBI): domain Bacteria; kingdom Pseudomonadati; phylum Pseudomonadota; class Gammaproteobacteria; order Enterobacterales; family Enterobacteriaceae; genus Pseudocitrobacter; species Pseudocitrobacter sp. 73. Next base: position 428,774 of record NZ_VTZO01000009.1, on the reverse strand, counting down.
AAAGTTTTCATAGTTTTCAACGTTCAGGCCGCTACGTCCCAGCGCAGAAACGATACCGGAGGTCACGGTTTCGCCCAGACCAAACGGGTTACCGATGGCAACGGTATAGTCACCCACGCGCAGCGCGTCAGAATCAGCCAGTTTAATCGCCGTCAGATTTTTCGGATCCTGAATCTGGATCAGCGCGATATCGGATCGCGGATCTTTGCCGACGATTTTGGCATCAAACTTACGGCCGTCACTCAACTGCACTTTAATGGTTGTCGCGTTATCCACCACGTGGTTATTCGTGACGACATAGCCTTTCGCCGCGTCAATCACGACGCCAGAACCCAGCGCCTGGAATTTTTGTTGCTGACCGCCGCCCTGGCCGCCATCAGGTCCGCCGCCCTGACAGAACGGTGAGTTCTGGAAGGGAGAACCGTCCTGGCAGAAAGGCGAGTTGTCGCCGAAGAACTGCTGGAAGTTACGCCCCATGCGCGGGGTGTTCACGGTCGTGCTGCCTTCAACGTTGATACTGACTACGGACGGCATCACTTTTTCCAGCATTGGCGCCAGGCTTGGCATTTGCTGTGCGGTCGTGGCGGATGACGCCGTCTCAGCCGCGCTAGCGGACAACGGAGACAATGCCAAACTTAAACTAAGAGCCAGTGCACTCATTGCTAACGTGGTTTTTTTCATGTGTTTCAATCTCAATTTCAGATTATGCAAAGTTGCTGTGTACGTGACTATCAGAGTCGTATTCTGACGCGAAGTTCCGCGCTTAAGGCGCTGGAAAAAGTAAAAATTTATTGTCTGTCTTTACAAAACTCGTGGTTATTCCACCGCCATCAGACGACGATATTCATCCCACGCGTAAAGATCGGTCATTCCGCTGATATAGTCCTGAATCAGGCGACAGCGATAATAGTATTCCATCACCGGGAATTCTGCTGAGTCACGCGATACTTTATTTACCGCCTCAATATACGCCAGTCGATGGTTACGCGAGAGTTTCTGGAAAAGGCGCGATTCTATCGGCAGCGATACGATGCGTTCTTTCTCAACCAACAACGTGAAGTCACTTTGCGATAATTTCAACAGGGGAGAATAGATTTCCAACAACCCACTAATCACCCGATAACCCTGAAGTTCAAGCATCTCGACATCAGAATGACTAAACACATGTTTTATCGCGACTTTTTTATAGAGATCCAATAACTGGTTATAATCGCTTTCATCTTCCAGCAGGGCATGATTAAAGTCGCCACGATAGATATCCGGCAGATTATCAATAAAGCGCTGGGCGGCGAAGGGCACCAGTTTATTTAGCGTATTGACGCGTAAATACATAAAGAACTGATCGACCGTACTGCGACTTAATGAATTGGAACGCGATTTATCCCAGGCATTTTCGACCACCTGCGCGAACAGAGAACCTTTCCCATGTTCGGGCCAGGCATCATGTAAATGTTGATAAAGCTGCTCGACGCTAAAGATACGTTTTTCTACCGCATCCTCAAGATCCGCCACACAATAGGAGATATCGTCCGCCGCCTCCATAATCCAGGTTAGGGGGAAGCGATTGTAAGGCGCTAAATCCAGTTCTTTACGTAAGCGCGTAATATAGTGTTCTTCGGCTAAATAATAGCCAGGTTTTTTCATTAAATAGCTGTGGCTTGCCGGCACGTCGCTGGCCCACCAGGCGGGGCGAGTATATTTCAGAATACAGCCGACCTGCGCCCACGTAAGATTCATGCGCATTAAGGTATGTACCATGCGAATGCCCTGCGCATTGCCTTCAAAATGACAGAGATCCTGACGCACCTTCCGACGCAATTCATTCTGCGTCTCATCGCCTTCTTGCAAACGCAGTGTAGCAACCACACAGCGATCGTGGCTCAGCGGTTGCTGGGTGGCATCCGCCGGAACCAGCCGTTGGCGGAACCAGTCATTGATGGCCGCTTCGCCAAAATGACCAAACGGTGGATTACCAATGTCGTGCATCAGGCAGGCCATCTCAACGATGCTTTCGAATGGCCCGGTCAGCTCATTCAGCCCATAAGTGGCTAACAGCTTTTTCTCTTTCAGACGGCTGAGCACTTCTTTCGCGATGTAACGCCCTACCTGCTGTACTTCCAGCGAATGGGTAAGACGCGTGCGCACGGCAGCATTGCGCTCCAGCGGGAAAACCTGGGTTTTCTGCTGTAAACGACGAATCGCCGGTGAGTTAATAATGCGCCCGCGATCGCTTTCGAATATTTGCAGAATTTCATGCTCAGAGCTGACGCCTTCTGGCGAGCGATAACGCCGGCCCCAGTTAATCTTGTTGCGAAAATCAATCTTAGCCATAGCCTCTCCATCGCGAGAAATGCGCTTCCCCTGAACCCCATGGTAGACTATGCATCCAATTAGGGCATATCGCGAGTAAATCTATGAAAATCGGCATCATTGGCGCAATGGAAGAAGAAGTTACGCTGCTGCGTGACAAAATCGAAAACCGTGAAACTCTCTCCATCGGCGGAAGTGAAATTTATACCGGCCAGCTTAACGGGGTGGATGTCGCGTTACTGAAATCCGGTATCGGTAAAGTCGCTGCCGCGATGGGTGCAACCCTGCTGCTGGAACGTTGCCAGCCGGACGTGATTATCAATACCGGTTCTGCGGGTGGCCTGGCGCCGACGCTGAGGGTGGGTGATATCGTGGTTTCCGATGAAGCGCGCTATCACGATGCGGATGTGACCGCGTTCGGCTACGAGTTTGGTCAGCTTCCGGGTTGTCCGGCAGGTTTTAAAGCCGACGAAAAGCTGATCTCTGCGGCAGAAGAGTGCATTAAAGCATTAAATCTGAATGCGGTACGTGGGCTGATCGTCAGCGGCGACGCCTTCATCAACGGCTCCGTAGGCCTGGCGAAAATCCGTCACAACTTCCCGCAGGCAGTGGCCGTTGAAATGGAAGCGACCGCCATCGCGCACGTCTGCCACAACTTTAACGTCCCGTTCGTGGTGGTCCGCGCGATCTCCGACGTCGCTGACCAGCAGTCTCACCTGAGCTTTGACGAGTTCCTGGCGGTAGCGGCAAAACAGTCCACCCTGATGGTGGAAACCCTGGTGCAGAAGCTGGCGCGTGGTTAAGTCGCTGCTTAAAGGGCTTCTCGCCCTCGCACTGGTTGCCCCGGCGTGGCTTGGTGCCGCGCCGCGGGTCATTACTCTCTCTCCAGCCAATACGGAACTGGCCTTTGCGGCCGGGATCACCCCGATTGGCGTCAGCAACTATTCCGACTACCCGGAAGCGGCAAAAAGTATTGAGCAAGTCGCCTCATGGCAGGGGATTAACCTCGAACGCATCGTGGCACTTAAGCCCGATGTGGTGCTTGCCTGGCGAGAAGGCAACGCCGAACGTCAGGTTAACCAGTTGAGTTCGTTGGGCATTAAAGTCGTATGGATAGACAACCATACGGTGGAAAGCATTGCCGCTACGCTGCGCGAAATCGCCCGATGGAGCCCACACCCGGAAAAAGCGGAACAGGCCGCCAGCCAACTGCTGCGCGACTACACCGAACTCAAAGCCCGCTATGCAAATCAGCCCAAAAAACGGGTATTTCTCCAGTTCGGTTTTAATCCTATCTTTACCAGCAACAAAGCCGCCATTCAGAACCAGGTGCTGGAGATTTGCGGGGGTGAAAACATCTTCGCCGACAGCCGCGTTCCCTGGCCACAGGTGAGCCGCGAACAGGTGCTTACACGCCAGCCACAGGCGATTGTGGTTGCCGGCGGCGCGAGTCAAATTCCGAAAATCGAGCAGTATTGGGGCAGTCAGCTCACAATCCCGGTGATTCCTCTCAATAGCGACTGGTTTGAACGTGCAAGCCCACGTATTATCCTCGCCGCGAAACAACTCTGTACTGCCCTGGCGCAGGTTAATTGATAGGTTAACTCAGGATATGCTCGTCTACTGGCTGGATATTCTTGGCACAATGGTATTTGCCGTTTCCGGCGTTCTGCTCGCCGGAAAACTGCGTATGGACCCGTTTGGTGTGCTGGTGCTGGGCGTGGTCACCGCTGTCGGCGGCGGAACAATCCGCGATATGGCCCTTGATCACGGCCCGGTTTTTTGGGTAAAAGATCCCACTGACCTGGTGGTGGCGATGGTCACCTGTATGCTCACTATCGTGCTGGTGCGTCAACCGCGCCGCCTGCCAAAGTGGGTATTACCGGTGCTGGATGCCGTCGGCCTCGCGGTGTTTGTCGGCATTGGCGTGAATAAAGCGTTTCTTGCTGAAACCGGGCCACTGGTCGCCGTTTGTATGGGCGTTATCACCGGTGTCGGCGGCGGGATTATCCGCGACGTGCTGGCGCGCGAAGTACCGATGATCCTGCGAACGGAAATTTATGCCACGGCCTGTATCATCGGCGGCATCGTCCACGCCACGGCGTTTTATACTTTCAAGGTTCCGCTGGAGAGCGCCAGTATGATTGGCATGGTGGTGACGTTGGTCATTCGCCTGGCAGCGATCCACTGGCATCTGAAACTGCCGACCTTTGCGCTGGACGAACCGGGGAAATAGCCTGATTTAACCGGATAGCGCGCACGCCATCCGGTAATCATCAGATACTGAACGAAGAACCGCAGCCGCAGGTGCTGGTCGCGTTCGGGTTGGTCACGATAAAACGGGAACCTTCCAGACCTTCGGTGTAATCAACAGAACCGCCAACCAGATACTGCAGGCTCATCGGGTCAACGACCAGGCCTACGCCCTGTTTCTCAATGGTCATATCGCCTTCGTTGATCTGATCGTCAAAAGTGAAGCCGTACTGGAAACCGCTGCAACCACCGCCGGTGATATACACGCGCAGTTTCATATTCGGATTGTCTTCATCTGCAATCAGGTCTTTTACTTTAGAGGCTGCGGCGTCGGTAAACTCCAGCGGCAGCACAACTTCATCACTCATTTTTTGCTCCCATTAATACTGTAATCTGGGCAAATAATAACCCGATTCTTTTGGTCATTATCTAATACCCTGGTAATTCATTCAAGTATTCTGCCCGGCCGCTTGCTGGGCTTTTGCCGCCTGTTCTGCTTCCTGTTTCGCCAGCGTTCGCGCCAGGATCGTGGCGTAGAGCGGCTTGCCGCCCAGGAACTGCGCCAATAGCGTGGCACCTAAGCAGGTAATAATCATTGGCAAAATGAGCTGATAATTGTCGGTCATCTCCAGCACCAGCACAATCCCGGTAAGCGGCGCACGCACCGACGCGGCCATTAATGCGCCCATGCCTGCGATAGCAAACGTACCCGCCTCAAGATGGTAGCCCGGAAAAACGTTCATTGCCGCCATGCCGAACGCGGTGCCCAGCAGTGTGCCCAGCGCCAGCATTGGGGCGAAAATCCCGCCCGGCGCGCCAGAGGAGAAGCAAAGCAGCGTGGTCAGTACGCGTGCGATAAAGATAAACAGCAGCAAACCTACGCTGTAGTTGCCTGCAGCCGCAATCGGAATCAGGTTAAAACCGCCACCCGCCGCCGCCGGTTCAATCAACCCAAGCACGCCGCACAGCCCGCCAATCAGGCCGCCGATTAAGACCCACTTTTTGATTTCGCCACCGTGAATGCGCTGGAACATATCCTGCGTTCTCAACACCAGCGTATTGAAGATGGGGCCGACGATACCAAAAATCATCCCCAGCACCAGATAAAGCCACAGCGTGTTCACCGGTGCGTTGGTCAGTTTGCCCACTTCAATTACCGGCGTCTCGCCGTTAAAGATGCGAAACACGATGCTCGACATAATGACGCCGGTAAAGACAGCTTTTATGGAAACCAGGTTATAGCGAAACTGCGAGCGCATCTCTTCAATGATGAACAGGATCCCCGCCAGCGGTGCATTGAACGCCGCCGACAACCCCGCCGCCGCGCCGGTTGCCAGCAGGGTGTGACGCGCTTCGGCGCTGCGCATACGGAAGATATCGCCAATCATGCGCCCGATATTACCGCCGATTTGCACCGTCGGCCCTTCTCGCCCGAGTACCATCCCGGCCCCGAGTGTCCCCATCCCGCCGATAAATTTCACTGGCAGCACGCGCCACCAGCGCACCGGACGCAACTCTTCCAGCGCGCCCTCAATTTCAGGAATACCCGAGCCCCCCGCTTCCGGCGCAAAGCGCCGTACTAAGAAGTATCCCACCATCGCCAGCAGCCCGGAAAGAATAAAGGCCAGCGGCCAGACGATAAACCAGTGATCCGCCACCTGCGCGATCGACGCCATACGGAGGTTAGACACCCAGTTCACCGCTTTTTCGAACGCCACGCCAACGAAACCGGCGACGGTGCCGACCAGCGCGGCCATCAACAGAACTTTTAGCGGCGTTTTATCGCGGTTCAATAACCGGCGTATCGTATCGCCACGACGTAAGCGTGCAATTTGCTGTGACTCAAAAGAGGAAGAATCTGCTTTCATCTGCTTATCATAAATTGGTAATACAAATCCGAAGGAGGCATTCTAACGGGCCTCTCGCCCCTCGTCGCGTAAAAAATCCCCTGAATGACCGAGTGTTTCATTTCGGCAAAACTTTCATAACCTTCCTGGAATAATTAGAATAGCCCGTTAATCATTTTCCTCCCCCGAATCAGGAGCCGTTTCATGAGCAAATCGGAAAACCTCTACAACGCCGCACGAAAACTTATTCCCGGCGGCGTCAACTCACCGGTACGCGCCTTCACCGGCGTGGGTGGCACACCGCTGTTTATCGAACGTGCGGACGGGGCTTACCTGTATGATGCGGATGGCAAAGCCTACGTCGATTACGTCGGCTCCTGGGGTCCGATGGTGCTGGGCCACAATAACCCGACCATCCGTAACGCGGTGATTGAAGCCGCCGAACGTGGTCTGAGCTTCGGTGCGCCAACCGAAATGGAAGTGAAAATGGCGGAACTGGTGACTGAACTGGTGCCGACCATGGACATGGTTCGCATGGTGAACTCAGGAACGGAAGCGACCATGAGCGCCATTCGCCTGGCGCGTGGCTTCACGGGCCGCGATAAAATCATCAAATTCGAAGGTTGCTACCACGGTCACGCCGATCACCTGTTGGTAAAAGCCGGTTCCGGCGCGCTGACCCTCGGCCAGCCAAACTCCCCAGGCGTTCCGGCAGATTTCGCCAAACACACGCTGACCTGCACCTATAACGATCTCGCCTCCGTGCGCGAGGCGTTCGAGCAGTTCCCGCAGGAGATCGCCTGCATCATCGTGGAACCGGTCGCGGGCAACATGAACTGTGTACCGCCGCTGCCGGAATTCCTGCCGGGCCTGCGCGCCCTGTGCGATGAATTTGGCGCGCTGCTGATCATCGATGAAGTCATGACCGGTTTCCGCGTCGCACTGGCGGGCGCGCAGTCTTACTATGACGTCGTGCCGGATCTCACCTGCCTTGGCAAAATCATCGGCGGCGGCATGCCAGTCGGCGCTTTTGGCGGACGCCGTGATGTGATGGACGCGCTGGCGCCAACTGGCCCGGTTTATCAGGCGGGTACGCTTTCCGGTAACCCGATTGCAATGGCCGCAGGCTACGCGTGCCTGACGCAGGTGGCGCAGCCAGGCGTGCACGAAACCTTAGACGAGCTTACGACCCAACTGGCAGAAGGTTTGCTGGAAGTGGCTGCAGAGACAGGAATTCCTCTGGTGGTTAACCACGTTGGCGGGATGTTCGGGATTTTCTTCACCGATGCAGAAACGGTGACCTGCTATCAGGACGTCCTGAAATGCGACGTGGAGCGCTTCAAGCGTTTCTTCCACCTGATGCTGGACGAAGGGATTTATCTGGCGCCATCGGCGTTTGAAGCGGGCTTTATGTCCGTGGCGCATACGCCGGAAGATATTAATAAAACCATTGATGCCGCGCGTAAGGTGTTTGCGCAGCTGTAGCCCCCTCACCCTAACCCTCTCCCACAGGGAGAGGGAACCGACCGTGCAATTGTTTTCTCCCTCTTACACAGGGAGAGAGAACCGACCGGGCGCTTGTTTTCTCCCCCCACACACAGGAAGAGAGAACCGACCGGCGCTTGTTTTCCCCCTCTCCCTCAGGGAGAGGGCCGGGGTGAGGGTCTTTTCTAACGACTCTGCTTTCTCAGTAAATAAATAAAGTACGGCGCGCCGATAAAGGTCGACAGCAACCCTGCCGGGATCTGATACGGGAACATGATCATGCGCCCACACCAGTCGGCAAACACCAGCAGCAAGCCCCCTACCAGCGTAGACATCACGATATGCGGCATTGTACGGCGGAAGCCCATCATGCGCGCGATATGCGGTGCCATCAGGCCAACAAAGCTCAGCGGGCCGATGGTGAGCGTGGCCGCCGCCGTCAGACTGGCCGCCAGCAGCAAAAGCGCAATACGCGCAGGCGTTAGGGCGATCCCGACAGATCGTGCGGTATCCCCGCCCAGCGGCAGAATCGTTAACCAACGGCGACTCAACGGTACCAGCAGGAACAGCGCCGCCATCACCACCGCCGATTGCAGCACCTGCGTGCTGGTCGCATTGTAGGTTGAGCCCGAAATCCACGTCAGGATTTGCGCCATACGCGGATCACCACTCGCCTGCAACATCATCAGCAACATGGTAAACGCCGTGCTGAGCGCCATCCCTGCCAGCAGCATGCGGTGTGGCGAAAAGCCACCGCGTCCGGCGGCGATCAAAATAATCAGTAGCGTCACTGCCGCGCCAATACTGCCCGCAGGCAACAGCCAGCCAAAGGCATTCCCCGGCACGACAAACAGCATCAACACCACGCCGAACGCCGCGCCGGAACTGATCCCCAGCACTTCCGGGCTGGCCATCGGATTCCCCGTCAGACGCTGGATAATACAGCCCGCCACCGCCAGCATCATCCCGGCGATCAGCGCGGAGAGAACGCGAGGCCAGCGCCATTGCAGCAGTTCATCCAGTAGCGTTCCGCTCGCCCAGCGCCAGCCGTCGGCATCACGGCCAAACGCCAGTGCGGCGAACATCGCTACCAGCAGAATCACCAGACCAGCGATGGCCCATGCAGGCACGTTGTAACGCTCCTGCGCAACGCTATCGCTGGCGTTCATGGCCGGTGCGGTCATGCTGCGTAAACGTGGGAGCAGCCACAGCAGCAATGGCGCGCCAATCAGCGCGGTGACTGACCCGGTCGAGACTTCCATCCACACGCGGGTGAGCCAAATAATGATTTGGTCGGAGAGCCAGAGGATCAGCGCGCCAATCAGCGGCGCCAGCATCAGACGCGCCAGAAGACGGCGCGCGCCGAGCATTTTCGCCAGCAGCGGCGCAAACAGGCCGATAAAGCCGATAATGCCTACCGCGTTAACGAGGAAGGCGCTGATCACAATCGCCAGCGTTAACGCTGCCAGACGCGCCAGAGATAACGCCAGCCCCAGGTTGCGGGCCACGCCATCATCCAGGCCCATCAGCGTCAGTGGGCGCAGCAGCAGCAACGTGAGCATCACCCCGCCCAGCAGTTGCGGCCACAGACGTTCGACGATGCTCCAGTCGGTTTGTGTCAGGGTGCCGGTACTCCACAGGAACATGCTTTGTAACTGGTCATGATGGAATATCACCATCAGTTGATTAATCGCGCCGCAGTAAAGGCTGACCACCAGCCCCGCCAGAATCAGCGTCACCGGCGAGAGTCGCTTGCCCCACGCCACACCAAATACCAGCGCACCGACAATACACGCCCCGGCCAGCGCGGCAAACTGTGAGGTCAACGCGCCCGGGATAGCCCACAATGTGGTGACGGTCATACCAAGCTGCGCGCCGGTCGCCACGCCAAGCGTAGTCGGTTCCGCCAGTGGGTTACGCAACACCTGCTGGAACAGAACGCCAACCAGCCCAAGCCCCGCGCCAACCAGCAGCGAAATCGCCAGTCGCGGCGTCAGGCTATAGTGGAATAGCATCTGGTCGATAGAATCGATGTTTGGTTGACGAAGCGCCTGCATCCACTGCCCTCGCGGCAGCGCAATGTTAAAGTTAAACCAGGTCAACGTCAGTGCGACAATAAACAACGCCAGCAGCAACAGGGCGGCAAACGGGGAGATTTTGGTTCTCATGCTTTGCCTCCCAGCGCGTTATCCAGCACGCGGCCAAAATGCATTGCCGAGAGCGTCGCGCCGTAGAACCAGACCGCCGGCACACGCTGAAAACGGTTGGCCCGTACAAACGGCATCGCCTGCCACAGCGGCGTTGCCATCAGCTTACGCATCTCCGGGTCGTTGCCGTGGTCGAAGCAGAGCACATCCGCATCTTTGTAGGCGGCCAGGCGATCAATACCCACCGCCACGCTGCCCCAGAAGTTGGTTTCGCCCTGCCAGGCGTTTTTAACGCCAAGCGTGTCGAGCATCTCCTGAAACAGGCAGTTCGGCCCGAAGACCAGCATATGCCGCGCATCCAACAGCGTGACCATCAATAATGGGCGATCGCCACGCATCGCAAAACGCGGCTTCAGGCTTTCTACAAAGGCATCATATTCCCGCAGGTGCTGTTGCGCCTGCGGCTCGCGGCCAATCAGTTGTGCCATTTCAATAAGCGAATGACGCGCCTGCGTCAGCGGTTGCTTACCATCGCTAAAGGCAAAACCGCGCCCTGGCGCAATTTTCGCCAGTGTCTCGGCCGAAGGGCCATAGCCCGCCGACCAGACCAGAAACGACGGTTTCATCTGAGTCAGCAGTTCGAGGTTGGGTTCGGTACGCAGGCCAACGTCAATCACCGAATCCGGCAACGCGGGTTCATTCACCCACAGCGTATAGTTTGGGATATCGGCAATACCGTAAGGCGTGACGCCCAACGCCAGCAGCAGCTCAACCGGGAGCCACTCCAGCGCCACAATACGGTGAGGATCGACAGTCGCCGCCTGCGCGTTGCGCATTTGCCAGAGCAGCGGCGAGAGCGCCATTGCTGTTAGTAAACGCCGACGGCTAATCAAAGAGGAGGCATCCATCAATAAACAAAACTTACCGGCGCAGCGCCTGCCGGGTGTGGCAGTATTCCCATCGGAATACCGTAAATGTGTTCCAGCGTTTCGCTGCGCATCAGCTCGGCAGGTGTGCCCTGAGCGATCATCTCGCCGCCGCGCAGCGCCACTAAATAGTCGCAGTAACGCGCAGCCATGTTGATGTCGTGCAGTACCGCCACCACCGTCAGCCCGCGCTGCTGGCTTAAACGGTGCACCAGCGCCAGCACATCAACCTGATGCGCGATATCCAGCGCGGAAGTGGGCTCATCCAGCAGCAGGCAGCGGCTGTCCTGCGCCACCAGCATGGCAATCCACGCCCGCTGACGCTCGCCGCCGGAGAGGCTATCCACCAGGCGATTGGCCAGCGGTTTTAACCCTACCAGCGTGATCGCTTCTTCCACTTTTTCGCGGTCGGCTACGCCAAAACGCCCCAACGCCCCGTGCCACGGATAGCGACCAATCGCCACCAGCTCACGCACAGTCATCCCTTCCGCCTGCGGCAACTGCTGCGGCAGATAGGCGACTTTACGGGCAAACGCTTTGCTGTTCCAGCTGTCGAGCGGCTGCCCGTCCAGCAGAATCTCACCTTCCGACGGCGGCTGATGACGTCCAAGCATTTTCAGCAGCGTGGATTTACCGGAGCCGTTGTGGCCGATAAGGCCGGTGACTTTTCCCACCGGGAACGTGAGGGAGAGAGGGTGAAGCAGCGTGCGACCTGGAACCCGAAACGAGACGCTATCGAGTGCAAAGGTGGTATCTGGAGGGGTTGTGATGTCCTGCATAGCCGTCAACTTGTCAAAGGGCGCGGATAAACCGCGCCCGATAGGAGTGATTAGAAGCGGAAGGTCGCTGTCGCGACAACCTGACGTTCCGCGCCCCAGTAGCATGCATATTCGCTATAGCAGCTGGAGACATATTCACGGTCAAACAGGTTGTTGACGTTCACAGCAACAGACGACCCCGGCAGGCCGAAACGTGCCAGATCGTATTTCACCATCGCATCCGCCACGGTGTAGCTGCCGACATTGAACGACTCGTTTTTCTTCCCGGTCGAGGTATCGTATTTGTAGTAGCTGACGGTTGAACCCGTATAACGCACACCCGCACCGAAGGTCAGACCGCTCAGAACGGTATCGTAGAAGGTATAGTCCGTCCACAGAGAAGCCTGATTACGCGGAACTTCCGCCGGACGCTTACCTTTGAAGATAGTATCTTCAGTATACTCTGCGTCGGTGTAGCTGTAGGCAGCCGTCAGGTTGATGTTCGCATTCAGCGCCGCTTTTGCTTCCAGCTCAACGCCACGAGAACGGATTTCACCCGCCTGTACGCTATACATACCGGTAGGATCGTTCGGATCCGCCGTCAGGTTTTTATTCTTGGTGAGCTCGTACAGCGCCGCAGTCAGCACAATCGGTCTGTCGTTAGGCACGTACTTCACGCCCGCTTCGTACTGCTTACCGCGAGACGGATCAAACGGCGTGCCCTCTTTCGTTGAGCCAGAGGTCGGCTCGAAAGATTCGCTGTAGCTGAAGTACGGAGAAATACCGTTATCGAACAGATAGTTCAGGCCACCGCGCCAGGTGAACTGCTGGTCGTTCTTCTCAGCTAAAGAGTTGCCTGAACGGGTAAGGGTTGAGGTTTTCGCGTAGTCGTAGCGCCCCCCGAGCGTCAGTACCCACTTATCCCACTCGATTTGATCCTGCGCGTAGAGCCCCGTCTGTTCCATACGGTTGAGTACCGCATACGGGAAGTTGACGGACACATTCGCATTACCATACTGCGGGTTGCTCATATCCAGCGGGCTGGCAGAGCCGTAAAGCGCATCAACGTCGTTACGCATACGCGAGTAATCGACGCCGGTCAGCAGCGTGTGGTCCACGTCGCCGGTAGCAAAGTTGGACTGGAGTTGCGTATCAACGGTAAAGGCATTCAGCGCTTCGTCAGAACGAACATAGTTGCGGTTAATTTTACCCGCGCCGTTATAGCCAAAACCGTATACCGCTTTATAAAGCGTTTTCACCTGGTCGTAGCGCAGATTCTGGCGCACGGTGAAGGTATCGTTAAATGCGTGAGAGAAGTTGTAGCCCACCATCTGCTGGCGACGCTGCATCTTGTTGTCTTTCTCGCCTTCGTTGAAATCGGTCGGCAACTTATGTGAGTTACCATTCGCATCGACATAAGGCACAACGGTGCCCTCGCGCGGCAGCCAGCCATAGTAACCAGCATCAGGATCGCTCTGGAAGTTGCTCAGGAAAGTGAAGTCGGTTTTATCATCCGGACGCCAGCTAAAGGAAGGTGCGATGGCGTAGCGGGTTGATTTCGCCATCTCCTGCTTCGTGTCCTGGCTGCGGCCTAAACCGGTCAGACGATAGGACCACACGCCCGCATCATCGATCGCGTCGCTGAAGTCAAAGCCGGTCTGCCACAGGTTGTCCGTACCCATTTTAAACTGAATTTCGCGCAGGGGTTCGGTGGTCGGGCGTTTGCTGACCATGCTCACGATACCGCCTGGGTTGCTGTTGCCGTACAGCACCGACGTTGGCCCGCGCATGACTTCAACGCGTTCCAGGAAATAGGGGTCCATGGAGACTTCAGAATAGTTGTTACCCTGAAGTTTCATACCGTCCAGATACTGGTTGGTGTTTACGGTAGTAGGCGCAGTAAATCCGCGAATAGAAACAACATCATAAGTGGAAGAGCTACCGCGGGTAGAGAAAACGCTCGGCGTGTAGGCCATCGCTTCCTTTACGGTCGTCGGCTGACGCATTTCCATTTCCTGGCGCGTGATCACCGAAACAGACTGCGGCGTCTTTTCAATCGGCGTGTCGGTCTTGGTTGCGGTCGCTGAACGTTTCGCCGCGATTGTCGGTGCCGGGCCCCACGCGCTTTCCTGAGAAACAGGTGCCGCAGTGACGGTAATGGTTTCTTCTTTCGGTTGGTCCGCCGCCTGTGCATAGACAGACATGCCGCTAACCGCTGTGGCTACTACAACTGCGATTTTACGCAGCGAGTGGTTTGGCTGAGCAGTTTTCAGATGCGCCATTGGTATATCTCTGATGAAATGATGAATGATAACGTAAACGAGAATTATTATTATAACCGCCGAATAATAGGCCAAACGGCGGCGATATAGCAAGCAGTAAAGGGAGTGTTGTGGATTAAAGGTTCAAGAAATAACCAGATGAAAACAGAGGGTTAATAGATTGGTTTTAGTCATTACGTCATTCTGACAATCGCGCATAAAAAAGCCCGCTGACATAAGCGGGCTTTGCGCGTTGACGATATTAATTACCGCCAAACATATCCTTGATCCAGCCAGCGACGCCATCGCTGTCTTTCTCTTCTTTCTTCGGCTGCTCTTGTGGCTGCTGCTGTTGCTGCGGCTGAGAAGACTGGTCGAACGGGTTGCCCGACTGCTGCTCCTGTTGCTGCTGCATCATCTCACCCTGCTGGCAGAGCGCATCCGGCTCGGTCGTCCACACCGGTAACATACGTGAACCGCCAGAGCACACAAAGTTACCGTTGTAATCTACGCCCATATCAACAATATCTTCCGGCGGCGTCAGCACCAGCGGAATCGGTGACTGGTTTGCCAGATAGCGTTGATAAATCGACATTGCGCCGCTCGCCCCGTACAGCTTAGTCGGCTGGTTGTTATCGCGACCGACCCAGGTGATTACCACTTCACGACCGTCGATCCCGGCAAACCAGGTATCAACGTTGTTGTTGGTGGTGCCCGTTTTACCCGCCAGATGCAGGCCTGGATATTTTGCGCCCAACTGACGACCCGTACCCCGCTGCACCACCTGCTGCATGGTCCACAGGGTCATGTACGCGGCCTGCGCCGGAACAGCACGCTCAGCCTGTGGGTAGCTCTGATACAGCACCGTGCCGTCTTCCGCAATCACCGAACGCAATGCAGAAAGCGTCGCACGGTTACCGCCGCTGGAGATGGTCTGGAACGCCTGCGCCACTTCGATTGGCGTCAGGTTCAGAGCCCCCAGGATCATCGCCGGAACCGGGTGCAACTGATCTTTCGGCACGCCCAGTTTTTGCCAGGTATCGGTAATGGCTGGCAAGCCCAGCGCCATACCAAGGTTAACTGTCGGCACGTTCATGGAACGCGTTAGCGCATCCACCAGCATCACCTGACCGCTAAAGCGACGGTCATCGTTCTGCGGCGACCACACCTGACCATTAGGCTGACGCAGAGAAATCGGCGCATCAGCAATCCAGGTGTTCAGGCGATACTGATTCGGCTGGCTTAACGCCGTCAGATAGGTGGCCGGCTTCGCCAGCGAGCCAATGGAACGACGGGCCTGCATCGCGCGGTTATAACCGGCGAACTGCGGCTCTGCGCCCCCTACCATCGCCCGAACTTCACCGCTAAAGCGGTCAACCACCACCATCGCCGTTTCGAGATCGCTCAGCTTACGCTGCTTCTTCAGTACCGGAATACCCTCGGTCGCCGCTTTTTCTGCCGCATCCTGCGCCACGGAGTCGAAGGTAGTGAAGATCTTCACGCCGGAGAGATCTTTCACTTTATCGCCCAGTTTCGCCTGCAACTCCTGACGCACCATCTGCATAAACGCTGGCTGAGGTGAAATCACCCCGCCGCGTGGCTGCACGCCCAGTGGACGCGCACTCAGCATGTCGTACAACTCCTGGTCGATAACATTCTGCTGCTGAAGCAGACGCAGCACCAGGTTACGGCGTTCCAGTGCCAGTTTCGGGTTACGCCACGGGTTGTAGATGGACGCCCCTTTCACCATCCCGACCAGCAGTGCTTGCTGATCAAGACTCAGCTCTTCAACCGGACGGCCAAAGTAGTACAGGCTCGCCAGCGGGAAACCGCGAATTTCATTATCGCCGCTCTGACCGAGATAGACCTCGTTCATATACAGCTCAAGAATACGATCTTTGCTGTAGCGCGCATCCATCAGCACAGCCATGTACGCTTCGTTGGCTTTACGCCAGTAGGAACGTTCGCTGGAGAGGAACAGGTTCTTCACCAGCTGCTGCGTCAGCGTACTCGCGCCCTGCACCGTACGCCCAGCAGTCAGGTTCGCCAGCACCGCACGACCGATAGAGTAGAGGCTCACGCCATCATGCTCGTAGAAGTGACGGTCTTCGGTTGCCAGCAGAGTGTCTACCAGCAGGTCCGGGAAACCGCTACGCGGCACAAACAGACGCTGCTCGCCGTTTGGCGACGAGAGCATGGTGATCAGGCGCGGATCAAGACGGAAGAAACCGAACTGACGGTTGTTCTCCATGTTTTCGATCGTATCCAGATGATCGCCATCAAAGGTCAGACGTGCGCGTACTTGCCCTTCTTTGCTGTCCGGGAAATCGAAGGGACGGCGGATCATCTCAATGCTGTTAGCCTGCACGGTGAACTCGCCCGGACGCGTCATCGCGGTTACCTGGCGGTACTGTGTCGCCGTTAACAGCTGCACCATCTCTTTCTTGCTGATGGGCATATCCGGCTCAAGGTTAACCATGCGGCCATACACCGCCGCCGGCAGTTGCCAGACTTTACCGTCGATACGGCTGCGAATTTTCTGGTCCAGATAGACACCGTAAATCGCCAGCAGAACGGCAAAAACGATAGCCAGCTTCACCAGCAGCCAGAACCAGCCGTGTTTTCTACGAGGCTTGCCGCCCTTGCCCTTTCCTTTACGTGGTGGCATTGGCTCATCATCCTCATAGTCATCATCATAATCGTCGTCGTAATCCTCATCTCTGAGACGACGACGGCTCACCTTTTGTTTCGCCGGACGCGCAGGCTTGCCTTTACGTCCAATCGGCTCGCGGTCATTCCCCGCCATGCTTTCTCTCCGCAACATTCAGGCGCAAAGGCCTGATTCTCAGTTCTTCTGTTTTGGAACAGAAGAAGATATCTCTCAAATTTGCTCGATCTATCCCCTCTCCCATAGGAAGAGGGGGAAAACCCGTGCTGAACTTAGCCACAAGCACTGTCTGTCTCCTCTCCCTTGAGGGAGAGGGTTAGGGTGAGGGGGAACGTGCGCGCTGTTGCCCTCACCCCGGCCCTCTCCCACAGGGAGAGGGGGAAAACCCGTGCTGAACTTAGCCACAAGCACTGTCTGTCCCCTCTCCCTTAAGGGAGAGGGTTAGGGTGAGGGGGGAACGTGCGCGCTGTTGCCCTCACCCCGGCCCTCTCCCACAGGGAGAGGGGAAAACCCGTGCTGAACTTAGCCACAAGCGCTGTCTGTCCCCTCTCCCTTGAGGGAGAGGGTTAGGGTGAGGGGGGAACGTGCGCGCTGTTGCCCTCACCCCGGCCCTCTCCCACAGGGAGAGGGGGAAAACCCGTGCTGAACTTAGCCACAAGCACTGTCTGTCCCCTCTCCCTTGAGGGAGAGAGTTAGGGTGAGGGGGGAACGTGCGCGCTGTTGCCCTCACCCCGGCCCTCTCCCACAGGGAGAGGGGAAAATTCCCTCACGAATACTTTTTCGTCCGCCGCGTCGGCGCCGTGTTCGCCGGATCGTCCGGCCAGACATGTTTGGGATAACGCCCTTTCATCTCTTTTTGCACCTCCCGGTACGCCCCCTGCCAGAATGCACTTAAATCGCGCGTAATCTGCAAAGGACGCTGCGCCGGGGAGAGCAACTCCAGCACCAGCGGCACGCGCCCCTGGGCGATAGTCGGCGTGCTCGCCTCACCAAACATCTCCTGCATTCGCACCGCCAGCGCGGGCGGATTTTCATCATCGTAGCGAATGGCTATCCGGCTTCCAGTGGGCACAGTGTAATGAGTTGGTAGCTCACTATCCAGACGTTGTCGTAATGTCCAGGGAAGCCAGGCGTGTAATGCCTCTCTGACATTGACGTTTTTCAACGCCCGCAGCGATTTTACGCCACTCATATGCGGCAGCAGCCAGGCTTCAAGTTCCGCCAGCAACGACGCCTCATCAACCGCCGGCCAGGCTTCATCTGGCAGCCAGCGCGCAGCACATTGCAGACGCAAGCGTAGCTGCTGCGCGTCTTCTGTCCAGTTCAGAACATTTAAACCCTTATCACGGATGCCGTTGAGCATCGCCTGATGTAGCTCGTCTTCCGAGGGCTTTGCCAGCGGCTGGACTTTTACCGTCAGTTGCCCAATGCGGCTACGGCGCAGGGCTTTCAGAGTTCCCTGCGCCTCATCCCATTCGATGGTATCGGACTGTTCAAGCAGTTGAGGGCAGCGCGTAGCCAGTGCGTCAACATCCAGCGCGTACGCCTGTAAAATACGCGCATCGGGCGACGCGTTGCCCTGTAACAGCAGCGGCGCAATCAGCCATTCATGGCGGCTTAACGCATCATCGCTATCGAGCATTGCGCCCATACCGTTCGCCAGTTGATAGCGCCCATCCAGCCCACGTCGCCGCGCGATACGATCAGGAAAACCTTGTGCCAGTAATGCGGGAATGGCGTCGCTATCCGGTTTGCCGCCACGCCGATTCAAACGCCTGAGCAACTGCTGACTACGCTGTTGCCTGTTCGACTGATTGCGCGAAAACGCCTGGCCCAGATCGCTACCCGCACCGCGCGGCGGTTCTTCAAGAATCGCCGCCAGCCGGGCCGCCGTGGCAGCCTCGTCATCACTTTTCGCGGTAATCAGCATCGCCGCCAGACGCGGGTCGTTACCCAGCGCCGCCATTTTCTGCCCCTGCGCCGTCAGACGTTCACCGTCCAGCGCCTGTAACTGCGTGAGTAAGCGACGTGCGGCAGCCAGATTGGCCGCGGGGGGCGTATCCAGCCAGTTCAGTTGCTGCGGGTCATAGCAGCCCCATTGCAACAGTTCCAGCTGAAGCGAAGAGAGATCGCTTTGCAGAATTTCCGCATCGCTTTGCACCGCTGCGCGTTCCGCCTGCTCTTTACCCAGCAGATGTAAACAGATACCCGGTTCCAGTCGCCCTGCGCGGCCTGCACGCTGGGTCATCGACGCCTGACTGACGCGTTGCGTTATCAATCGGGTTAAGCCCGTACGCACATCAAACCGTGCCACGCGCTCCTGCGCGCAATCAACCACCAGGCGAATGCCTTCGATGGTCAGACTGGTTTCGGCAATATTGGTAGCCAGTACGACTTTACGCTTGCCGACCGGTGCAGGAAGAATGGCCTGACGCTGTTCGCTGAGCGGCAATGCGCCATAGAGGGGACAAAGCAGCACATCAGAGGATACACGCGAACTCAGATGCTCCTGTACACGCTGGATTTCACCTACGCCGGGTAAAAACAGCAGCAGTGAGCCTTGCTCTGCGCGGAGCAGTTCCGCAGTAGCGATAGCCACCGCTTCATCAAAACGTTGGTGGGTGGGGAGAGCCTGATAGCGGCGATCCACCGGGAATGCGCGCCCTTCGGAGGTGACCACCGGCGCATCCGGTAACAGGGCGTGCAGCTTATCGTTGTCCAGCGTGGCGGACATAATCAGCAGTTTCAGGTCATCGCGTAGCCCTTGCTGAACGTCCAGCAGCAAAGCCAGCGCAAGGTCAGCCTGCAAACTGCGCTCATGGAACTCATCGAGGATCACCAGCCCGACGTCCGTCAGTTCGGGATCGTGCTGGATCATGCGCGTCAGGATGCCCTCAGTCACCACTTCAAGGCGTGTATTTGGCCCGACGCAGGTTTCTGCACGCATCCGATAACCGACCGTTTCACCGGGCTTTTCATTCAGTAATTCAGCCAGCCGTTGCGCGACATTACGCGCCGCCAGCCTGCGCGGCTCGAGCAAAATAATCCGCCCGCTGATATTGCCCTCACGCAAAATTTGTAGCGGCAGCCATGTCGATTTCCCCGCCCCCGTCGGCGCGTTAAGCAGTACCGCAGGCGCGTTTGCCAGTGCGGAAAGAAGATCGGGAAGAACAGCGGCGACTGGCAACAGCGACACGTTTGGCTCCAAAGGGTTAACATTGAATGGCGGACATTGTAGCATCGCCACAATTCATTACCGAGTACCCACTATGTCTGAGTCGAAAAGAGTCTTTTTCGCCATTGAGATCCCGTCCAAAATCCAGCGCCAGATTGTACGCTGGCGAGCGGACAACTTCCCGGAAGACGCAGGAAGGCCGGTTGCGGCAGCGAATATGCACATCACTCTGGCGTTTCTGGGTGAGATTAGCGCCGAGAAGCAGGCCGCGCTGGCGACCATGGCGGGCCGTATCCGTCAGCCAGGCTTTACGCTGCATCTCGACGACGCCGGACAATGGCTGCGCTCGCGAGTAGTGTGGCTGGGCACGCGTCAGCCGCCGCGTGGATTGTTACAGCTGGCTAATCTGTTAAGAGCTCAGGCGGCGCGCAGCGGCTGTTATCAGAGCCCGCAGCCGTTTCATCCGCATCTTACTTTGCTGCGCAATACGGCGCATGCAGTGCCGATCCCGGCGCCAGGGTTTCACTGGGAAATCCCGGTGAACGAATTTGTGCTCTACGAATCGCATTTTTTGAACGGGCGAACGCGCTACACGCCGCTTCAACGCTGGACACTTTCAGAATAATCAAGGATGCCTCATGCACTTTACGCCTGCTCTCCAGCACGCCACGCTGATTCAACGTTATAAACGCTTTCTGGCAGACGTGGTGACCCCCGAGGGAGAAACACTCACCCTCCACTGCCCAAATACCGGTGCAATGACCGGTTGCGCCACGCCTGGCGATACGGTTTGGTATTCCACATCAGAAAATACTAAACGCAAATATCCGCACACATGGGAAATTACGCAAACCCAAAGCGGCGCATTTATTTGTGTCAACACGCAACGCGCGAACCAACTTGCCAAAGAAGCGATATTGTCTGAAACAATCCCGGAGCTGCTCGGCTATAATTTGCTGAAAAGTGAAGTGAAATATGGTGCCGAGGGCAGCAGAATTGACCTTATGTTACAGGCGGATGATCGTCCCCGGTGCTATATTGAAGTGAAATCGGTCACGCTGGCGGAAAAGGAGTACGGCTACTTCCCGGATGCAGTTACCCTGCGCGGGCAGAAGCATTTACGCGAGCTGATGGGCGTGGTCGCAGCGGGCGATCGGGCGGTGTTATTGTTCACTGTTTTACACTCAGCCATTGAATATTTCGCACCTGCACACCATATTGATGCTCAATACGCACAACTGTTAGCGGAAGCACATAAACGGGGGGTGGAGATTCTGGCTTATAAAGCGGAACTTTCTGCCAATAACATCACTCTGAGATCACCGTTGCCCGTCACGTTACCACGGGTGTGATCTGGATATTTAGTGTTCGGGCTGCGTCGCAAATACGCTTTTCCTCACAGCATTGTCAAGTGTTACGTTTAGATAATTGCCATACGGAATCGCATCTGCTATTTATAGCGGCCTGATTTTTCCCCCGAACACGGGGATCGATAGTGCGTGTTAAGGAGAAGCAACATGCAAGAAGGGCAAAACCGTAAAACATCGTCCCTGAGTATTCTCGCCATCGCTGGGGTGGAGCCGTACCAGGAGAAGCCGGGCGAAGAGTATATGAACGAAGCCCAGCTGGCACACTTCCGTCGTATTCTGGAAGCATGGCGTAATCAACTTCGGGATGAAGTCGATCGCACCGTTACACACATGCAGGATGAAGCAGCGAACTTCCCGGACCCGGTTGACCGTGCAGCCCAGGAAGAAGAGTTCAGCCTCGAACTGCGTAACCGCGATCGCGAGCGTAAGCTGATTAAAAAGATCGAGAAAACGCTGAAGAAAGTGGAAGACGAAGATTTCGGCTTCTGCGAATCGTGCGGTGTCGAAATTGGCATCCGTCGTCTGGAAGCGCGCCCGACTGCCGATCTGTGCATTGACTGCAAGACGCTGGCGGAAATTCGCGAAAAACAGATGGCTGGCTAATCAAGCGCTAATGACCATGACTATTCTCAAGGCGGGAGCGATTCCCGCCTTGCCGTTTTTATAATCAGTAAAAGCATGTCATCACAACCTTACATCGGGCGATTTGCCCCCTCCCCTTCCGGTGAACTGCATTTTGGTTCGCTGATTGCCGCGCTCGGCAGCTATCTCCAGGCACGCGCCCGGCGTGGTCGCTGGCTGGTCCGCATTGAAGATATCGATCCCCCTCGTGAAGTTCCCGGTGCCGCAACCACGATTTTGCGCCAGCTGGAACATTATGGGCTAGAGTGGGACGGCGATGTGCTTTGGCAATCTCAACGTCATGACGCTTATCGCGAGGCGCTGGCCTGGTTGCATCAGCAAGGGCTCTGCTATTACTGCACCTGCACCCGCGCACGCATTCAGAGTATTGGCGGTATGTATGACGGGCACTGTCGCGATTTAGCCCTCAGTGCGGAAAACGCCGCGCTGCGTATTCGACAAAATGAGCCGGTGCTGGCCTTCCACGATAACCTGCGCGGTAATATTCACGCCGACCCGCGACTGGCGACGGAAGATTTTATTATTCATCGCCGTGATGGACTGTTCGCTTATAACCTTGCCGTTGTGGTCGACGACCGCTTTCAGGGCGTAACGGAGATTGTCCGTGGCGCAGATTTAATCGAACCGACGGTGCGCCAGATTTCGCTCTATCGTCATTTTGCCTGGCCCGAGCCCGAATATATTCATCTGCCGCTGGCACTCAACGCAGAAGGCGCTAAACTTTCCAAGCAAAATCATGCGCCTGCCTTACCACAAGGCGATCCTCGCCCCATTTTAACCCAGGCGCTACGCTTTTTAGGGCAGGACGTTGTGGCGCAGTGGCGGGATCTTACGCTTGCCGAATTACTGAAAAATGCTGTAGATAACTGGACGCTTGACACCGTGCCGGAAAGGGCGATTGTAAATCCGCCATTCTCAAATGCATGATGCTGAGCTATGATTAGCCGCTATTTTTTAGTCCATAAGACTGACACTACCGAGGTGTACCATTTTTACCCGAGTCGCTAATTTTTGCCGCAAGGTGCTAAGCCGTGAGGAAAGCGAGGCTGCTAATGCCGTCGCCCGTCCTCAAATGACGGTCATTCCGCGCGAGCAGCACGCTATTTCCCGCAAAGATATCAGCGAAAACGCCCTGAAGGTTCTCTATCGTCTGAACAAGGCGGGTTACGAAGCCTATCTGGTCGGTGGCGGTGTTCGCGACCTGCTGCTGGGCAAAAAACCGAAAGATTTCGATGTCACCACCAGCGCGACACCGGAGCAAGTGCGTAAACTGTTCCGCAACTGCCGCCTGGTCGGTCGTCGCTTCCGTCTGGCCCACGTCATGTTTGGCCCGGAAATCATCGAAGTCGCCACCTTCCGCGGGCATCACGAAGAGACACAGTCTGACCGAACCACCTCTCAGCGTGGGCAAAACGGCATGCTGTTGCGCGATAATATTTTCGGTTCCATCGAAGAAGATGCCCAGCGCCGCGATTTCACCATTAACAGCCTTTATTACAGCGTCGCCGATTTCACCGTTCGTGATTACGTCGGCGGTATGCAGGACCTGGAAGAAGGTGTGATTCGCCTCATCGGCGATCCGGAAACGCGTTATCGCGAAGATCCGGTGCGCATGCTGCGCGCCGTGCGTTTCGCCGCCAAACTGAGTATGCGTATTAGCGAAGAGACCGCCGAGCCCATCCCGCGTCTGGCGACATTAATCAACGATGTGCCACCTGCGCGTCTGTTTGAAGAGTCTCTGAAATTGCTGCAGGCAGGTTACGGTTACGATACCTACAAACTGCTGCGTGAATACAATCTGTTCCAGCCGCTTTTCCCCACCATCACCCGCTACTTCACTGAAGAAGGCGACAGCGCGATGGAACGGATAATCAACCAGGTCTTCAAAAATACCGATAACCGCATTCGTAACGATATGCGTGTTAACCCGGCATTCCTGTTTGCGGCCATGTTCTGGTATCCACTGCTTGAGATGGCGCAGAAAATCACCCAAGAAAGCGGCCTGACGTATCACGATGCTTTCGCGCTGGCAATGAACGATGTGCTGGATGAAGCCTGCCGTTCACTGGCCATTCCAAAACGTATTACCTCGCTGGTCCGTGATATCTGGATGCTGCAACTGCGTATGTCTCGCCGTCAGGGTAAACGTGCGTGGAAACTGATGGAGCACCCGAAATTCCGTGCCGCCTACGATTTGCTGGCGCTGCGCGCTGAAGCAGAACGTAATACGGAGCTGCAACGCCTGACTCAATGGTGGGGCGAATTTCAGGTGGCTGCACCGCCTGCGCAGAAAGATATGCTCACCAACCTGGATGACGAGCCGGATACCCGCCGTCGCCATCGTCGTCCGCGCAAACGCGCGCCGCGTCGCGAGAGCAACAACGCATGACCCTTGCGTATATCGCTATCGGCAGCAATCTGGCCTCTCCGATGGAGCAGGTCAATGCTGCCCTGAAAGCGTTAGACGACATTCCTGAAAGCCACATTATTACCGTTTCTTCGTTTTACCGTACCCCGCCGCTGGGCCCGCAGGATCAACCTGATTACCTGAACGCCGCCGTGGCCCTGGAAACATCTCTCGCGCCGGAAGCGTTGCTCAATCACACGCAACGTATTGAGTTGCAGCAAGGTCGTGTCCGTAAGGCTGAGCGTTGGGGACCCCGCACGCTGGATTTAGACATCATGCTGTTTGGCAATCAGGTCATAAACACGGAGCGCCTGACCGTTCCACACTATGATATGAAGAATCGTGGCTTCATGCTTTGGCCACTGTTTGAGATTGCGCCGACATGGGTGTTTCCAGACGGAGAAACGCTACATTCCCGCCTTACCCAACTTAACGCTTCTTGCCCCGCATTGTGGTAATCCCGCTACCGTTTGCACGGTGTAAATAAAAGGATATTAAGAAATATTATATTCATATTTGTGACATCACGTTTACATTTTAATGTATTTAGCTCACCTTATGGCATTAAATATCCTTAAATCTGATTTAATTATAATTAATCAATCCCACATAAAAATACATCGTAACCATGATATAACCACAAAGAATTAAAGCAAAGCCATCAATAGCCACTATGAATATATAAAAACCAGGACTGGTGCAGGCAAAATAACGCCTTCCACCCCAGTGAATCCGCCACATAGCAGAATAAAAACACGTCCTCCCCTGTCGATGATAAACATGAAACCTAAATTATATGAAAATAAAAACATAGAAACACACCAAATATTATAGGCAAACAAAATTTAAACAAAAAAATATTCCTTATATGAATTTTACAAAAAAAAGCACTTTCGGTATAAATCCCACGAAAAATTTTATTGCTGGTTTTTAATTTCTTTTCATAAGGATATTTTCATGGTGAAGAATAAAATTCTTCTGGGTATTGCACTGTCTTTCGCTTCACTGCCGGCTCTGGCGCTGGATGGCGGTCAACTTGATTTTGCCGGGCTGGTGAGCGACAACACCTGTATTTTACACGTTAATGGCGGCGCTCAGGATGGCCAGATTTCACTGCAAACCGCTTCTACCGCTGAAGTAGAGACTGCCAGCGTGGTGAATGCTACCGCTCCTGGTGCAAAGCCAGAAGCCTTCTCTATTACCATTGACTGCAGCGCAGTACCGGCTAACGCCAATGCAAGCCTGAGCATGGGTTCTGTCTTCTTCAGTAATAGCCAGGGAACCCTGAATAACGATCTCAGCGTCAACCAGGCGGCAACAGGTGTGGCGATTGCTGTTCATTACCAACCAACAGCATCATCCTATGAACAGGTTAAAATCAACGACAGCACCGATAAAAAAGTCAAACCTTTCACCTCAGGTAAAGCAACCTACAATTTCAAAGCATCTTATGTTCAACAAAATAGTACCGTCCCCGTGACGGCAGGCTTTGTTAAAACGAATGCGGCATACACGGTAACGTATCCTTAATATGTCATGGTGAAACTGCACGGCACAGAATCGTGCCGTGCAACTAATGTAATTGCACCAAATATATTCACTCGAATAATATATCAATATATTAATAAAATAACATTCACGGTAGCTATTTTTCTTTAACTACGTCGTAAATTATGATGACTTAGGATGAAGAGTTTCATCTCTCTTAATTTTAATAAGGATATTTGTATGTTAAAGAAAAGTGCTATTGCTGCGGCATTAGTGATATTCACCAGTTCAGCCTTCGCGCTGGATGGTGGTCAATTAGATTTCGCGGGTTTGGTCAGCGACAACACCTGCGCCCTGCACGTTAACGGTGGCGCACAGGATGGGCAGATTACCCTGCAAACCGCCACAACCGCTGAAGTGAATAACATAGGTGTCGTAAGGGCTGCCGAGCCTGGCGCAAAACCGGAAGCCTTCTCTATTACGATAGATTGCTCGGCCGATCCACAGGGCACCTCTGCCAATCTGAGCATGGGTTCCGTGTTCTTCAGCAACAGCCAGGGCACTCTGAACAACGATCTCTCCATCAACCAGGCGGCAACCGGGGTCGCGATTGCCATTCACTACCTTCCCGATGCCACTACCTACCAACAGATGAGAGTTAACGACAGCACCGATGTTAAAAACGTACCGTATACCAACGGCAAAGCGATTTTCAACTTTAAAGCGTCATATGTTAAACAGGCAGCAACAATTGACGCAACGGCAGGTTATGTCAAAACCAACGCCGCTTATACAGTGACTTATCAGTAAATCTCTGCATCTCCCGACAGCCCACGTGCTGTCGGGTCACTCAATAAGGATAGTGTTATGACCAGGATGTGTCAGTTTGTTATTTCCACTGTTTTCGTCGCATCGACAGCCGTTTTCAGCCTCACCGCGCAAGCAGATATTGTGCTTTCCGGTACGCGCATTATTTATAATGCCGACCAGAAAGACGTCACATTGCGCATGGAAAACAAAGGTGCCCGCCCACTATTAGTTCAGACCTGGATTGATACCGGCAGCGAAAATGCCGACCCCAGCACACTGAAAGTGCCTTTTACCGTGACGCCGCCGGTTTCCCGCGTTGACGGTAAAAAAGGCCAAACGGTTAAAATTGCGTGGAACGCCAGCCAGACCCTTCCAGCCGATCGCGAAAGCGTTTATTGGTTCAACGCGCTGGAAGTTCCCCCCAAGATGAGCGATGCCGATGCCAAAGGAAAAAACATTCTGCAACTGGCTTTCCGTACCCGTATCAAGCTGTTCTATCGCCCAACCGGTCTGGCGGGTAACCCTGCGGATGCCCCAAAACAGTTAACCTGGCGTCTCCAGTCTTCAGCCGGAAAAGTGGTGCTGCAGGCAACAAACCCAACGCCTTATCACGTCTCTTTCAGCGGTATTACCCTTGCCTCAGGCGGTAACAAATATACCGTGGAAGCCAGTATGGTCGAGCCAAAAAGCAGTGCGGAAATGGTGGTAAAAGGCGCTCCCCGTTCTGTCTCTGGCGCAACAGTTGAGTACTCAGCCATTAATGATTTTGGCGGTGGCATTGACGGCAAAGTCAAACTTTGATGCCCACAGACCATATCGGCTGAGATCGTACAATGAAGATCCCCCTCGATGGCAAAAAAATTCAACGCTCGCCGCTCGCTTGTCTGATTGCGTGTAGCCTGCTGCCCTGCACGCAAAATGCGTGGGGGGCGAACGAGACCGTTGAGTTTGATAACACGTTCCTGATGGGTGCAGGCGCCAGGGATATTGATGTCAATCGTTATAGCAAAGGTAACGCAACATTACCGGGGCGCTATGACGTCAGCGTGTTTATTAATAACCAGGCCAGCGCCAATCTGAAAATCGAGTTTATTGAAATAGACCCTGAACACGCTGCTCAGCCCTGTATATCCACCAACACATTATTACAACTGCATATTCGCCAGCCAGAAAAGTTAGCGGATAACGCAATTTTGCAAAAACGCGAAAACGCTGCGCAGGATTGCCTGAACGTAGAGGTTGCTATTCCGCAATCGAGCGTCGCTTACAATAGCAACGATCAGCGGCTTGATATCAGCATGCCGCAAATCTGGCTGCAGAGAACCTATGCCAACTATGTCGATCCGTCGCTGTGGGATGAAGGCATCAATGCCGCAATGCTCTCTTACACCCTTAACGGCTGGCGCAGTGAATCCCCCAATCAAACCACAGAAACCAGCTACGCCGGACTGATGGGCGGTATCAATTTATGGGGATGGCATTTTCGCTCACATGGTAACTATTCATGGGACAAAGAAGACGGCGGTAGTTTTGAATTTCAGGATAAATATCTGCAACGCGATATCGCCGCGCTCCGCTCTCAGCTGGTAATGGGTGAAACCAATACCACAGGAGAAACCTTCGATTCTGTGCCTATTCGCGGGCTGCGACTCTATAGCGAAAGCCGCATGTTGCCCCCTACGCTGGCATCGTATGCGCCCGTTATCCGTGGCGTGGCAAACTCTAACGCGAAAGTCACGATCACCCAAAACGGTTATAAAATTTATGAAACGACCGTTCCGCCGGGTCCATTCGCGATTGACGATCTCACGCCGGCAGGGTTCGGCGCCGATCTCGAGGTGACCATCACCGAATCGGACGGTTCAAAACGTACGTTTAGTCAGGCTTATTCATCGGTGATCCAGATGATGCGTCCCGGCGTAGGCAAATGGGATATCAGCACCGGTGAGGTCAATAAAGAGGAACTCCGGGATAAACCGAACCTGCTGCAAGGAACCTACTATTACGGGTTGAGCAACACCTTCACCGGCTACACCGGCCTGCAAATGACCGATAACGGCTACTGGGCCGGTTTATTAGGGTTGGGAGTGAATACATCGCTGGGCGCTTTCTCCTTCGATGTTACTCAGTCTCATGCCGAAATTCCTGACGATAAAACCTATAGTGGGCAAAGTTACCGTGTTTCATGGAACAAATATTTCGCCCCGACCGAAACCTCACTCAACATTGCCGCCTATCGCTACTCCACTGAAAACTATCTGGGGCTGAACGACGCGTTAACGCTGATTAATTCTGCCAACCATCCTGATGAAGAAGGCTATTCGGGGATTGTCAGTTATGCACGCATGAAAAATCAGTTCAGCGTTAGCATTAATCAAACGTTAAAAAGTGATGAACGTGACTTTGGCTCTTTCTATGTGAATGGCACATGGACAGATTACTGGGTAACCAACGAATCACAGAGCAGTTTTGCCTTTGGCTACAGCAATGCCTTTAACTGGGCGAGCTACAGCGTCAGCCTGCAACGCACATACGACGAAGACAATAAGAAGGATGACTCGGTTTATCTGAGTGTGACCATTCCGCTTGATAAACTGCTGGGCCGCGATAGCCATCAGGGCGGATTCAAAACCCTGAACACCAGCGTTAACAGTGACATGAAAGGGAGCTCGCAATATAACGCCAATGCCTCGGGCTACAGCCAGGATAATCGCTGGAGTTACAGCGTGAATACCGCCTATAACGTGCAGAAAAACAGCGACAGCCTGAAAAGTATCAGCGGTTATACCAGCTATGAGTCGCCGTGGGGAACATTTTCAGGCTCAGCCTCCACCAGCAGCGATCGCTCACGTCAGTATGGGCTCAGCACCGATGGCGGTTTTGTACTCCACCGCCACGGTCTGACCTTCAGTAACGACAGTTTTACCGACTCTGACACGTTGGCGCTGATCAACGCTCCGGGTGCAAAAGGCGCGCGCATTAACTTTGGTAACAGCACCATCGACCGTTTTGGCTACGGCGTGACCAGTTCACTGTCACCGTACCGGGAAAATACCGTCGCGCTCGATGTTAACGATCTGGATAACGACGTGGAGCTCAAAAACACCAGTAGCGTCGCCATTCCACGCCAGGGTTCCGTCATTTTCAGCCACTTTGACACCGATACCGGGCGCTCCGCCATTCTCAATTTACTGCGTAGCAACAATCAGCCTGTGCCGTTTGCTTCCGATATTACCGACGAAAAAGGGACCTCTATCGGGACCGTTGGCCAGGGCAGTCAGGCATTTGTACGCGGTATCGCCGACAGCGGAGAACTGACGGTCACCTGGTATGAGAAAAATAGTCGCCAGCAGTGCCGTATTCATTATCAGATACCGTCATCACCCACCATGACCGGTAAAACCATCGTACTCAACGGCGTGCCATGCACCCAGCAATAATGTTCCAGGAGAGGAAATGAGAGCTTTTTTACTACCGCCCCTGCTGCTGCTGACGTCGCTTTGTCTGCGCCCCGCACTGGCAACCGATCTTTCGGTGAACTTTACCGCGACCATCAAAGAGACGACCTGTGCCATGACGCTCAACGCATTGAATGGGGCCAATATCAGCGGTGATACCGCAACAAATAACTATTATCTGGATCTGCCTGATATGGGTGTTTCAGACATTGTGAATAAATCGTCACTGTCGGAGGCTAATTTTAAAATCCTTGCCAGCAATTGTAATAACTATATTTCCGGCCTGTCGATGACCCTCAATGGCGCAGTCAGCAGCTATACAGATTCGTTAATCGGTAATGACCAGACTGTTTCCGGACATACCAACTATGTTGGTCTTGGTATTAAACGTATGAACGCTGATGAAAATCTCCGCTTTAAACTCAACGGTAGCCAGCGAGTCACCTGGACGAATGATGAAATAAGTAATGGATTAGATCTTACAGCCATGCTTCGTCAGACCACCACCGGGAATACGATCACCACAGGCCAATTCCAGGCCAAAGTGACTTTCGTCTTTACCTACCAATAGCAGGTTTGTTTATGAATTATCACAATATAACCTTTGTCTTGCTGCTGTGCTTTGGATATATCGCCATCGGCCACGCCGCCAGTAGCTCTATGGACGTTACGGTACGTGCTAAGGTCACTGCCAGTACCTGCACGGCGGAATTACGCGATGCGCAGGATCAGCAAGCCACCACTATCGCTATTGGCGATGTCTATCTCAACGAGCTTTCCGCTAAATCGAAATACCAGAACTTCAGCCTGGTGTTTTCAAACTGCGAAGGGTTAGCAAAGGATCAGGCAAAAGTTGTGCTTTCTGCACAGACGGGCTGCGATGGCGCTTCCAGTACCGGTGGCGGATACCGTAATGCACTGACGACGGCGGACGATGATGCGGCAACCGGTGTTGCAGTTGAAGTGTGGACGACCAACCAGCCAGAAGGTCAGGGCAGCATTCAGCTTAATTGTAAAACCAAACCGACCAGTATTGTCGATTTAGCCACGGCAACAGGATCGAATATTGTCCACTGGCCGCTCAGTGCCCGAATTGTTGTCGCATCGGATAATACCATCGCGGATGTCCGTGCAGGTCAATTCTCCACCAATGCTATCTTTTCTGTAACCTATGAGTAGATGATGATGAAAACAGTTATCTACATGATTGCGTTTTGGTTTTCTTACAACGTCATTGCAGCCAGTACCAATATTAATATGACTGCCAATATCATCAGCACCAGTTGCCGGGTCACGTTCGACAATAATGGAAATATTGATTTAGGCACAGTGGATTATAGCTATCTGAATAATAATACCTCTGTCGATCGCGTCTATTCTGGCGGGCACCCCTTTTATATTACCGTCAGCGACTGCGCGCAGGTAGCGGGGAAAAATCCGGCCCACCTGACCGTCAGCTTTACGCCTTTGGCAGGCACCCTTGCGCCAACCAACCTCCAGGTATTCGCCAACCAGCAGGTCAACGGTGCAAAAAATGTCGGCGTGGTTATTTTATCGACCGAGGACGCACAGCATATTTTCAATGTGCTCGACACGCGTGGTCAACCGCAAAGTATTTACCCCGTGACGCCCGAAACGATCGCTAACGCGACATACCACTTTTACGCTCGGATGCAAAAAATTGACCCTACACAAGCGGTAACCAGCGGCGTGGTAAAAGCGAGCGTATTTGTTGGGGTTTATTATGAATAATCTATATCACTCTCAAGGATGAAGAGATGAACACGCAACATTTTTCCCGGTTTAAGCGGTGGTGTCTAACACTGCTGGTTCTTTTATCCTTCTATTCAGGCTGCCTGCACTCTGCCAACACAATAATCGTCGGCAACAAAACCTATTCAGGTTCGACGGAAAATAATTCCGGTCCACAGGGGGATGGCAGCGCAACGGCAACGTTCAGTACCGGGGCAAATCAGATAGTGATCCCAACCTCAGCGGGGCTACAAAGTAGCAACATCAGGCTCCAGCTGGGTTGGGTGGATACAAACTCATCAGGAAATAGCCTGATTTACTGTGGCGCTGGCGGAATGGGAACACCATTAACCCTGGAGAGCCATTTCGTTGATGCTCTGGTGAGTGCAGATGGCCACAAGCTCTTTAAAACCAATGTGCAGGGTCTCTACTTCAGGATGCACATGTACAATGTAAGCTCATTCAAAACAACCTCCAGCAGCGATATCTATATCGGTGATACCCCCCAACAAACATTGACATTAACGCCCGAGCATTCCGTATGCGTCGCCGATCTGGGGAATTACACAGCCGTAGGCGGTCTGGTCAGTAAAATTGA
This sequence comes from Pseudocitrobacter sp. 73, assembly GCF_008369545.1. Taxonomy (NCBI): domain Bacteria; kingdom Pseudomonadati; phylum Pseudomonadota; class Gammaproteobacteria; order Enterobacterales; family Enterobacteriaceae; genus Pseudocitrobacter; species Pseudocitrobacter sp. 73. Next base: position 396,419 of record NZ_VTZO01000009.1, on the reverse strand, counting down.
TATTGAGTTTTATAATGATGGCACCTTCAATCCCAATACGACAGGTAGCATCGCTTTACTGAGCAACAAGGGATATCACTATTCAGTGACAAATGCAGCGCCTGGTGGTGCATTGACCTCGCACTCTATTTATCAGACGTTCAATATGGGGAACGTGACGCTTAGCTCGCCAACCTGTACCTCAGCGGTCGTTTCGGGGAATACAGTTAAGGGAGATACCGTCAGCCTCGGTGAATATAACCCCAAAGACATCATTGATGGCGTTGACGGCATCCCTTTTGGTATAGCACTAAAGAACTGTTACCGGGTCACCAATATCGAGGTCAAAATGACTACCGGCGCCCCTGCAATGTCGGTTGCGTTATTGGGTAATTCGTTAACCGCCGAGGCCAATGCCGCCAACGGCGTAGGCGTGGAGATTAAAGGAAAATCGAACTCACATTATGCCGAGGTTGTTCTTCACCCTAATGATACCAACTCCGTTTATAAAGCCTATGTCGATACGACTGACAACTCCAACGGAATTATCGGGAAAGGAACGAGTGGCACTGCCGCTTCGCAAACGCTAAGTTTTGTTGCCACCCTCAAACAAGACAACAATCAACAAATCAGAGGCGGGGATTTCAAAGCGACCGCCGTTTTCTCTATCACCTACCCCTGAGCCCCGCTACCGGCAGGTCCCCCTGCCGGTTTTGACCACAAAGGGCTAACACTCATCACTGACATCCCCTACAATGCGCCAATCCTATCGATAACACTTATGACTAACAGGGGTTATGATGAAACCGACCACCATCTCCTTACTGAACAAATACAAACAAGAAAAAAAACGCTTCGCCACCATTACCGCTTACGACTACAGCTTCGCCAAACTGTTTGCTGATGAAGGGCTGAACGTGATGCTGGTTGGCGATTCTCTGGGTATGACTGTTCAGGGGCACGACTCCACTCTCCCGGTAACCGTTCAAGATATCGCCTACCACACCGCCGCCGTACGTCGTGGCGCACCAAATTGCCTGCTACTGGCTGACCTGCCGTTTATGGCGTATTCCACCCCGGAACAGGCCTTTGAAAACTCGGCGATGGTGATGCGCGCAGGCGCGAACATGGTCAAAATCGAAGGCGGTGCGTGGCTCGCCGACACGGTTAAAATGCTGGCCGAGCGTGCTGTCCCCGTATGTGGTCATCTGGGGTTAACGCCACAATCAGTCAACGTTTTCGGTGGTTATAAAGTGCAGGGCCGTGGCGATGCAGGCGATCAGTTGCTGAGCGATGCGCTGGCGCTGGAAGCCGCAGGCGCGCAACTGCTGGTCCTGGAATGCGTGCCGGTCGAACTGGCAAAACGCGTCACCGAAGCACTGGCGATTCCGGTTATCGGTATCGGGGCAGGCAATGTCACCGACGGGCAAATCCTCGTGATGCACGATGCGTTCGGCATTACCGGCGGCCATATCCCTAAATTTGCCAAAAATTTCCTCGCCGAAACGGGCGACATCCGCGCAGCGGTGCGTCAGTATATGGCTGAAGTCGAGTCCGGCGTTTATCCGGGCGAAGAACACAGTTTCCATTAAGGAGTCACGTTGTGTTAATTATCGAAACCCTGCCGCTGCTGCGTCAGCATATCCGCCGTCTGCGTATGGAAGGCAAGCGCGTGGCGCTGGTGCCTACTATGGGCAATTTACATGATGGTCATATGAAGCTGGTTGATGAAGCGAAAGCGCGGGCCGATGTGGTCGTGGTCAGTATTTTCGTTAACCCGATGCAGTTTGACCGCCCGGAAGATCTGGCGCGCTACCCGCGCACCTTGCAGGAAGATAGCGAGAAGCTGAACAAGCGCAAAGTGGATCTGGTTTTCGCGCCGTCAGCACAGGAAATCTATCCTCAGGGCACCGAAAACCATACTTTTGTCGACGTACCGGGTCTCTCTACCATGCTCGAAGGCGCCAGCCGCCCGGGGCACTTCCGCGGTGTCTCTACCATCGTCAGCAAGCTCTTTAACCTGATCCAGCCGGACATTGCCTGCTTCGGCGAGAAAGATTTCCAACAGCTGGCGCTTATTCGCAAGATGGTTGCCGATTTGGGCTTCGATATTGAAATCGTGGGCGTACCGATTATCCGCGCCAAAGATGGCCTGGCGCTCAGTTCACGTAACGGCTACCTGACGTCAGATCAACGTAAGATCGCGCCAGGGCTGTATAAAGTGCTCAGTAACGTGGCAGAAAAACTGCAAAACGGTGAACGCGATCAACCGGAAATCATCGCCATCGCCGAGCAGGAACTGAATGAAAAAGGCTTCCGCGCCGACGACATTCAGATCCGCGATGCGGATACCCTGCTCGACCTGACCGACAACAGCAAACGTGCGGTGATCCTGATGGCCGCATGGCTCGGACAGGCACGACTGATCGACAACAAAATTGTCGAATTAGGCTGATTGACCGAAACTGGCGCTGACGACGGTTAGCGCCAGTCGGGGATTTTGTCGATTTCTTCGCGGGTTAAGTCGGTCATCTCCGCAACGAATTCTGGCGACATACCGCTTTTCAGCATGCGGGCCGCAACCCGATGTGTGGCATTGCTTTCACCTTGTCGCATGCCTTGTTGCATACCTTGTTGCATGCCCTGCTGTATGCCCTGCTGTATGCCCTGCTCTAATCCCTTCAATATTCCCTGCTCTTCAAGCCACTCGGCGACAGTTCCCATTGTTTTCTCCTTTGACAAACGCTTTCCCAGTTCCCGGTAGAATATTTTCGGTTGATCGGTATGACCACGCAGTAGCATATAGTTTACCAGCGTGATTAATTGACTTTCGGTAGTGTACTCCGCGCTTAAAAGGGTGACCAGATCCTCCAGCATTTTCATTAAGTCGCGCTGGCGAATATGCTTTTGCAGCAGTTCGAGTATGGCCACGCGACGATGCTGCATAATTTCATCGTCCGGTATGGTGGTAATGTCCACCAGCGGGAAAGGTTCGCTGTACAGGCGTCGCGCCAGTTCCGGCGAAGCAAACATATCCATCCAGCACATCGAGTAGGGGTAAGGCGATGTTTTTCCCTGGTAGAAAAGGATAGGTACCACCAGCGGTAACTGCTGAAACCCCGCTTCGAGATGGCGGTGCATCGCGGCAATAGCATAGCGCATCATCCGAAAGGCAATTTTCTTGCTCGGCGTGCTCTGGTGCTCGATCAAAATATGCAGATAACCTGGATGTCCCTGCATCGATACGGAGTAAAGCACGTCAGAGTACTGCTCCTGTAAACTCTCTTCGACAAAATTCCCGGATTCCAGCGTGAGCGTACTCAGATCGCAAATCGCTTTGATGTCCTCCGGCAAGTGAATATCCAGAAAATCCCGTGCCGTATCGGTGTGCGTCAAAAAGTTTTTAAATACCGCATCATGCGGCGTAGTGGCGACTGTTTCCATTATCCCGGCCTTTGTCCTGCATCCTGTACGCGCAGTATCGCTGGAACCACTGCGCGGCGTCAGCCAGGTATTGTTAGCGCCTCGAGCAGGCTCGGGATAAAAATCAACGGCATACATTCATTACCGTCAGTTTCTCGCAGCTGTACGCAAACTGTGCGAAGAAACGACACCAGATGAGTAGACACCCAACCAAAATCGGGCAATACTGCCAGGAATTTCCTGAAGCTGATATTCACATCAGCTTTGTTATCGTTATGGTAGAAAGGTAGAAGTTATGATTCGCACTATGCTGCAAGGTAAGCTCCATCGCGTCAAAGTGACCCAGGCTGACCTGCACTACGAAGGCTCTTGCGCCATTGACCAGGATTTCCTTGACGCTGCCGGTATTCTTGAAAACGAAGCCATTGATATCTGGAACGTGACCAATGGTAAGCGCTTTTCCACTTACGCGATCGCGGCAGAACGCGGTTCCCGCATCATCTCCGTAAACGGCGCAGCAGCGCATTGTGCGGAAGTGGGCGATATTGTGATCATCGCAAGCTTCGTCACCATGCCGGATGAAGAAGCCCGTACCTGGCGTCCAAAAGTTGCTTACTTCGAAGGCGACAACGAGATGAAACGTACTGCGAAAGCGATTCCGGTTCAGGTTGCCTGATTGCCCTACCCCTGCGGCTGGTTGCTGACCAGCCGCGACATCGTCTCCAGTGAATCCGTTCTTAAGATGTAGAGTCGTTTCAACAGGAACGGATTATCCCCCGGCTTCACCTTCCCTTTCACCGTCGTCACCGCCAGATGGAACCCAGCGTCATTTGCTGCTTGCACCGCCGTGGCGTTATAGCCGCCAAAGGGGTAAGAGAGATACAGCACGTGCGGGTTGAACTGCGCCAGCGCCCGGCGCGAGCGTTTAAAGTCGAACAGAATATTGTGATAACTGCGGCTCAATAATATCGGATGACGAGAGTAGTCAACACGATGCAGGAAGTGGGTATGTGACTGGAAATCAAACACATCCTGAATCCCACGCAGTTCAGAAATACTCATAAACTGCAGCGATTTCGGCTCCCACTTTTGCGGATGCCCTTTGATGCGCGACGAGATAATAAACGCCGTCGCTTTAAAGCCGTACTGCTTCAGCACCGGATACGCATAGCGGCTGACCGATTTCAGGCCATCATCAAAAGTGATAACCACCGCCCGCGCCGGAAGATTCATTTTGTTTCGCACGTAACCTTCCAGCTGATACATACTCAGGGTGGTATAGCCCCTGTCGCGCAGCCAGGTCATCTGATTATTGAAGGCACGTACCGACGTGGTCGTTGAGGTGTGGCGAAAACGCGTATTCTCTTCATCACGCAGGATGTGATGATAGGTCAGCACTGGAATGCCATTATCCAACTGCGCATCAAGCGAGCTCACATAGGCCAGCCGATTGCCAATGCGGATTTGATACCAGGTCTGGTTTAAGCGCCCTTTCAGCGCGCTCAGAATCGGGTAACGCAGATTCTCAGCCAGCATACCAAACGGCGCGCTACCCGCGTCCGGTGCGTTATACACTGGCGTATCTTTCCAGGTAATCAGATTTTGGTTGCTTGAGGGCCGATGTAAATCACCCAGTCCATCCTCGACGCGCTGCCGCCCCTGCACCAGTTCAAGATGATCTTTATCGATAAATCCGGTGCCAAACCCGAAGCGAAACTCATAGTAATCTGCCGCCGTGGGCACCACATCAAGGATTTGCCCGGCGCGAATATTGCCAACCGTGATAACACGATCGCCCACCTGCGCCCAGACAGCCGCATCTTCAGTGGTTTGCATATAGCGAGGAGGAAGCCCTTGTGGGGCTGTGAGAGCAGCAACCGCGTTGCCGGAAAGCAGCAACGTCAGCACGAATACAAAGCGCATCAACATGGATAAGAACCGCAGCAAAAAACTGTCGCTATTGTAACAAAAGCGACATCAATAACTACGGTTAATATTTATACGCATCATGCAGCAGGACAAAGGGAGGATTCTTTTGCTGCTGGTGCCAAAGACTGCTGACGCCTGCCGGGCCGCGATCGACAATCGCATTACGAAAATCCTCGCTGCTGAGCGTTTCCCGCAAAGGATAATACTGAGCGAGTAAGGGGAAATCGATGCCGGAAATCACTTCACAGCGATCGTGCTTATGGCTCATCAAAGCCGCAACGCGGTAAGGTGCAGCCCCGGTTTTATCGGTCAGGAAAATGACGCCATCGCCGGAATCGGCCTGATGCAACGCATCACACATCATGCGACTGAGCATATTAGAGCTCATTCCGCGCCAGTAATTCACGGCCCGGCACTGAGCCAGCGGGCCAAATTTTTTCTCCAGACGCTCCAGCAGTTCCTCTGCTTTATCATCATGGCAGGCTATCACCCAACCTAACATCGCTTACCTCCCTGGTAAAAGCGTACTGTATCGGGAATAACGAGATAAGTCGGTGATAGCGGTCTAGTTTTTCCCCCGGAAGAACCGGGGGAGGCAGTAAATTAGCTGCGCAGGCCACGCCCACGCTGAATCAAATACCAGCAGAGCATGTAGAAAGCGATGATAAATATCACCAGCACGCCGAAAGTGGTCACCAGTGGCACATCGTGGATACCGAGGAAGCCGTAGCGGAAACCGCTGATCATGTAGACGATCGGGTTCAGATGCGACAGCCCCTGCCAGAACGGCGGCAGCAGTGTCAGAGAGTAGAATACCCCACCAAGATAGGTCAGCGGCGTCAGCACGAAGGTCGGGATCAGGCTGATATCATCAAAGGTTTTAGCGAAGACCGCATTCAGCAGGCCCGCCAGCGAGAAAAGCACCGCCGTCAGGATCAACGTTAACGCGACAAACACCCATGAATGTACCTGGAACGGCACAAAGAACAGGGAAATCGCTGTCACCAGAATACCGACACACAGCCCGCGCGCCACGCCGCCGCCGACATAACCAGCGATAATCACATGCGTCGGTACGGGTGCAACCAGCAGCTCTTCAATATTACGCTGGAATTTCGCGCTAAAGAATGAGGACGCGACGTTTGCATAAGCGTTAGTGATAACAGACATCATGATCAGCCCCGGCACAATAAACTGCATATAGCTAAAGCCATGCATTTCACCGATACGCGAGCCAATCAGGTTACCGAAAATAATAAAGTAGAGGGTCATGGTGATGACCGGTGGCACCAGCGTTTGCACCCAGATGCGCATGAAACGGTGGATCTCTTTGGTCCAGATACTTTTCAGCGCCACCCAATAAAGCTGCATCATGCCTGCTCTCCTTGTTTTTCATGGACCAGCGAGACAAACAGCTCTTCCAGTCGGTTCGCTTTGTTACGCATACTTAATACCTGAATGCCCTGCGCGCTAAGCTGAGCAAAGACGCTGTTAATCCCCTGCTCGCGCAGGACTTCCACTTCTAACGTTGCGGTGTCGACCAGTCGATACTGATAGCCTTCCAGCGTCGGCAGCGGGCTCTTTGGTGCTAAATCCAGAATGAAGGTTTCCGACTTCAGTTTAGAAAGCAGGTTCTTCATCGAGGTGTTTTCAACCAGCGAACCATGCTGAATGATGCCGATGTTACGGCACAGCATTTCCGCCTCTTCGAGGTAGTGTGTGGTGAGAATGATCGTGGTGCCTTTGTCGTTTAAATCCTTCAAAAAGCCCCACATTGAGCGGCGAAGTTCAATATCAACGCCCGCCGTCGGTTCATCCAGAATCAGCAGTTTTGGCTCATGCATCAGCGCGCGGGCAATCATCAATCTGCGCTTCATCCCGCCGGACAACATACGTGCACGTTCGTTGCGCTTTTCCCACAGATCGAGTTGTTTTAAATACTTTTCGCTACGTTCGATGGCATCTTTATGTTCAACGCCATAGTAGCCCGCCTGATGCACCACAATCTGCTGCACGGTTTCAAACGGGTTGAAGTTAAACTCCTGCGGCACCAGACCAAGCTGGCGTTTGGCATTGACCACATCTTTTTGCAGATCGTAGCCAAACACGCTGACGGAGCCAGACGATTTGTTTACCAGTGAGCTGATAATACCGATGGTCGTCGATTTACCCGCGCCGTTCGGCCCGAGCAGGGCGTAAAAGTCGCCGGCTTCCACTTGCAGGTCGATTCCGCGCAGTGCCTGGACGCCCCCAGGATAGGTTTTTTTAAGCTGTTTTAATTCCAGTGCAATGGTCATTAGATGTCTCTTTTGAATTCTTGCGTTCAATGTATGGTTTTAAAAAAAGTTGAGTTGACCTATATTAGCGCAACGCACTTACTTGGTTACAGGTCGTTAACCTCCATGAAAGACATAGATACACTCATCAGCAACAATGAACTATGGTCAAAAATGCTGGTGGAAGAGGACCCCGGATTTTTCGAGAAACTGGCGCAAGCGCAGAAACCGCGCTTTCTATGGATTGGATGTTCCGACAGCCGCGTTCCCGCAGAACGTTTAACCGGACTTGAGCCGGGCGAATTATTTGTTCACCGAAATGTTGCCAACCTGGTCATCCACACCGATCTGAACTGCTTGTCTGTTGTTCAGTATGCAGTGGATGTGCTCGAAGTGGAACATATCATCATCTGCGGCCACTACGGCTGCGGCGGTGTTCAGGCAGCGGTTGAAAACCCGGAGCTGGGGCTTATCAACAACTGGTTACTGCACATTCGCGATATCTGGTTCAAACACAGCTCTCTGCTCGGTGAAATGCCGCAGGAGCGCCGTCTGGACACGCTTTGCGAACTGAACGTGATGGAGCAGGTGTATAACCTGGGTCACTCTACCATCATGCAGTCAGCCTGGAAACGTGGGCAGAAAGTGACGGTTCACGGCTGGGCCTACGGAATTCACGATGGTCTGCTGCGCGATCTTGACGTGACGGCAACCAACCGCGAAACCCTGGAGCAGCGCTATCGCCATGGGATTTCCAACCTCAAGCTGAAACACGCCAACCATAAGTAACATCTGTTAAAAAGCCGGGCGGCGGCATCGCCTCACCCGGCTCGAACAGGTAGGTCGGATAAGCGAAGCGCCATCCGACACCACACGTCGATTACTCGTCCAGCAGGACCACTTTCCCGACATACGGCAGATGGCGATAACGCTGTGCGTAATCGATGCCATAACCCACCACAAACTCATCTTCAATGGCAAAGCCCACGTACTCAACCGGCACGTTCACTTCGCGGCGGGACGGTTTATCCAGCAGCGTACAGATTGCCAGTGATTTCGGCCCACGCAGGCTGAGAATTTCGCGTACTTTCGACAGCGTGTTCCCGGAGTCGATAATGTCTTCCACGATTAAAACATCTTTACCGCGAATGTCTTCATCCAGGTCTTTAAGGATCTTCACGTCACGGGTGGTGGACATACCGCTGCCGTAGCTGGAAGCCGTCATAAAATCGACTTCGTGGGAGACATGCACTTCACGGCACAGGTCAGCCATGAACATAAATGAGCCGCGCAGCAAACCCACTAACACCATTTCACTGCCACTGTCTTTATAGTGCTCAGTAATCTGACGGCCCAATTCAGCGATACGCGCTTTGATCTCCGCTTCCGGGATCATCACTTCCACAGTATGTTTCATAAAACTAACCATATGATTTTATAAGTAAATCTGTCGACATCCTGACCCTTCGCCCGGACGCCGTTCGGCAAGCGCGTCAGTATACCAGCAAATTGATTTCTCCGCTGAATTGGATAAGAAAGCAAATTTTGTGATACCCGTCACACTTGTTAAATCCTATAATCAATTGAAAGCAATAATTAACAAACTGATGCGAGTATTTTCTATGGCAGAAACAAATTCACAACAACCACGGCTACTCGTGGTGCTCACGGCCGTTTTTGCGGCTATCTGTGGGCTCTATCTTCTCATCGGAGGGGGCTGGTTAGTCGCCATTGGCGGCTCATGGTACTACCCTATCGCTGGCCTGGTGATGCTGGCCGTGGCGGTGATGCTGTGGCGCAGCAAACGCGCGGCGCTTTGGCTGTATGCCGCGTTCCTGCTGGCGACCATGATTTGGGGCGTTTGGGAAGTCGGCTTTGACTTCTGGGCGCTGACTCCACGCAGCGATATTCTGGTCTTCTTCGGTGTCTGGCTGATTCTGCCGTTTGTCTGGCGTCGCCTGATTATCCCTTCCGGCGGAGCCGTTGCCGCGCTGGTTGTCGCGCTGCTGATTAGCGGCGGCATCCTGACCTGGGCTGGCTTCAATGACCCGCAGGAAGTGAACGGTACGCTGAGTGCCGATGCGACCCCAGCCGAACCGATTTCCACCGTGGCGGATCAAGACTGGCCAGCCTACGGTCGTAATCAGGAGGGGCAGCGTTTCTCCCCCCTCAAGCAGATCAACGCCGAGAACGTTCACAAGTTAAAAGAAGCCTGGGTTTTCCGCACGGGTGACCTGAAGCGCGAAGACGATCCGGGCGAGCTGACCAACGAAGTGACGCCGATTAAAGTCGGCAATATGCTTTATCTCTGTACCGCCCACCAGCGTCTGTTCGCGCTTGATGCGGCAACCGGGAAAGAGAAATGGCATTTCGACCCGCAGCTCAACTCCAACCCGAGCTTCCAGCATGTCACCTGTCGTGGTGTCTCTTACCACGAAGCGCGTGCCGAAACTGCCAGCCCGGAAGTAGTGGCAGATTGTCCGCGCCGTATTATTCTGCCAGTGAATGACGGTCGTCTGTTCGCGGTGAATGCCGAAACGGGCAAGCTGTGCGAAACCTTTGCCAACAAAGGTATCCTGAACCTGCAAACCAATATGCCGGATACCACGCCGGGCCTCTATGAGCCGACGTCGCCACCGATTATCACCGATAAAACTATCGTGATTGCCGGTTCGGTGACGGATAACTTCTCAACCCGCGAAACCTCCGGCGTTATTCGTGGCTTCGACGTGAACACCGGTAAGCTGCTGTGGGCGTTTGATCCCGGCGCGAAAGATCCGAACGCCATTCCGTCGGATGAACACACCTTCACCTTCAACTCACCAAACTCCTGGGCACCTGCTGCCTATGACGCGAAGCTGGACCTGGTCTATCTGCCGATGGGCGTCACCACACCGGATATCTGGGGCGGCAACCGTACGCCAGAGCAGGAACGTTATGCCAGTTCCATCGTGGCCCTGAATGCTACCACCGGGAAACTGGTATGGAGCTATCAGACCGTTCACCACGATCTGTGGGATATGGATATGCCATCCCAGCCGACGCTGGCGGATATCACGGTCAAAGGCCAGAAAGTCCCGGTTATTTACGCTCCGGCGAAAACAGGCAACATCTTCGTGCTGGATCGTCGTAACGGCGAACTGGTTGTTCCGGCTCCGGAAAAACCGGTCCCACAGGGCGCGGCGAAAGGCGATTACGTCACCAAAACGCAGCCGTTCTCTGACCTCAGCTTCCGCCCGAAGAGAGATTTGACCGGTGCGGACATGTGGGGCGCTACCATGTTCGACCAACTGGTGTGCCGCGTGATGTTCCACCAGATGCGTTATGAAGGCATTTTCACCCCGCCGTCTGAACAGGGCACGCTGGTGTTCCCGGGTAACCTGGGGATGTTCGAGTGGGGCGGTATCTCCGTTGACCCGAACCGTCAGGTGGCGATTGCTAACCCGATGGCGCTGCCGTTTGTCTCTAAACTGATCCCGCGTGGACCAGGCAACCCAATGGAGCCGCCGAAAGACGCGAAAGGCAGCGGTACCGAAGCCGGAATTCAGCCGCAGTATGGCGTACCGTTCGGCGTTACCCTGAACCCGTTCCTGTCACCGTTTGGTTTGCCGTGCAAACAGCCCGCCTGGGGTTACATCTCCGCGCTGGATCTGAAAACCAATGAAGTGGTATGGAAAAAACGTATCGGTACTCCGCAGGACAGTATGCCGTTCCCAATGCCGGTTCCGGTACCGTTTAACATGGGTATGCCGATGTTGGGCGGGCCTATCTCCACAGCAGGTAACGTTCTGTTCATCGCGGCAACCGCCGATAACTATCTGCGCGCGTACAACATGAGCAACGGTGAAAAACTGTGGCAGGGCCGTTTACCGGCTGGCGGTCAGGCGACGCCGATGACCTATGAAGCGAATGGCAAGCAGTATGTTGTCATCTCGGCGGGCGGTCATGGTTCATTTGGTACGAAGATGGGCGACTATATTGTCGCGTATGCGTTACCGGATGATGTGAAGTAATTTGCCGCCCCTCACCCCGGCCCTCTCCCATAGGGAGAGGGAGAAAACCAGGGCACAATCGGTTCCCTCTCCCTTTGGGAGAGGGCTTTTCTTATACGGTAAACCCTAACATCATCCCCGTATCTTCATGCTCCAGCAGATGACAGTGCGCCATATAGGCGTGCTCTTTCGGCGCATCGTGGTCGAACTTCACTAACACCTCACTGACATCGCCTTCCACACGAACCGTGTCTTTCCATCCTGTGCGATGGGCCGCAGGCGGCTTGCCATTTTCAGATAAAATCCGGAACTGTGTACCGTGGATATGGAACGGGTGCAACATCATGTCGCCCTTGCCGGAGATTGACCAGCGCTCATACTGCCCTTTGCTGGCGGCAAACATCGGCGTGTTCATGTCGAATGCTTTGCCGTTAATACGGTTAGCGTTGTGGAAGTCAAAACCCCCACCGCCATGATTCATATGGCCCATGTTGCCATGCCCCATATTGCCGTGGCCCATCATCTCGCCGTGCTGCATGTTGCCCATCGCGCCGGCGCCATACTTTTTCATCAGCGCCTGCATGCCCATCATATCGAGCATCGGGTCCATAGAAAGCTGGAGCCGGCGTTCGGTCAGGCCGTCTAATGATGGCAGAGCAGGCAGTGATGACAGCACATCCGGCAATTCACCCGATGCGTTGACAGTGACCGGTTGGACACGCAGTACCGGATGCGCTTTGTCGAAGGGCGCAACCGTCATGCCCATCTGATTGACCGGGAGCGTGACGATATCAAACGGCTTACCGTCGCGGGTTTCGACCAGCACTTCGAAACGTTCGCCCATCAGCATCGGCAATTCCGTCACTTTGACAGGTTCTGCCAGCAAGCCTCCGTCGCTTGCCACCACATACAACGGGCGATTGTCGCTGGCGGCGATGGTCAATGAACGCGCGTTACAGCCGTTAAGTAAGCGCAAACGCAGCCAGCCGCGCGGTGCAGCGTGCTGCGGATAGATGGCACCATTGGTCAGCAGCGTATCGCCAAACCAACCGACGGCGGCCGTCATCACGTCGAGCTGGTAATCAATTTCACCGTCGGCGCTGAATTTTTTATCCTGAATAATGACCGGCACATCATCAATGCCCCACTGCTTAGGCAACATCAGGCGGCGAATATCGTTATCTTCAATGAGGACCAGCCCCGCCAGCCCCATCGCCACCTGATGCCCCGTTTTGCCATGTTGATGTGGATGGAACCAGCAGGTTGCCGCTCGCTGATCGGGGGTAAAGGTGACCGTACGTTTTCCCCCGGGTTTAATGATGCCCTGAGGGCCGCCGTCTACCTCGCCGGGTACTTCAAGGCCGTGCCAGTGAACGGTGGTCTCTTCCGCCAGTTGGTTATGAATATTGACGGTGATGGGTTTCCCCTTCATCAACTGGAGTGCCGGGCCCAGTAAGTTACCGTTATAACCCCAGGTCGTGGCAGTTTTAGCGCCAAATTGCGTTTTCCCGGCCTGTACGGTAAGTGTCACCTGGCTGCGCGCATCGGCGGCAAGCAAAGCGGGAATGGGAAGTGCGGGGCGTTCAGCGGCGAAAACCGCGCGACTCCAGAGCGGTAAGGCGCTCGCCACGCTGACGGCGGCGCTCAATTTCAGAAATTCACGACGGTGCATCATTACATCCTTTTGCTGGCTGCGGGTGAATATTTGAGCTTAAACCCTACCCTTGCGGCAAGGTCAAGTAAGAAGCGTCGAAAAAGGCTCTGCGTCCCGTCTGGAAGTGTGCTAACGTTGAATCTCGACGAGGTAAGGTAGAAGAAATGAAGACGTTTTTCCGTACAATGCTGCTTGGATGTCTGTTAGCCACGTCCAGCCACAGCTATGCATTAAGCGAGTCTGAAGCAGAAGACATGGCCGATCTCACTGCGGTGTTTGTGTTCCTGAAAAACGACTGTGGTTACCAAAATCTACCGAATGGCCAGATTCGTCGTGCCCTCGTTTTCTTTGCCCAGCAAAATCAGTGGGATCTCAGCAACTACGATACCTTCGACATGAAATCGCTTGGCGAAGACAGCTATCGCGATCTCAGCGGTATTGGCATCCCAACCGCGAAAAAATGCAAATCGCTGGCTCGCGACTCCCTGAGCCTGCTCGCCTACGTGAAGTAACATCCCCTTCCCTCCTTGCTGAAAAAACGACCGTGCGCCCACGGTCATTGTTAGCTATGATGTTGCGCCTGTTTCAAAGGTGTTAACAATGGAGGGTTCAAGCGATGACCGATAACACACTATGGCATGAAACACTGCATGACCAGTTTGGTCAGTATTTTGCCGTGGATAACGTGCTTTATCATGAGAAAACCGATCATCAGGATTTGATCATTTTCGAGAATGCCGCGTTTGGCCGCGTGATGGCGCTGGATGGCGTGGTGCAAACCACTGAGCGCGATGAATTTATTTATCACGAAATGATGACTCACGTTCCCCTGCTGGCCCACGGCCAGGCGAAACATGTGCTCATTATTGGCGGCGGCGATGGCGCGATGCTGCGTGAAGTCAGCCGTCATAAAAACGTTGAAACCATTACCATGGTGGAAATTGACGCCGGCGTGGTTTCGTTCTGTCGCCAGTATCTCCCGAATCATAGTGCAGGCGCCTACGACGATCCGCGCTTTACGCTGGTGATTGATGATGGCGTGAATTTCGTCAACCAAACGTCGCAGACTTTCGATGTCATCATCTCCGACTGTACCGACCCCATTGGCCCCGGCGAAAGCCTGTTCACCTCGGCATTCTACGAAGGCTGCAAACGCTGCCTGAACCCCGGCGGTGTCTTCGTCGCACAAAACGGCGTTTGCTTCCTCCAGCAGGACGAAGCGCTTGATAGCCATCGCAAACTGAGCCACTACTTTGATGATGTCAGTTTCTATCAGGCGGCAATTCCCACCTATTATGGTGGCATTATGACCTTCGCCTGGGCGACCGATAACCCGGCATTGCGTCATCTCTCAACAGAGATTATCCAGGCGCGCTTCCACACCGCGAAGCTTGCGTGTCGCTACTACAACCCGGCTATTCACACCGCGGCGTTCGCGCTGCCGCAATATCTACACGACGCACTGTCTGCACAGTGACGCTAAGGGGGTGAGAAAAATTGAAAAAACTGAAGCTGCACGGCTTTAACAACCTGACCAAAAGCCTGAGTTTTTGCATTTACGATATTTGTTACGCAAAAACCGCAGAAGAGCGTGATGGCTACATCGCCTATATTGATGAACTCTACAACGCCAATCGTCTGACCGAAATCCTGTCAGAAACTTGTTCCATCATCGGCGCGAATATTCTCAACATCGCCCGTCAGGATTACGAACCGCAGGGCGCGAGCGTCACCATTCTGGTGAGTGAAGAACCCGTCGACCCAAAACTGATTGATAAAACCGAACATCCCGGCCCGTTGCCAGATGCGGTGGTGGCGCATCTCGATAAAAGCCACATTTGCGTACACACCTATCCGGAAAGCCATCCCGAAAGCGGTCTGTGTACATTCCGCGCAGATATCGAAGTGTCGACCTGTGGCGTGATTTCGCCGCTCAATGCGCTGAACTACCTTATCCACCAGCTTGAATCCGATATCGTCACCATTGACTATCGCGTGCGTGGTTTTACCCGTGATATCAACGGCATGAAGCATTTTATCGATCATGAAATTAACTCGATTCAGAACTTTATGTCAGATGACATGAAGTCGCTGTATGACATGGTGGATGTGAATGTGTATCAGGAGAACATCTTCCACACCAAGATGATGCTCAAAGAGTTCGACCTGAAACACTACATGTTCCACACCAAACCGGAAGATTTAACGGAGAGCGAGCGCAAAGAGATTACCGCAGCGTTATGGAAAGAAATGCGCGAGATTTATTACGCCCGCAATATACCGACAGTGTAACGGTGGATCGGGGCAACTTGCCCCGATTCTGTTATAACGATTAAAACGGTTTCAGGCGTTAACTTTTAAGTCGTGATAGTAATACTCTTTATCGCGCGATGTAGTTTGATTCACTGTCTCATTGATAATGTCATTTCCGCCTCCTGCGTATCAACTAATACTTTTCGTCTGCGAAGATCGCAACATGCTTTATGGCCCGGTACCGCTTAACGTTACAGCTGAGATGAGCGTAAAGACCAGAGCAATCAGCCCTAAAACTATATAAGCTCCCTGGAAACCTATTTTTTCGTACATATTTCCTGCCAGCACCGACATAAATATCATCGCCAACTGTTTGAAAAAGCAGAAGCAAACCAGGTAAATAGTGGCAGAAAAACGCACTTCAAACTGGTTTGTTATATATTTAAAGCACCCAACAATCAGGAAAGGAATTTCAAACATATGCAGTGTTTTAAGGATAACAACTTCTACCGCAGTGGTCGCGAAAGAGGAACCGATAATACGAACTGACATGATCATTCCCGCCACCAGCAAAGCATTCTTTCCCCCAATTCGGTTTACGATTAGCGGAGCGAAGAACATAATACAGGCGTTGAGCAACTCTCCCATTGTTGTGACATAGCCGAAGACGCGTGTGCCCTCTTCTCCGGTGGCGAAAAATGAGGTGAAGAAATTAGCGAACTGCTGGTCGAACACATCATAGGTGCAAGATACACCGACTGCATACAGCGATAGAAACCACAGCTTTGGCTGTTTAAATAACTCGAGAGCCAGTTTTAGACTAAAGGCTGAGGCGTTTGCGCCTACAGCCTCGGCGACCGTTGCTGAAGCCGAAGCATCCGTACGAGAGAAATAGAGTAATACCGCGAGTACAATTGCACACCCCGACCCTAGCCAGAAAACAAACTCATTATTGATTGTAAACATGACA
Organism: Pseudocitrobacter sp. 73; assembly: GCF_008369545.1. Classification (NCBI taxonomy): domain Bacteria; kingdom Pseudomonadati; phylum Pseudomonadota; class Gammaproteobacteria; order Enterobacterales; family Enterobacteriaceae; genus Pseudocitrobacter; species Pseudocitrobacter sp. 73. The sequence goes on along the minus strand of NZ_VTZO01000009.1, from coordinate 379,943 downwards.
CCAACAATCGACGCACAAAGCGCCCACCCCACACAGCCAAACATCCTTGCCCGACCAAACTCGAAATGGCTGCGTCTGCTCACTTTTTCAATATAGGCTTCAATCGCAGGTGCTCCCGCATTAGAAGAAAAAGCCAAACATCCAGAAATTTGTATTCTTCAGGTAATACATATAGATTTCCTTGCGTGACGGTGGGCAGGTTCACACCTGCCTCACATTTATTTCATTCTTAAACCTGAATGAATCTGTATATTATTATTCCCAACTAATCTGATAATAATAATGACGCGCGCTTAGCTGAAATTCTGGCGATACGGAAGGACTCCAGGAGTCATCACCCCCAACCCCCATATGGTAGCCATCAAGATTAAGCCAGGTTCCGGGTTCCGCCTGCAACAAATGGCGATGAGTTGTTTCCATCAATTGCTGCTGACTATAGCGACCAATATTAAACTGGAAGTCGCCACACCACTGATGTGTGCCATAACGCAAGCGGCGGGTTCCACAGCGCAGGCCGTTTTCACCAGGGAATACATACGGTGTATGCATTGCATCAAGTGGAAGTTCCCAGCTATCGAAACAGGCACTGCTTAAGCGATCCGGATAGTTTTCATGCGGCCCCAGTCCAAGCCATTTCACGGTTTCGGCAACCTGCGAAAGCTGGCATGTCAGGCCAATGCGTGCGGGATACGGTGTCCCACTGGCAATGTCGACTAAGATATCCATCTGCATTCTACCGTGGCCATCAATCCGATACGTTTTGCGGCTGGTAAACAGTGTGGCCCCCTGATATTGCCAGGCGTGAGCCGTGGTTATCTGGACGGCATCTGAAAGAGTGTCTGCCTGACAGGTTAACAGCACCGGCTGTGCACAGTAATGGCCGGCCTTTTTCCAGCGCTCCACCCATGCATTGGGATCAATCCGGGTCGCTTCACTGACCCCGATATCATTATCGAGCGGCGCGCGCGTAAACTGATCGGTAAGCGGAGAGAGAAGCTGTGCTTCATCTCCCTGCCATAACTGCGTCAGCCAGCCCTGCTGGCGGCAGAATTGCCACCGCTTACCCGCTACGGCCACCACAAATTCACTCTGACTGGCCATAAGCACAGGCACTTCATCGGCGAGTGGAGGACGGTTTGCCGACAGTGTCTCTTCCAGCGCCCACTGCTGCCACGCACTGATATGCCCTGGCTCAGACCATGCCGTGGCCCGCGGTTGTTCCACACGTACTGTCAGCCATAACTGCCCTGGTGCCTGGGGTATCGCTACTTCTGGCAGCGTAATGACCTGACGCCCCTGCGGTGCGATATCCAGCACGGCCTCTCCCTGAGCGAGTTCATTGCCCTCGCGCATCAACGTCCAGTGGAGAATTTCATTGTCGCTGTGGCGAAACAGATATTCACTCGACACTTCGATGCTGCGCTTATCACCGGGCAACAGGCGGAACTGGAAAAACTGTTGCGCCTGTTTTGCTTCATAAAGGGCCGGGTGAGGCGTGCGATCGGCAAAAACCAACCCATTCATACAGAACTGACGATCGTTCGGCGTATCGCCAAAATCGCCGCCATAGGCGGACCACGGCTTGCCGTCTTCGTCATATTTAATTAATGACTGATCCACCCAGTCCCAAACAAATCCTCCCTGCAGGCGCGGATACTGGCGAAAGGCCTGCCAGTATTTAGCAAAGCCGCCAAAGCTATTGCCCATCGCGTGCGCATACTCACAGAGGATAAGTGGACGCTGCTCACCGGGCAAAGAAAGCCATTTTTTGATAGACCACTTAGGCGCAACCTCGAAAGCTTGGTCCTGATCGACACGGCTGTACATCGGGCAAATAATATCCGTCGCCGCCGTATCCGCGCCGCCGCCTTCATACTGAACCGGTCGGGTGGGATCTTCCGACTTCAGCCAACGGTAGAGCGCATCATGATTCACACCATGTCCGGACTCATTACCCAATGACCAGATGATAATGCAGGGATGGTTACGATCGCGCTGAACCATACGTGTTACACGTTGGCTCATCGCGGGCAACCAGTCCGGGTCATCCGTTAACCGATTCATCGGCACCATACCGTGGGTTTCGATGTTAGCTTCATCCACCACATACAAACCATACTGGTCACACAAGGTGTACCACAATGGATGATTGGGATAGTGTGAACAGCGCACGGCGTTAAAGTTATTTTGCTTCATCAACAAAATATCCTGGATCATCGTTTCCCGATCCATCACCTGCCCGTTCAGAGGATGATGTTCATGGCGGTTGGTACCGCGAATCAGCAGCGGCTTGCCATTAAGCTGCAACAACCCCTTTTCAATACGAATGTCGCGAAAACCTACATCGCAGGCTTCCGCTTCGATGAGTTCGCCATCGGCAGTGCGTAGCTGAATCACGGCCCGATACAGTTCAGGCGTTTCCGCGCTCCATAAAGCAGGATGTTCGACCGGCAAACACAGCGTGGCACGTTCAGCATAGCTGCCGCGCTCATCAACGGGGGCGCTGCCAGGCCGTGCGCTGACCCGCCCGATAAGCGATAGTCCTTTCCATAAATGCAGTTCAATCTGCACATCATGCTGGACGTTACCGCCAATGCGAACCTCCGCATCGAGGCGAGCGTGATTATATTCGCTATTAAGATGGGTATTGAGGCGGAAATCCGCAATTTGTACCGACGGTTTGTGTAATAACGAGACGTCGCGGAAAATACCACTCATTCGCCACATATCCTGATCTTCAAGATAGGTGCCGTCGCTCCAGCGCAGCACGAGAACTGCCAGCCTATTTTCACCCGCATGCAAATAGGCTGTTAGGTCAAAATCAGACGGTAACCGGCTGTCCTGGCCATAACCGACCCAGCGCCCATTGCACCACAAATGAAATGCAGAATTCACACCGTCAAAAATAATCCGCGTCTGCCCCTCGGATAACCATTTATCATCCACACTAAATGTGAGCGAGTAACATCCAGTGGCATTTTCAACAGGAACATAAGGTGGGTTGACCGGGATCGGATAAGTGACATTGGTGTAGATAGGCGCGTCATAGCCCAGCATTTGCCAGTTTGACGGCACCGGAACAGTATCGGCATCGGGCAATTCTGCGTGCAACCAGCTTTCCGGTACCGATTCGGGTGAAGGGAACCAGTGGAATTGCCAGTCGCCATTAAGGCTTACCAGACGATCCGAGTTTTCGTTTTTTTGCGCATCCTCGACACAACGCCAGCTGCTGAAAGGCGGGTGCGCCGCCATTCTATTACGCTGTGTCACACCTGGCGCCTCCCAGTCCCGCCGTGCCAGCACGGCCGCCAGTGAATCCTGTTCTGAAGTCATTGGGTTATCCTTTACGTTTGATGTTATTCGCTCACAATTTTTTTGTACATATATCGCGAATTTATCCATTACGTAAGGAGGCACGTAGAAATTAGTGAGCTGGCTCAAATAAAATTTGGGCCAGCGGAGGAGGAAGTGCGATGAGCTATAAACGCGAAACCTGCCTTGCCAACCGCATTAACGACTCAGCCAGCATTTCCCCCGAAATGGCCTCAGTGTTGGGCCTGCGTACGGTTTTGCGCTGGATGAGGGAAACCGGCAACAGCTGGTTGCCTGACACGCTTTGATCGGTGGACATATTTAAAAGCCGATCGACACTTCCACGCCCGAGCACAGGAAAATCCTGGCGAATAGTTGTTAAGGGCGGAATGTAGCAAGAACTGTCCTCAGTATCATCATAACCAATGACCGAGATATCCGAGCCCACGCGCAGACCATGTTCCGTGATGGCTCGCATGACGCCCAGCGCCATTTGATCGTTGGCAACTAACATTGCCGTAGGAATCACGCCATTGAACAGCATCTGCTGCGTCTGTTGAAAACCCGATAATGCGCTCCAGTCACCCTCAAGTACGGTAACAGGTTGTAAATGATGACGTTCAAGATGCGCATGCCAGCTTGCCAGCCGCAGACGCGCGGAAACAGAGGTCGAGGTGGGGCCAGAGAATAAAGCAATACGTTGATGACCATGCTCCACTAGATGCTCCACACCCAGACGCGCACCCTCATCATGTGAAAATACAACACTGTTAACTGGCGTGTGTTCTGAGACGTCCAGAAAAAGCACCGGCACATTTCCGGCCGCACGAGCGACTTTCAGCGCATCGTCGTTCTCAAGTGGAACATTGATAATAATGCCGGTTACGCGCCGGGCCAGCAGGTTATGCACGGCCTTTTCACAGGCCTCCGCACCGCCAGACTCCACCATCGCGATCACCACACTCGCGCCAGACTGATCGGCGCGTGATTTTATCGCCGCAACAATCTGCGACGGCGCATGCAGCGCCAGATTAATCGTTGCGACCCCAATCAGCGGGGACTGTTTACCCGCAAGTTGCTGTGCGGCATGGTTAGGAATGTAGTTCAGCTCCTTCATGGCGGCTTCAACTTTCGCCCGCGTTTTTGCGGAAACATGTTCGGCCTGATTCACCACTCTGGAGACCGTTTGATAGGAAACACCAGCATGAGTTGCCACGTCGTAGAGCGTTACCGCTTTCACATTCAATACCCTGAAGTCATTTGTCCTGATGCTATGATGCCACACCGTTAAGGGTTTTCCTCTGCGAGAAAGCAACGACTTCATCGGCAAGAATGGTCATTTCTGCGATGAAGTCGCCCGATGCTTACCTCTGTTTCAGAAAATCGCGATACGCCGCGACCACCTGTAAAAAATCTTCGACGCCGCACAGGGATAAACTCTCTTCATCGTAGTAGTTCATCCCCTCTTCCATTTCATCGCCGGTGAACTCAAGCTGGTTTGCGCGGATCATCACCTCTTCGCCATCCAGCCACAGCGTGTATTCGTGGCCCGCTCGCTGCCAGGAGCGCTCGCTGCCCTTTACCGCGCGAGCCGCCTCTTCGACTTCATCCAACAGCGCCAGATTCTCTTTTACTTCTTCGTTAAACCAGTGACCGACCACTTCGTGGCCCATCGACATACGCACCTTTACCCCTCCGGTAACATCGCGCAGAAATTCGTAATCCATAATCATCTTCCTCAACAAAGGCAATGCGTCAGCGCTGCATTGTACCCATGCTGTAATTATCGCAGTCGACAGGAAGAATAAAAGCGGAGCGGGTTGAAGGAATAGAAATAAAGTGCCTCTCTGTGAGGAAAAGAGAGGCGATGGGTCAACTTCTGAGCATATCGGTGCCGGATGGCGCTACGCTTATCCGGCCTACAAAAAAGTCCCCGCAGGCCAGATAAGGCGCAGCCGCCATCAGGCAAAAAAAAACCACTTCCAAAGAAGTGGCTTTTCACCGCAGGCTAAAACCTTAAACCGCAGTCTGGAAAATCACGCCATCCGCTTTCTCGGTGTACTGAGAAAGCTGGTCGAAGTTCAGATAACGGTAAGTATCGACAGCGGTTTTATCCACCTGTGTCACGTAGGTTTGATACTCGTCCGGCGTTGGCAGTTTGCCAATCAGCGCCGCAACGGCGGCCAGTTCCGCAGAAGCCAGGAAGACGTTCGCGCCGGTACCCAGACGGTTCGGGAAGTTACGGGTCGAGGTGGAGACCACCGTCGCGCCGTCTGCCACACGCGCCTGGTTACCCATACACAGTGAACAGCCCGGGATCTCAATACGCGCACCGCTCTTACCGAAGACGCTGTAGTAGCCCTCTTCCGTCAGTTGCGCGGCATCCATACGGGTTGGCGGCGCCACCCACAGGCGCGTCGGCAACTGGCCTTTGTGCGCATCCAGCAGTTTACCCGCGGCACGGAAGTGACCGATGTTAGTCATGCAGGAACCGATGAACACTTCGTCGATCTTCTCGCCCTGAACGTCAGAGAGCAGACGCGCATCATCCGGATCGTTCGGCGCGCACAGAATCGGCTCTTTGATATCGGCCAGATCGATGTCGATCACCGCTGCATACTCTGCATCTGCATCACCTTCCAGCAGCTCAGGGTTCGCCAGCCATTTTTCCATGCCCTGCACACGACGTTCCAGCGTACGACGGTCGCCATAGCCTTCGGCAATCATCCACTTCAGCAGAACGATGTTGGAGCTCAGATACTCTACAATCGGCTCTTTGTTCAGCTTAATGGTACAACCGGCAGCAGAACGTTCTGCGGACGCATCGGTCAGTTCGAACGCCTGCTCGACTTTCAGATCCGGCAGACCTTCGATTTCGAGGATGCGGCCAGAGAAGATGTTTTTCTTCCCTTTCTTCTCAACGGTCAGCAGACCTTGTTTGATAGCGTACAGCGGAATCGCGTGTACCAGGTCGCGCAGAGTAATGCCCGGCTGCATCTTGCCTTTGAAGCGCACCAGAACGGATTCCGGCATATCCAGCGGCATCACGCCGGTTGCGGCAGCAAACGCCACCAGACCGGAGCCCGCCGGGAAGGAGATACCAATCGGGAAACGGGTGTGGGAGTCACCACCGGTACCCACAGTATCCGGCAGCAGCATACGGTTCAGCCAGGAGTGGATTACGCCATCGCCCGGACGCAGCGACACGCCGCCACGGTTCATGATGAAATCTGGCAGAGTGTGGTGCGTGGTGACGTCAACCGGCTTCGGATACGCCGCGGTGTGACAGAAGGACTGCATTACCAGGTCAGAAGAGAAGCCCAGGCACGCCAGGTCTTTCAGTTCATCACGGGTCATTGGGCCGGTGGTGTCCTGAGAACCGACAGAAGTCATCTTCGGTTCGCAGTACGCGCCCGGACGAATGCCTTTCACGCCACAGGCGCGACCAACCATTTTCTGCGCCAGCGAGTAGCCACGGTCGCTTTCCGCCACGTCTTTTGCCTGACGGAACACATCGCTGTGCGGCAGACCAAGTGATTCACGCGCTTTGGTGGTCAGGCCGCGACCGATAATCAGCGGGATACGACCACCGGCACGCACTTCATCAATCAGCACGTCAGTTTTCAGTTCAAAGCTTGCCAGCAGGTCGCCGGTTTCGTGGTTACGTACTTCGCCTTTGAACGGGTAAACGTCAATCACGTCGCCCATGTTCAGGTCGTTAACGTCCACTTCAATTGGCAGTGCACCCGCATCTTCCATGGTGTTGAAGAAGATAGGCGCAATTTTGCCGCCCAGGCACAGGCCGCCGCCACGCTTGTTCGGCACATGCGGGATATCATCGCCCATGAACCACAGCACGGAGTTGGTCGCCGATTTACGCGAAGAGCCGGTACCGACAACATCACCCACGTAAGCCAGCGGGTAACCTTTCTGTTGCAGCGCTTCGATCTGTTTAATCGGGCCAACGACGCCCGGTTGATCGGGTTCGATCCCTTCTCGGGCGTTTTTCAGCATCGCCAGCGCGTGCAGCGGGATATCCGGGCGCGACCACGCATCCGGTGCCGGAGAGAGGTCATCGGTGTTGGTTTCGCCGGTCACTTTGAAGACGGTAACGGTAATTTTTTCAGCCAGCGGCGGACGGCTCAGGAACCATTCAGCGTCAGCCCAGGACTGGATCACCTGCTTCGCGTAAGCATTGCCCGCTTTCGCTTTTTCTTCTACATCGTAGAAGTTGTCGAACATCAGCAGGGTATGGGAGAGCGCTTTGGCAGCAATCGGTGCCAGTTTCGCATCGTCCAGCGCGTCGATCAGCGGATGAATGTTGTAGCCGCCCTGCATGGTGCCCAGCAGTTCAATGGCTTTTTCAGGAGTGATCAGCGGGGAAGTCGCTTCGCCTTTGGCGACAGCAGCAAGGAATCCGGCTTTGACGTAAGCAGCTTCATCAACGCCCGGCGGTACACGATTAATCAACAGGTCTAACAGGAATTCTTCTTCGCCAGCAGGCGGGTTCTTCAGCAGCTCAACCAGTGCGGCCATCTGGGTTGCATCTAAGGGTTTGGCAACAATCCCTTCGGCGGCACGCTCAGCTACGTGCTCACGGTATTCTTTTAGCACGACGGTATCTCCTCGCTCTCATTGTCATATGCGGTCGGCTCTTCTTCACGCTCCTGTGAGACAGCAGTTTGTAGGGGGTACGCCGGATACCGCAATGGGCAGAATAGCAGGATTTTAGAGAGGTGTTAATCTGTTTACAAAAAAGCAACATAAAATATTGGCTGAATCGTTAAGGATGGTCTATAAACAGTACCCTTCCCTTAAACGGGGAATTTTTAGCTGCAATGTTTGCTCACATAATTCCCTGCCTTGATTATTCATCTGTGCAATTTATCCCAAGATTAGTCAAAAATTAAACTATCGTCTCTTTATACTCACGCTTCATCGTACCTGCCGAATGCAGGCGCTTCGACCTGACGATTTCCTCCGAAATCGGGAGTATGAATATGAACCTGCCCTTTAAGCCTCATGTGCTCGCACTGATATGCAGCGCGGGATTGCTTGCCGCTGCCGGTACGCTGTACATCAAAAGCCGTACGCCAGAAGTACCTGCGCCTGCGCCCGTCGCCGCCGTTGCAACACCTGCTCCTGCTCCCGCCGTAACACCTGAGGTGAAAACCAACTATACTCCGGCGCAAATTAACCAGTGGGTCGCGCCGATTGCGCTCTACCCTGATGCACTGTTGTCACAGGTTTTGATGGCCTCCACCTACCCGGCGAACGTGGTTCAGGCGGTGCAGTGGTCGAAGGATCATCCCTCCTTGCAAGGTGATGCCGCCATTCAGGGCGTGTCTGACCAACCGTGGGATGCCAGCGTGAAATCGCTGGTCGCCTTTCCGTCGCTGATGAATATGATGGGCCAGGACCCGGTGTGGGTTGAAAATCTGGGTAATGCTTTCCTGGCGCAGCCGCAGGATGTCATGAACGCAGTGCAGCAACTGCGTGCGCTGGCACAGCAAACCGGCTCACTGAAATCGACGCCGCAACAAACCGTCACCAGCGTGCCGAAAACGGCGGTTGCCCCGGCAGCCGCTACCTCATCGTCGACCACGCAAACGACCACCGTAAAAGCCGCCCCGGCGCCATCGACGGTGATTAAAATCGAACCCGCCGACCCGCAGGTAGTGTACGTACCGAGCTACAACCCCTCAACGGTGTACGGCACCTGGCCGACACCCGCCTATCCGCCGGTTTATATTCCGCCGTCACCCGGCGAGGAGTTTACCAGCAGCCTGGTGAAAGGCTTTGGCTACAGTTTGGGTGTCGCCACCACTTACGCACTGTTCAGCAATATCGACTGGGACGATGATGACGATCATCATCACCATGATAATGATGATTACCACGGCGGCGGGGGCTACAGCCACAACGGCGATAACAACATCAATATTAATGTCGATAACTTTAACCATATCACCGGACAGAACCTGCGCGGCGAAAACGCACGCTGGCAGCACAACCCGGCATACCGCAATCAAGTGCCGTATCCCAATAACACCATTGCAAATCAGTTCCACCAGACCAACGTAGCGGGTGGCCTGAGCGCAACCCAGACGCCAGTCACCCGCGACAGCCAACGCCAGGCGGCAATGGACAAACTGTCGCAGGGCGGCATTAAAACGCCGTCACAGCCAATTGCCGCCACGCCAAAAGATGCGCAGCGTCAGGCCGCCTCAAAACAGCTACAGCAAATTGCCCAACGTGATAACTACCGTGGTTACGACACACCTCGCGCATCCGCCCAGCGTGAAGCATCAAAATCGCAGATGCAGCAGCGGCTGAATAACAGCACGCCGGAGCAGCGCAAAGAGAAGGTTCAGCAGCGCTCGCCGGAACAGCGCCAACAGCGCCAGGAAAATGTTCGCCAGCGAGTCAATTCATCAAACGCAAATGTCTTTAGCGGCAACGAAAGCCGTGGGCCTTCCTGGCAGCAGCAGGCGCAACGCGGGCAGCAGAGCCGCAACGTATTGCGTAACAATAACCGCGAAGCCGTCCGCGAACGGGCCTCTGAGCACCGCGAGTTTCACCGTCGATGAGAGCGCACACCATGAAAAAGATCCTTCTCAGCACGCTGCTGTTCTCGCTTCCCCTGGTGAGTTTTGCCCAGCAGCAGTTTGCTAACCCACTCGACGCCGCAACAGCTTTTGCCGACGCGGTGATCACCCGCAATGAACCGCAGCTTAACGCCCTGCTGGGCGATGACTGGCGGCAATTTCTTCCCCCAGAAGGCGCTGACCCGGAAGCGGTCGCCCGCTTTGAACGAGACTGGAAAATCAGCCACCGTATCGATCAACAAGGCGATACTGCCCATATCAATGTCGGTTCAGATAGCTGGCAACTCCCTTTGCCTATCGTCAAAACCGAGGCGGGCTGGCATTTTGATATGCAGGCGGCGCAGGATGAGATCATTACCCGCACCATCGGGCGCAACGAACTTTCGGCTATTGGGGCGATGCACGCCTACGTTGATGCGCAGGAAGATTACCACCTGAGAAAACAGCGTTACGCCAGCAAGCTTATCAGCAGCGAAGGCCAACAGGATGGGCTTTACTGGCCTATACAGCCCGGCGAAGCGCCAAGCCCATTGGGGCCAGCGTTCAGCCCGGTGACGCCGGGTGAAGGTTATCACGGCTACCGTTTTCGCATTATCGCCAGTAACCAATCCGACGGCTTTGCCCTGATAGCCTGGCCTGTGGAGTATGGTGAAACAGGCGTGATGAGCTTTATGGTCAGCCAGGATGATCGGGTCTATCAGGCAGACTTCGGAGAGGAAACGGCGGAGAAAGTCGCGGCAATAACCCGCTTCGATGCGGTAGCGCCGTGGCAACCGGAGGAGTAACAGGCGTAAAAAAAGCGGCTGGTTAGCCGCTTTTTATTTGCCGGATGGCAGTTGACGCCTTATCAGGTCTACCCAATCGTAGGCCTGATAAGCGAAGCGCCATCAGGCATCGTCGCGCAGAAACTTATTTCTTCTTCGCTTTCGGGTTTGGCAGGTCGGTGATGCTACCTTCGTACACTTCTGCGGCCAGGCCAACAGATTCGTGCAGCGTCGGGTGAGCATGGATGGTCAGCGCGATGTCTTCCGCGTCACAACCCATTTCGATTGCCAGACCGATTTCGCCCAGCAGCTCGCCGCCGTTGGTACCGACAATCGCACCACCGATAACACGGTGAGATTCTTTGTCGAAAATCAGTTTGGTCATACCGTCTGCGCAGTCAGAAGCGATCGCACGGCCAGAAGCAGCCCACGGGAAGGTGGCGGTTTCGTAGCTGATGCCTTTCTCTTTCGCTTCTTTCTCAGTCAGGCCAACCCATGCCACTTCTGGTTCAGTGTAGGCAATGGATGGGATAACTTTCGGGTCGAAGTAGTGTTTCTTGCCGGCGATAACTTCAGCGGCAACGTGACCTTCGTGAACACCTTTGTGTGCCAGCATCGGCTGACCGACGATATCGCCGATAGCGAAGATGTGCGGCACGTTAGTGCGCAGCTGTTTGTCAACGCGGATGAAGCCACGGTCGTCCACTTCCACGCCTGCTTTGCCTGCGTCGAGGTTTTTACCGTTCGGTACACGGCCGATAGCCACCAGCACGGCATCGTAACGCTGTGCTTCAGAAGGCGCTTTTTTGCCTTCCATGGAAACGTAGATACCGTCTTCTTTCGCTTCAACGGCAGTCACTTTGGTTTCCAGCATCAGATTGAATTTCTTGCTGATGCGTTTGGTGAAGACTTTCACCACGTCTTTGTCGGCAGCCGGGATAACCTGGTCGAACATTTCAACCACGTCAATCTGTGAACCCAGCGCATGGTATACGGTACCCATTTCCAGACCGATGATACCGCCGCCCATAACCAGCAGACGTTTCGGTACTTCTTTCAGTTCCAGCGCATCGGTGGAATCCCACACGCGCGGATCTTCATGAGGAATAAACGGCAGTTCGATCGGACGGGAACCCGCCGCGATGATCGCATTGTCGAAGTTAATCACGGTTTTGCCGTTTTCGCCTTCAACTTCCAGGGTGTTAGCCCCGGTAAATTTACCCAGACCGTTAACCACTTTCACTTTACGGCCTTTGGCCATACCGGCCAGACCGCCGGTCAGTTGGGTGATAACTTTTTCTTTCCAGGTACGAATCTTGTCGATATCGGTTTTCGGCTCGCCGAAGACGATACCGTGGTCAGCCAGTGCTTTGGCTTCTTCGATAACTTTTGCTACGTGCAGCAGTGCTTTAGAAGGGATACAGCCGACGTTCAGACAAACACCACCAAGGGTGCTGTAACGTTCTACGATGACGGTCTCCAGACCTAAATCCGCGCAACGGAAAGCAGCAGAGTAGCCTGCCGGGCCCGCCCCAAGTACCACGACCTGAGTTTTAATTTCAGTACTCATCATGACCTCTTAATTATTTCCGGCGGTCCTGGGTACTCTTGTCGCCCATATCCACCGGGACGTTCTATCCGCGTTTATATTACAAAATTGTTAACAATTTTGAAACAACAAACGGCAAACGATTTTGTCCTTTGTTGCTAATAACCCCAAAACTACGAAGAGATTATCAGAAAAAAGCCGGCCGTCAGGCCGGCTTTTTCGATTACATCACCAGGCGACGAATGTCAGACAGTGTGTTGTTGATGATGGTGATAAAGCGTGCACCATCAGCACCGTCGATCACGCGGTGGTCGAAGGAGAGAGAGATAGGCATCATCAGACGCGGTACAAACTCTTTCCCGTTCCATACCGGCTCCATCGCCGATTTGGAGACACCGAGGATAGCCACTTCCGGCGCGTTAACAATCGGTGCGAAGTGGGTCGTACCCAGGCCGCCGATGCTGGAGATAGTGAAGCAACCGCCCTGCATTTCGCCAGCCGTCAGCTTACCATCACGCGCTTTTTTGGAGATGGTGGTCAGTTCGCGAGACAGCTCGGTGATGCTCTTCTTGTTCACGTCCTTAAAGACCGGAACCACCAGGCCGTTCGGGGTATCTACCGCCACACCAATGTTGATGTATTTCTTCAGCGTCAGTTTCTGGCCATCTTCGGACAGAGAGCTGTTGAAGCGAGGCATCTGTTCCAGAGCCGCGGCAACCGCTTTCATGATGAACACAACCGGGGTGAATTTCACATCCAGTTTGCGCTTCTCAGCTTCGGCATTCTGCTGCTTACGGAACGCTTCCAGATCGGTGATATCGGTTTTGTCGAAGTGCGTAACGTGCGGAATCATCACCCAGTTACGGCTCAGGTTAGCGCCCGAGATTTTCTGGATGCGGCCCAGTTCCACTTCTTCGATTTCACCAAACTTGCTGAAGTCCACTTTCGGCCATGGCAGCATGCCCGGGATACCGCCGCCAGTGGCAGCAGCCGGTGCAGACTCAGCGCGTTTCACTGCGTCTTTCACGTAAGCCTGAACGTCTTCGCGCAGGATACGGCCTTTACGACCCGTCCCTTTCACTTTCGCCAGGTTCACGCCGAATTCGCGCGCCAGGCGACGAATCACCGGCGTTGCGTGGACGTAAGCGTCATTTTCTGCGAAGTCAGACTTGCCTTCGGCTTTCGCGGCCGGAGCCGGAGCTGCCGCAGGTGCCGGAGCGGCAGCTGCCTGAGCCGGTGCAGCAGCCGGAGCCGCAGCAGGCGCAGCGCCTTCCACTTCGAAGACCATAATCAGGGAGCCGGTTTTCACTTTATCGCCGGTGCTGATTTTGATCTCTTTTACCGTACCCGCGAACGGAGCCGGCACTTCCATAGAGGCTTTGTCGCCTTCTACGGTGATCAGAGACTGTTCGGCTTCGATTTTATCGCCAACCTTCACCATCACTTCGGTAACTTCAACTTCGTCGCCGCCGATATCTGGAACGTTAACGTCTTTCGCGCCAGATGCTGCCGGAGCAGCCGCCGCCGGAGCAGCTTCCGCTTTTGCCGGAGCCGCAGCAGGTGCAGCACCCGCCACTTCGAAGACCATGATCAGAGAACCGGTAGACACTTTGTCGCCGGTGTTGATTTTGATCTCTTTAACCACGCCCGCAAACGGAGCCGGAACTTCCATAGAGGCTTTGTCGCCTTCTACGGTGATCAGAGACTGTTCAGCCGCGATGGTGTCGCCCACTTTCACCATGATCTCAGTGACTTCAACTTCGTCGCCGCCGATGTCCGGTACGTGAACGTCTTTCGCCGCTGCCGCAGCAGGTGCTGCTGCCGGAGCCGCTTCTTTCTTCTCTTCTGCCTTGGCAGGTGCAGCATCAGCTGCACCGTCGGCGGAATCGAAAATCATGATCAGTTTGCCGGTCTCGGTTTTGTCGCCGACAGAGACTTTAATCTCTTTTACGACGCCAGCCTGCGGAGACGGAACTTCCATAGAGGCTTTGTCGCCTTCTACGGTGATCAGCGACTGTTCAGCTTCAACTTTGTCGCCAACTTTGACCAGGATCTCGGTGATTTCAACTTCATCAGACCCGATATCCGGTACATTGATTTCGATAGCCATTATTCTTTTACCTCTTACGCCAGACGCGGGTTAACTTTTTCTGCATCGATGTTGAATTTGGTAATTGCGTCAGCAACCACTTTCTTATCGATTTCGCCACGTTTAGCCAGTTCGCCCAGCGCCGCTACAACCACGTAGGAAGCATCAACTTCGAAGTGGTGACGCAGGTTTTCACGGCTGTCGGAACGACCGAAGCCATCAGTACCCAGTACGCGGTAGTCATCAGCCGGTACATAAGTACGGACCTGCTCGGCGAACAGTTTCATATAGTCGGTGGAAGCCACTGCCGGAGCGTCGTTCATCACCTGAGCGATGTACGGAACGCGCGGGGTTTCCATCGGGTGCAGCATGTTCCAGCGCTCACAATCCTGACCATCACGCGCCAGTTCAGTGAAGGACGTTACGCTATAAACGTCAGAACCTACGCCGTAATCTTTCGCCAGGATCTGTGCTGCTTCACGGACGTGACGCAGGATAGAGCCGGAGCCCAGCAGCTGAACTTTACCTTTGCTACCTTCAATGGTTTCGAGTTTGTAGATACCTTTACGGATACCTTCCTCAGCACCTTCCGGCATGGCCGGCATGTGGTAGTTTTCGTTCAGGGTGGTGATGTAGTAGTAAACGTTCTCTTGTTTCTCACCGTACATACGCTCCAGACCATCATGCATGATGACCGCAACTTCGTACGCGTAAGACGGATCGTAAGAGATACAGTTCGGGATAGTCAGAGACTGAATATGGCTGTGACCATCTTCGTGCTGCAGACCTTCGCCGTTCAGGGTCGTACGACCAGAAGTACCACCAATCAGGAACCCACGTGCCTGCTGGTCGCCTGCCTGCCAGCACAGGTCGCCGATACGCTGGAACCCGAACATGGAGTAGTAGATGTAGAACGGGATCATCGGCAGATTGTTGGTGCTGTAAGAGGTCGCAGCAGCCAGCCAGGATGCGCCGGCACCCAGTTCGTTGATGCCTTCCTGCAGAATCTGACCTTTCTCGTCTTCTTTGTAGTAAGCAACCTGCTCACGGTCCTGCGGGGTGTACTGCTGACCGTTCGGGCTGTAGATACCAATCTGACGGAACAGACCTTCCATACCGAAAGTACGCGCTTCATCGGCGATGATTGGAACCAGACGATCTTTGATTGACTTGTTCTTCAGCATCACGTTCAGGGCACGAACGAAAGCGATAGTCGTAGAGATCTCTTTATTCTGCTCTTCCAGCAGCGGTGCGAAATCTTCCAGGGTCGGCATTTCCAGCTTCTCAGTGAAGTGGGTCTGGCGGCTCGGCAGATAACCGTGCAGTTTCTGACGCTGAGCGTGCAGATAAGTATGCTCCGGAGAACCTTCCGGGAAGGTCAGGTAAGAGAGGTTTTCCACCTGCTCGTCGGTTACAGGAACATTGAAGCGGTCGCGGATATAGCGCACGCCGTCCATGTTCATTTTCTTAACCTGGTGAGCGATGTTTTTACCTTCAGCGGTATCACCCATGCCGTAACCTTTAATGGTATGGGCCAGGATAACAGTCGCTTTGCCTTTGGTTTCCTGCGCTTTTTTCAGTGCAGCGTAAACTTTCTTCGGATCGTGACCACCACGGTTCAGTGCCCAGATCTGCTCATCAGTCCAGTCTGCAACCAGGGCTGCGGTTTCCGGATATTTACCGAAGAAGTGCTCACGGACGTAAGCGCCATCTTTGGATTTGAAGGTCTGGTAATCGCCGTCGACGGTTTCTTCCATCAGTTGGATCAGTTTACCGCTGGTGTCTTTACGCAGCAGCTCATCCCAACGACTCCCCCAGATAACCTTGATAACGTTCCAGCCAGCACCACCGAAGATGCCTTCCAGTTCGTTAATGATCTTGCCGTTACCGGTGACCGGACCATCAAGACGCTGCAGGTTACAGTTGATAACGAAGACCAGGTTATCCAGTTTTTCACGGGTGGCGATGGTGATCGCACCTTTGGATTCTGGTTCGTCCATCTCGCCGTCGCCGAGGAACGCGTAAACGGTCTGTTTAGAAGTATCTTTCAGGCCACGGTGTTCCAGATATTTCAGGAATTTAGCCTGGTAGATAGCACCGATTGGGCCCAGACCCATTGATACGGTCGGGAACTGCCAGAATTCCGGCATCAGTTTCGGGTGCGGGTAAGAAGAAAGACCTTTACCGTGAACTTCCTGACGGAAGTTGTTCATCTGTTCTTCGGTCAGACGGCCTTCAAGGAATGCACGTGCGTAAACGCCCGGAGAGATGTGGCCCTGGAAGTAAACCAGATCGCCGCCATCCTGCTCGTTGCGAGCACGGAAGAAGTGGTTGAAACACACTTCGTAGAAGGTTGCGGAAGACTGGAAGGATGCCATATGGCCGCCCAGTTCCAGATCTTTCTTGGATGCACGCAGAACGGTCATGATCGCGTTCCAGCGGATAGCAGAGCGAATACGACGTTCCAGATCCAGATCGCCCGGGTATTCCGGTTCGTCTTCAACGGCAATAGTGTTTACATAACCGCTAGCACCTGCACCAGCCGCTACCTGAACGCCGCCTTTACGGGCTTCAGACAGCACCTGGTCGATCAGATACTGAGCGCGCTCAACACCTTCTTCACGGATAACCGATTCGATCGCCTGTAACCAGTCGCGAGTTTCGATCGGATCCACGTCATTTGGGAAACGTTCTGACATGGGGTTTTCCTTATCTATCTAGTACGTTGATTTATCTGGAACCTGTCCCATTGTGCTTTCACGGGAAAACACAATAAGACAGGTTCTGTGTTTAGTTGCCGTGCGCCTTAAGGCGCTTTTCTCATCTTTCTGGTAAAACCGCTGCCAGAAAAAACTCAATCCTTGCGCTGTTGCAGGCGACGTAACGAGCGTTCACGACGGCTCTGTTCACGGCTCCTGTCCAGCAAAATTTCTTCAATAAAGGCCAGGTGACGGTGCGACGCTTCACGCGCCTGCTCCGGTTCACCGGCGACAATCGCCTCGAAAATCCGGGTGCGATGGTTGCTCACCTGCGGGAGCATCTCCCGACGGGCATACAGCAACTCGAAGTTCTGCCGAACGTTTTGTGCCAACATCGGCTCCATACACCTTAGCAAATGGAGCAACACCACATTGTGGGCGGCTTCGGTCACGGCGATTTGATACTGGACGACGGCGCTCGACTCTGCGTCGAGGTCGCCCGATTGTTGAGCCCGTTCGATGGCCTGATGCAGCTCGCGAATACGTTCGCGGTCTTCATCAGTGCTGCGCAGTGCCGCGTAATACGCCGCGATACCTTCAAGCGCGTGACGGGTTTCAAGCAGATCAAACTGGGATTCAGGGTGGTCGGACAGAAGTTCTACCAGCGGATCGCTGAAGCTCTGCCACAAGCTGCTTTGGACAAAAGTCCCGCCGCCCTGGCGACGAAGCAGTAACCCTTTCGCTTCGAGACGTTGAATCGCCTCACGCAGCGAGGGACGGGATACGTCGAACTGTTTTGCCAGTTCGCGTTCAGGTGGAAGTTTTTCGCCGGGGCGTAATGTCCCCTCAAGAATCAAAAACTCCAACTGCTGCTCAATCACATCAGAAAGTTTTGGTTGGCGGATTTTGCTGTAGGCCATAGTTCCCTGTACCTGCCATTAGCCCGGAGTCAATTGGTCTTACCAATTTCAAGTTCGTAGCGCTAAAGTAACAAAGTATTCACCTTCTGTCCATACAGGTTTTGATTGAAATCAGTAAACCACGCACTTTTTAACAACATTACAGAAATGATGTTTCAGAATTGTAACCTTGCACAAAAAATGTCTTTACCACGTTAGAAGTACAATTAACGAAAAATATACGAAAATTACGCAAACTGAAGCGTTTCACTTTGCCAGTTAATGAATAGTTATGCATTTATTGCTGGCAAAATGTACATGCTTACCCACTTCTGGGGCTGACTGCTACACTTACAACTGGTTTCTTTTTATTCGATCCGTCATCAACCATTCATAAAGCAGGTGCATTTCTGCGCGCTTACCACTATTCTTCCCAGGACGAAAGAGTTCCTCTCATTTTTATTCGCCCTCTTTCGTAAACATATAAATACAGGGAACGGAATCCCCTGATTACAAACGTACAAATAACAACCACACACGAGGTTTCATGATGGAAGGTCAACAGCACAGCGACCAGCTGAAGCGCGGCCTCAAAAACCGCCACATCCAGCTGATTGCGCTGGGTGGAGCTATCGGTACCGGCCTGTTTCTCGGCAGTGCCTCCGTTATCCAGTCAGCCGGTCCGGGCATTATTCTGGGTTATGCCATTGCAGGCTTTATTGCCTTCCTGATCATGCGCCAGCTCGGTGAAATGGTCGTGGAAGAGCCGGTAGCCGGGTCATTCAGCCACTTCGCCTATAAATACTGGGGCAGCTTCGCCGGCTTCGCATCAGGCTGGAACTATTGGGTGCTGTACGTGCTGGTTGCCATGGCGGAACTCACCGCTGTCGGCAAATACATCCAGTTCTGGTACCCGGAAATTCCGACCTGGGCTTCCGCAGCGGCCTTCTTTATTCTGATTAACGCCATTAACCTCACCAACGTAAAAGTGTTTGGGGAAATGGAGTTCTGGTTCGCCATCATTAAAGTGGTCGCGGTTGTGGGCATGATCCTGTTCGGCGGCTGGCTGCTGTTCAGTGGTAACGCCGGCCCGCAGGCGACAGTTCGCAACCTGTGGGAACAGGGCGGCTTCCTGCCACACGGCATGCAAGGACTGGTGATGATGATGGCTATCATCATGTTCTCTTTCGGCGGGCTAGAGCTTGTGGGGATCACCGCCGCAGAAGCCGACAACCCGGAGCAGAGCATTCCGAAAGCAACCAACCAGGTGATTTACCGTATTCTGATTTTCTATGTGGGTTCGCTGGCCGTTCTGCTTTCTCTGCTGCCGTGGACGCGCGTCACCGCTGATGTCAGCCCGTTTGTTCTGATCTTCCACGAACTGGGCGATACGCTGGTGGCTAACGCGCTGAACGTGGTGGTACTGACCGCAGCGCTCTCCGTTTATAATAGTTGCGTCTACTGTAACAGCCGCATGTTGTTCGGCCTGGCCCAGCAGGGAAATGCGCCCAAAGCGCTGCTCTCCGTCGATAAACGTGGCGTACCGGTCAACACGATTCTGGTTTCCGCTGTGGTGACCGCGCTGTGCGTGCTGATCAACTACCTGGCCCCAGAATCCGCGTTCGGCCTGCTGATGGCGCTGGTGGTTTCTGCGCTGGTGATCAACTGGGCGATGATTAGCCTTGCGCACATGAAATTCCGCAAAGCGAAACAGCAACAGGGCGTTACGCCGCGCTTCCCGGCGCTGCTCTACCCGCTCGGTAACTGGGTCTGCCTGCTGTTTATGGCGGCGGTGCTGGTTATTATGCTGATGACACCGGGGATGGCGATCTCCGTGTATCTGATCCCGGTGTGGATCTGCATTCTGGGTGTTGGCTACATGCTTAAACAGAAGGGTGCGAAAACGGCTGTGAAGGCGCATTAATCTCTCCTCTGGCCCCTTCCCTCTGGAAGGGGCCGACTCTGTTACCCGCTTCACACTTTCCTCTGCTCAGCTAATTAGTCCATATCCTCACCGTTATACTGCAACGCATTTCGCGGGCCGCCAGCCAATAATTCTCTCCATACCGTCAGAGGGAGTTTCGGCAATGAATAACAATAAGTTATCAGTCAGAGAGAAAATTGGTTATGGCATGGGAGACGCCGGATGCAACATCATCTTCGGCGCTATCATGCTGTTCGTTAACTACTTTTATACCGATATTTTTGGCCTCGCCCCGGCGTTGGTCGGCGTGCTGCTGCTTTCGGTTCGCGTGATTGACGCTGTCACCGATCCCATCATGGGCGCGCTGGCCGACCGTACCCGCAGTAAGTATGGGCGATTTCGTCCATGGTTGCTGTGGATAGCGTTCCCTTACGCGCTATTCAGCGTACTGATGTTTACCACCCCGGACTGGACCTACAGCAGCAAAGTTATCTATGCGTTTGTCACCTATTTCCTGCTGTCGATTACCTACACCGCCATCAACATTCCCTATTGCTCCCTGGGTAGCGTCATCACCAATGACCCCAAAGAGCGCGTCGCCTGTCAATCTTATCGCTTCGTTCTGGTAGGTATCGCCACCTTGCTGCTCTCATTGAGCCTGTTACCCATGGTCGACTGGTTTGGCGGTGGCGATAAAGCCAAAGGCTACCAAATGGCGATGACCGTGCTGGCGTTTATCGGTATGTGTATGTTCCTGTTCTGCTTCGCAAGCGTACGTGAGCGCGTTAAACCCGCCGTGCAAACCAACGATGAACTGAAGCAAGACCTGAAAGATGTATGGAAAAATGACCAGTGGGTGCGCATCCTGCTGCTCACACTGTGTAACGTCTGCCCGGGCTTTATCCGCATGGCGGCGACCATGTATTACGTCACCTGGGTGATGGGCCAGAGCACGCATTTTGCCACACTGTTTATCAGCCTCGGCGTCGTCGGTATGATGTTCGGCAGCATGCTGGCAAAGGTCCTCACCGACCGCTGGTGTAAACTCAAGGTCTTCTTCTGGACGAACATCGCGCTGGCGATTATCTCTATCGCCTTCTATTTCTTCGACCCGCGCGCGACGGTCATGATTGTCGTGCTCTACTTCCTGCTCAACATCCTGCATCAAATCCCCTCCCCGCTGCACTGGTCGCTGATGGCGGACGTCGATGACTACGGCGAGTGGAAAACCGGCAAACGTATCACCGGGATTAGCTTCTCCGGCAACCTCTTCTTCCTCAAGGTCGGGCTGGCGATTGCAGGCGCAATGGTGGGCTTCCTGCTCTCCTGGTATGGCTACGATGCGGGCGCGAAGCAGCAAAGCGAAACCACCCTCAACGGTATCATGCTGCTGTTTACTGTCATTCCAGGCGTCGGGTATCTGCTTACCGCCGGGATCGTGCGGATGCTGAAGGTGGACCGTGAACTGATGAAGCAGATCCAGTCCGATTTAGAAAAGCGTCGTACGAACTATCGTGAACTGAACGAATATCATGAGTTGAAAACATCCGGAGACGTAAGGAAAGCATAATGAAAAACTGGCCCAATCCCTTTATTGAACAGCGCGCCGATCCCTTCATTTTGCATCATCAGGGAGAGTACTACTTTATCGCCTCTGTGCCGGAATATGACCGGCTGGAGATCCGCCGCGCCAGCACGCTTGAAGGGCTGCCCAGCGCGGATGCGGTTGTGGTCTGGCGTAAACCCGCAAGCGGACCGATGTGCGAACTTATCTGGGCGCCAGAACTGCATCACATAAACGGTCAATGGGTGATTTACTTCGCCGCCGCATCAACGCAGGCGCTGGACTCTCTCGGTATGTTCCAGCACCGGATGTATGCACTGACCTGCGACGATGCGGATCCACTCAGCGGAGAATGGACTGAACGTGGCCAGGTGAAAACGCCGTTCGATACTTTCTGTCTGGATGCCACGACGTTTTATCATCAGGGAAAACAGTGGTATCTGTGGGCGCAAAAATCGCCAGATATTGCCGGGAACTCCAATATCTATCTGGCGGAACTGGAAAATCCGTGGACGCTAAAAGGCGAGCCGGTGATGCTCAGCAAACCAGAGTTTGACTGGGAGTGCCGGGGCTTTCTGGTCAATGAAGGGCCTGCGGTACTGGTGCATGGCGATAAACTCTTTATCAGCTACTCCGCCAGCGCCACCGATGAAAATTACTGCATGGGCCTGCTGTGGATTGATCTGAATGCCGACATGACAAAGCCGGGAAACTGGCATAAATCATCGCAACCGGTGTTCACCACCAGCGATGAAAACCGCCAGTACGGGCCGGGGCACAACAGCTTTACCCAAACGCCGGAAGGGGAAGATGTGCTGGTGTATCACGCGAGGAATTACACGGAAATTGAAGGCGACCCGTTATACGACCCGAATCGCCATACGCGGTTGAAACTGGTGCGCTGGCAGGAAGATGGCATGCCGGATTTCGGCGTGCCGCCAGCGGATACGATTTGAGCCGGTGCCCGGTGGCGCTAGCGCTTACCGGGCCTACAAGACACGCCAATCAGGCCACACCCGAGCCCCGTAGGCCGGATAAGCGTCAGCGCATCCGGCAATACCCGCACCATCCGGCAAAACGCTTACACCAGCGTCCCATAAATGGTCAGCAGCGCCATAATCACCACCACCACAAACGAGGTTTTCTTCGCCATTGATACCGCCGCTTTTGGTGTCTCAACACGGTCAACGTGCGGCTCGCGCGCCAGTGAGTACTGCGCCAGTTGCGTCAGCACCTGATACTGCGACGTATGGCGATCGCCCAGCGAAGCAAACCACGCAGGTAGCGCTTTCTCACCATGGCCAAGCAGCGCGTAAACCACACCCACCAGCCGCACCGGAAGCCAGTCCACAATATGCAAAATGGCATCAATGCCAGACTGTAAACGGTGATGCGGCGTCTGATAACGCGCCAGCCAGGACTGCCACGCGCGCAGGAAAGAATACCCCATCAGCATCACCGGCCCCCACGGGCCGCCGACCACAAACCAGAACAGCGGCGCGAGATAAAAACGGTAGTTAATCCACAGCAGCGCATTTTGCAGCTCGCGCAGAAACTCGCGCTCATCGCATCCCGATGGCACGCCGTGAATCATCGTCAGCTCGCAGGCCATCGCATCACGCGCGTGGCTATCATTAAGCGATGCCGCCTTCAGGTAAGCGTGATAGTGCAGCCGCACGCGCCCTGCCCCAATACACAGCAAGCCGAGTAAAATCCAGAACACCAGCAGCGGCACGTTAAACAGCAGCCCGTCGAGCGCGCGCTGAATCAAAAATACCACTCCCATAGACACTGCCGTCATCAGCAGTGTGGCTGCAAAGGAAAAGCGTTTGATACGTCGGAAGAGTACTTCCAGACGGTGGTCGAGTTGCCAGTGCTCGCCCAGCTTAAACAAACGCTCGGCAATCAGCACCAGCAACGTGGTAAACAGCGTCATGTCATCTCCTTATCTGACGAAGGGGTGACCAGTGCGCGAAAGCGAGACCAGTCAAACGCCGGGCCCGGATCGGTTTTGCGCACGGGCGCGATATCACAGTGTCCAGTCATATTATCGGCGATAGCCGGATAAATCGTTATCAACAATCGGGTTAGTGCCGCCAGTTGCTGATACTGTGCATCGGTGTAGGCCAGCGTATCGGTGCCTTCCAGCTCAATGCCAATCGAAAAATCATTGCAGCGCTCGCGGCCCTGATATTCAGAGACGCCCGCGTGCCAGGCACGCTTATCGAAAGGAACATACTGCACAATTTCCCCATCGCGGCGAATCAGACAATGGGCAGAAACGCGCAGATGAGAAATCTCAGCGAAAAAAGGATGGGCGTTCGGATCGAGCGTGCCGGTAAACAGCGCATCTATCCATGGGCCGCCAAATTCGCCTGGGGGTAAACTGATATTATGAACAACCAGCAATGACGGGGTTTCATCGTCCGGGCGGCAGTCAAAGTGTGGCGACGGTACATGACGCGCGCCCACCAGCCATCCCTCATCTAACAACATGCTGGATCTCCTTATGTGTGGTGCTGATTCTCGGTTCAGAGTAGCATGTTTAAACCTTTCGAATCGTTACCAATTTGGAGTTTTATCATGCCGCCTCGCCGCTACAACCCAGACCACCGACGTGACGCGCTTCTGGAACGTATCAATCTCGACATTCCCAACGCCGTGGCACAGGCACTCCGTGAAGATCTGGGCGGAGAAGTGAATGCTGATAACGACATTACCGCACAACTTTTACCCGCTGAAACCCGTTCCCATGCGGTGGTTATCACCCGCGAAGACGGCGTGTTCTGTGGTAAACGCTGGGTTGAAGAGGTCTTTATTCAACTGGCGGGCGACGATGTTAAGCTAACCTGGCACGTGGAAGATGGCGACCTGCTGAAAGCCGACCAGCCGCTGTTTGAAATCGATGGGCCTTCCCGCGTTCTGCTGACCGGCGAACGTACCGCACTGAATTTTGTGCAAACCCTCTCAGGCGTGGCAAGTGAGGTTCGTCGCTATGTTGACCTGCTGGAAGGCACCAAAACGCAGTTGCTCGATACCCGCAAAACGCTTCCCGGCCTGCGTACCGCCCTGAAATATGCCGTGCTGTGCGGCGGCGGTGCGAATCACCGTCTCGGTCTTTCCGATGCGTTCCTGATTAAAGAAAACCACATCATCGCCTCCGGCTCCGTGCGCCAGGCGGTGGAAAAAGCCTTCTGGCTGCATCCGGATGTGCCGGTGGAAGTAGAAGTGGAAAATCTGGAAGAGCTGGAAGACGCGCTAAAAGCCGGGGCCGACATCATCATGCTTGATAACTTTGACACTGACCTGATGCGCAAAGCCGTCGCCATCACCAAAGGCCAGGCACGGCTGGAAGTCTCCGGTAATGTGACCTTTGACACTATTCGCGAATTTGCCGAAACCGGCGTGGATTACATCTCCGTCGGCGCGCTGACCAAACACGTGCGTGCGTTAGATCTCTCCATGCGTTTCCGCTAATTCCCGCAATCCGGCCTGCACTTTCTGCAGGCCGAATCAGCCCATACCATCCGGCAATTTTCCGTACCCGCTTCCATTTTCAATGTTGTCTTCTGTAACGCAGAAAAACTCTCTGGAACGCGCTTTCCTGAATCCCTTTTTGCCTCTCGCGCCCGCTTTACGCCCCTGACACACTCCCGCCATCTCAACCAGGAGTGCATTATGGAAAAACAAAAAGGATTTACCCTTATCGAGTTGATGGTGATTATCAACAGTAAATTACTGTAATAATTAAACGCAGAAACAATATTTAACATGTTGATTATAATGAAATAAAAAAGAGGCTATAAAGCCCCTTCATAAAGTAGTATCAAGATATCGAAAGGATTCAGGAAACAAAGCCCTGTGAACCCTCTTCCTTTGCCCCTTGCCGCTATATCAGTTCTCAATGCTGCCAGTACTGACACTCTCAGCCGATTGTTAGCTACTAACCTTTTGTCAGAGGTGTATTTTTCGCCACTTTCGCAATGGTAGCTCTAGAGCAACCGATTAACGCCTGAATTTTGTTCCAGCTTTTTCCGTCAGACAGTAATTCTTGTACTTTATTGTGTAGACTCTCATCTACCGGGCGGCCTCGATACTTTTTCTCATTTTTGGCCTTTTCAATACCCTGCATTTGCCGTCTGCGGCGATCTTCGTAGTCCTTGCGGCTGATTGCCGCCAACATATCCAGCATCATTGAATTCATTGCTTCAAACATACGGGCGGTGAATTCGTCCTGAACATTTAAAAGCTGGTGGCTTGTGGGTAAATCCAACGACACGACTCTGATCCCCTTAGACTCAATAAGCCCTCGAAGGGTTTTCCAATCCTCACCAGTAAGGCGGCTGATTCGGTCAATTTGCTCACAAAGCAAAATGTCACCACGTTCTGCTATTTCCAAAAGCAGGAATAACTGAGGGCGTTGCAGGCTTGCACCTGATTCATTCTCTTTGAAGTACTTTGATACCTTCAGATCATGTGAATGGGCAAATGCCTCTAACTCATTAAAGGCTCTGCCTGCATCCTGCTCCTTCGTCGAAGCTCGAAGATAACCCCAAACTCTCATGACACACCCCATCGGTCTGTTTTATATGGTTCATTATATATGGTTCATTTTAAGTTGTAAAGTTAATTTAATGAACCAGCCTTGCTGGTGGTCTGGATTGGTCTGCTTGATGTATACTTATTCGACACCAAGTTAATGGTGGATAAGCCTTCATTAGCAATTGATTGCCTCCGAAAATCTAGAACCAGAGTATGGTTAGCGAAAAGCGGAAGTGTAGCGTTACCAGCTAAGACAACTAACATACAAATGGCGACTGAAGTCGCAGCAATTCACATCATGCTCAGGAAAGACTCATGTATGCACTACTAGATTTGCTGGTGAAATCAACAGTACGTTAGATTTGCATTTTCACTCTAGAATTTCAGTCATCTTTTCGGGGTTATGGAAAATTGAATGCACACTTCGATTGAAGTACTCAGCCAAGCAAGTTTCAAGTCGGTACTCGGCAGACCAAATGAAGGCCAAATGGCCTTGACGCTTTTATGCCTTGTTGATTGGCCTGACGGAGTGCAAAGGCAATCATATGTAAAAATATTTACTAGGGAAGAAAGCATTGGTGTCTTCAACGAAGTTCTTGGATACCTGCTTACCAAATCAAATGATCTTCCTGTAGCCCCAAAAGCAGGCATATTGATATTGCCCGATGGTGTCATTGATTCAATTGACAAGCCCGTATCGCCAATTGCCTTTGTTAGCTCCAAGGTTACCGGACATTCTCCGGCTAGCTATTACAACATTGGTGATATGATTAAATTTGAGAGTCTTAGAAGGATTCTTGATGGATGGGAAAAGTTACATAAAACGATCGCTTTTGATGAGTGGGTCGCAAACCAAGATAGAAACTTAGGGAACTTGATCATTGATTCGCACAACCAAGTCACCCTTATTGACCACAGTAATATGCCTGTAGATCTCATGTGGTCTCCTGAAGACTTAGCCATAACTATCACCCCAGTCAATAAGTTAGAAATTGCCCTCCGAGCCGTGCCAACCCTTCCTCAAAAAATGGATATAGTAAATGGAGCTAACGGACAAACTGAAGCATTGGATATCGTAATAGCAGAGATTGCTTATTGGTGTGACAGGCTTCTGAATCCGCAAGCAAAAGATTGTTTATTGGAATTTTTGAGTCAACGTGCAGTTTTTTCAAAAGAAAGATTAAGCAGAAGGCTTGGCGTACTGGCGGGGGTCGCGTGATTAACTTTGATTCTATCCTAAATGAGCATTCACATCAGCCAATTGTTAAAGGTGAATGGTTTACAATTCAGTGGTGCCCTGATGTTGCCACAGGAGAAAAACTTAATATAGGTGTATGTTTTAAAGATAGTTTTGGAGGGGTATTTGTACAAACTCTTGAGTATTTTGATAGGATTTCTTGCTTATACTCTCATGGCATGATATTTCACCTTAAGTTGGCTTGTGAAGTAGCTAGGGAGATAGTACTTTCAGGGGAAGTATTTTTATCAAATCAATGCCAGAATTTAACTTTTAAAAACAATGGATATGCTCAAGGTGAATCAGCAGACGACATAGTATCTTCTCTGTTTTCAAATGTTGTTCCTTTATCGGTAAAAGTGACAAAAAAGAGAGAGAAAGTTTATACTCCAATTTCAAGAGATCGCCTTTACAATATAATGGATGGCTACCTCAAACAACACCTTGAATACGAAGAATATTTTGAAATGCGAGACCCATCCCCTTTAAAAAGAATTACACTGGGCCAACAATCGCAAACAATTTATCTTCCTTACAAAGCCAAGACCTCGCTCGGAACAATAGCATCAGCAGCCTATTCTGATGAAAATTTAGCCAAGTGTCATTTGTATGATGCACAAAGAGACATCTCGTTAGCTTTGAATAACTACGATGAGTATAAGTGTGGAGCGATTTTCATATTGTCTCCAAACAATGACCTCAAAGTAGACAAACGCGATCAAGTAGATTTAGAGATTGATAAGTTTTGTTGGTACTTGAAAACACAAGCTATAGAAACCGAAGTTGATAGTGACCCACATAGTTTATCCGACAGAGCAATCCATTGGTATCGTAGGAAGGCTGCGTGATAATATTCTTAGTTCACAAGAAAACCGTCCTTTTGGCGGTTTTTTGTGCCGAGAATATTCAAGATTTCCAATCATTGACTTTTAATCAATGCTTGGTCGGTGAAAAGTTCGTTACTGAGATCTGAGTACACGGCATTTGGTCGGCGAGGTTGAACCTAATCAGACGAACGAGATTTTAAATCGTGCAGAAAAATACTGACTGTACTTTTATCTCAGTAAACGATCCCTTTAACTTTTCCCTGAAAAAAGATAAGAACAACCCTCACTTTTTCTTCCTCTAAACTAGTAGTAATTCTAACGCTAGACTCATAGTGAGCAACAATCGTATCACACTGATAGATATGGCATTTCACTCCATAACAAGCAACTTACCCACAAAATTCATGATGCATTAGTACTCGATCTATAATAGGATATACAGTTACTTACGAGGAATGCCATTGTTAGGAATAAAGATGAAACTTCCCAGACAAAGCATCATTAACAGATTCCCAGATTTGCATATTCATCAAACCATCGATGAAATTAGAGAACTCTTAACAAATGGATTTGATGATTCCCAAAAAACAATTTTTTTATGTGGGAAAGATAAATCTGACAAAAAAAGCCTTCGATACAAATTCTCAACTTTTCTTTCACAAGAGAAAGGTATTACTCTTACCTATCCAGAAGATTTGTTTGAGGATCTCCTTGAAGGCCAAGGAAAAAATAGCCTGCTATCTCTTGAAACGCAGCTTGCAGACTCTGTTGATCTGATAGTTCTTATACCTGAAAGTCCAGGTTCTTTCGCAGAGTTAGGTGCTTTTTCTATGGATAAGGCCTTAGCAGAAAAAATGCTAGTTATGAGGATGGGAGAGTTCAAGTCAGGTAAAAGTTTTATAAATCATGGTCCTGTAAGGCTAGTCAGAACTCATGGTGGGGAAATTTTTGACATCCCAAAAAACTTTGATGAAAAGAATCCTGCACATGTAAAAACAGTACTTGGAAAAATCAAACAAACGCTACCAAGTGGACGAAAGAAGAAAGAACTAGATAATATATTATTATATTCAAAACATGTTCTTCTTTTGATCTATCTTTTTGATGATTTGAATTTGCGTTCCGTGTACAAAACCATGGAATTGATAATGAATAGAAAATTCGAAAATCGAGACAACATTGCATGTAAAGCTGCAACACATTCACTCATAAGAGCAGGAATGATTAACCAGCAAGAAGGGTTATTCACCATAACTCAAGTCGGTTATGATGCAATAATTAATAGTTTCCATCTGAAATCATCACTCACTGAGCTAAGAACAAAAATCATGAATAAACAATATGCTAGACACTGATTAAGTTTCATCATAAAATTCTCGGGTGTGCTAGTTTTTAAGCAGGTGGCTTACTAGTCAGCTAGTTAAGTCCACAGTGGATGGAGAGTCTCTCCGTTCCCGCAGTTCATCACAGAGACAGCGTGATGATCGAGTCCCCCAACTCCCGCCCGCCGTGATTTGGGGGACTCGTACATCCGCCTTACGGAAGGATAATGAACATCCATACCTTCACAGGTATGTCTGTTCATCCTCCTTCCCCGCTGTAGTCGTTAAAAACTAGCACACAATTTCAGATAGAAATTACATCTCTGCTATGATGAAATAAAATGAATACTCATCAAGGAAAGTACACCCAGCAACTGTTATCTCTCCCTATTCTTGAGAATGTGGACGACTTATCACAATCCCTCAGACTTCCTAAAGAAGTTATATCCAAGTTTAGCTTCAATAATGATAGATACTATCACCGTATTGAAATGGAAAAAAAATCTGGTGGTATTCGTCACATCGAAAGCCCACTAAAAGAATTAAAAGCAATACAAAGATGGGTGTTACGATATATTTTAGATAAATTATCTCCTTCATCTTACGCGAAAGGCTTTGTTAGGAAAAAATCTATTCTTGACAATGCTAAACCGCATGAAGGAAATCAATATGTATTGAATCTTGATCTGAAAGATTTTTTTACCACTGTACAAGCATCGCATGTATATACATTGTTTAAGAACATAGGATACAACAATAACATAGCCTTTATACTTACATCTTTTTGTACCAAAAGTGGGTATTTGCCCCAAGGAGCACCAACTTCTCCTGCTTTATCGAATCTTGTTTGCTTAAGACTTGATCACCGTATATCTACTTATTGTAAAAAACGTGCTCTGACATATACACGTTATGCTGATGACCTTTGTATATCAGGTAATAAGATACTAATCTTACAGAAGGCATCTTACTTAATAAAAGATATCATTTGTGACGAAGGGTTTACTATAAACGCCAAAAAAGAAAAGTTCTTAGGTCCAAAGGTACGAAGAGAAGTTACAGGTTTAACTGTCACCCCTAAGATCACGATCAGTAAAAAGAATTATTGTCTCTATAGAAAAAGAATCTATGATCTTGTAAGGACAGAAACTCCAAACAAGCATGAAATAATAAAAGAAATATTATCTTTTGTCAGAAGTATCGATAAAGATAAAGGAAAAAAACTTTCTGTATTCTATCAGAACCAAATTACTCTCATTGCAGATAGTTAAAATCAATGAGGCCAAACTGATGGCCTCATTACTTACGGTCAGTTGAGGCGATTTAGTACCATATACTCTGGCTGGCACATACTCCCCCGTTCCCCTAACCAGTAATAATCCAGATCGGCGACATGCACATTGAGTCTCGAATCTACACGATTAATCTGTAATCGTAGACCTACAGTATCTTTGTAGGACAAACCTGATTTAACAACATATTTGTATTTAACCCCGATTTCTTCTTCAAAAGATATGAGATAAGGAGTGATTTGCTTTTGGATTTCTTTCAGACAAATAACTTCATTGCCAACAGTAAAGGGCGTTTCAGTTTTACCGTCAGGAATAGTAGCCGCAATTGTGGCTGATGGGAGTAACATTAACAGTACTGATAATGCTCTTTTCATCTATTCTTTCCCTTGAATAAAATCATTATTTAGAACAAATTTGTGTAATCGTTGCATTATGGTTAAATTCAACATCAATTACTTTTATAGTGCTATCATTCAGTACTGATACAAAATAGTTACTTGATGAATTCCCGTACTTCCGAGAACCGTCTGATGCGATTTCGTTGAATTCAGCAGTATACACACTATCTTTATCACCTGGAATTGGCATTCGACTGATCAACTTATCATCTGAGATTGTATATTCAACTAAAATACCTTTATCTGAATAGTAACCAGAATCGCGTTTAGTTCCCTGTCGAGTTTGTGTTATTGCATCGAACTTATCACATTTATAAACATTGGTTTTGGCCTTTTCAGTATTGTCAGCCGTTGAAGCCTTTGCATCAGTACTTTTATCTTGTGAAACAACCCCTGCCCCAATCCCAATAGATACCATAAAAGCAATGAAACTCATTGATAAGGATGTAATCAACGCTCTGATCTTTCCATGGCCTCTATTTCTACTACGATTTGAAACTTTCTTATAACAAAGTACCGAAATTGCTGTGCAGATAATGAAAACGATCAATCCAGACATACATTCTCCTCAGATTTCATTTACGTTAAGTTTCTCATAGCGTTCAGGCCAGATCGTACTAACGGGTACACCGATAAAATCGGCAATAATTCGCTCACCTTTCGGCCAATGTCGCTCAAGTACGTTGTAAAGTGTTCTTTCATGTAAACCGCTATCTCTGGATAGCTGTGCCAACGTTCCTCCTCGCTTCTTGATAGCTGCCAAGATATCGGCCCTATGCCAGTTCTCAGTACTAGCATTTTGCTCCTTTATCTGAGATTCTAACTTGTTGTGAATACTCATAATGACCACTCATTACTAACATTAAGAACATGATTGATCATTAAAAGGAATTAGTCAAATAAAAATGAGGAACAAAGTTCCTTTTAATGTGGTGGGTTGTGCATGGCTGGCAAAAAAGAAAGCGTTGAACAGTTCAGCGAAAGGTTAAAATCGATAGTACCTTCTGGTTCAGGGCGAGATTTCGCCAAAAAAGCAGGCATAGGGTATAGTACTGTCCACAATTATCTACAAGCTGTATCAAGCCCTACGCTTGAGAATCTTGTGCTTCTCGCTAAAGCTGGTGGCGTGTCGGTTGAATGGCTGGCTACTGGAAAAGAGTTTTCAAAATCGGCAAACACAGACCAAGCCGAAGAACTGTTGAAAATTCCTTTTATTGATAGAGATGATTTCCTTTTACTGGATTCAGGTGTTTTCCCTGATTTACAGGAAAAGGCCAAGTCTCTTGCTGCATTACGGGTCAGTACAGATGTAATGGAACCTACATTCTTAGTTGACAGTATTTTACTTATTGATCAACAACATAAGCAGTTAAAAGACGGTAAAGTGGTAGTACTCCACAAAGAAGGAAGCTACCTGTATAAGCGGGTGCAGGTAGTCCCTGATGGATACAATTTAAGCAGTGATAACACCAAATACAGTGCAATGATCGTCAATCAGGATTCACTATCCTCCTTTGATGTGCTGGGGGAAGTACTGATAGTATTGAATCATTTGTAGTCTGTGAGTCTGTGCCTACGAAGCCCTTTATACGTTCTCAATGCAATTCTGAGGCGATTTTCTATCAATGGCATGGGTTGGCACTACTTCTTGGTTCAATCGCCGCTAGCAGCATCCTATGCAATTTTATGAATCGGAATCAGGACGCTGCTTTGCGTGGTTCCCATTAGGCGAGTACTGACAATACTTTTAGTTCGAGGGATATAATTTAACCCTAAGTAATCAGGGGCAAGTGATCTTACCTCGATTCGAACTTATCAAAGAACTTCATGCGTTCTTCGCCTTTGTAGTCAAAACCTTGAGATTTAATCAGTTCTTTAAGTTCAGCACTGATGTTACCTGTTTTTTTGATCTCGTACATTTTCCCATCAACGGTAACATTAATGATTTCTCTTTGATTAGTACTTCTTACAGTACCGGACTTTGCCTTGCCATTTTTAATACCTAAAGAAGCAAGCAGTGCAGCCTTTACTGATTCATCTAAATGCAAAATCTGTTGCTTGATATCATCAACTTTACTTGCATCAAGCTCCTTCTTGTACTCGTGAGCAACAAGAGAAAGATTTCTTGATACACGATTCAACTGATCAATGAATTCATGAGGATTTTCTTTAAAAAGTTTATCAAACTCAGCTTTACAATCAGTTAACTTGAAGTTCTTCCCAGCAGTCCTTTCAATCAACTTCTTGTAGTCAGTATTTGCAAGATCATGCACAACATCAGTATTTTTGCTCATTACACTCCCCTATCAATTATCAGTCATATACAAACCTATCATGAGATTACTTCATTCATAAAAAAACAACAAGAAGTTCATAGCAGAAACATTGATCATATTTCATTAAAGAATATCAAGTACTAACTTCGTTAGCACTCTCTAAAGTATGTTAAAGTACTTCGCTTGCTATCGCCGCTTGTACTTCAACATACTTATTCGCTTTGCTTCGTTTAACACGATCGTTCCTGACGAGATTTGTTGAGAAATTTCATCCCCCCACTCGGGGGATGAAAACAATAAAAAAGTACACGAATTGTGTACTTGATTTATTCTGACGATGATAGTCATCGAAATATTGTATTGCGATTTACTCAAATTTTAGACGGATCAATACCATCTAAAGCTATGAGTACGGAAGCGGGTTGCTCTGTATTCTCCCATATCGCAGTTCATATGCAACGGTCCGTGCTTTAAACATAACACGACTTAGTACTGAGTCTATACAATCAAACCAATACTTGTTTCTTTAAATTTTGGATGGTTCTATACTATATAAAATCCATCGCATTGTTTTAAAGAAACTCCCTTAACAAATTACTCAGGTGCGAACCTATATGTCTATCTAGAAAGTACTTATCTGTTTATTGTACTTTTTTATTGTGCCGCATTGCCGTAACTCCTGCGTTCCTTAGTATTTGGTATCGGATTAACGCTCGGGAAATTGGTACGGGTCTCATTTGCACATCGAACTGCTTGAACTTCTCAACTGCCATCTACATTTTCGATAGGATCAGGTTTTTAACCATTAGTACTTCAGTACTATCAAGCAGAGTTTTACATCTATATTATACCACATTATTTTAATTCGTTTCATTTATTTTATAATACGACAATGTATTTCCTACAACATTATACCATATAAGTAAATTTTATTTCACTAATAATAGTTTAATCATTATTGATTAAGTACTCAATTGATTTTAGATCATCATTTTGCACTGCCATAAAAACAACCTCTCCTGTCTTACTATTAATTACCATAGCCTGTTTCTCATTAACGCCGACATAACTCACAACCAGCATGATAGTATTATCATAACGCTTCATTTTTATATTTTTAATAACACGCTTAACCTTTACATTAAAATCAAGCCTTAACTTTGTATTTTTTGGGTCTAGCAAATCATCAGTATATGAATCTTTTAGATCATTAAAAGTTTCGTAGCCAATATTTGATTGTTTCAGTATAGTAATTTCATTTCGGATCTCACTAATACGACGTTGAATGTTTTTCAGTATACGCCTATCATTAGGGTCAGGTATGTCTTCTTTTTCAAGATCAGCTAGAATTTCATTGCTGTATTTTTCATTAGAAACTAACTCCATTGAAAGATAGTTTATTTTAACCTGTATGTCATTATCATCACTTCTCAGCATAGAGAAGTCAAAATTCCTGAGATGTTCTAGTAACGCATTCTCTACAATCTTGTACTTAAAACCTCTCTCTTTACATTTATCTATTTTTACAAGGCTTCCGCCACATCGAAAATATGTATCACCTTTTTTATCAACACTGTTAACTTGCACATATCTTCCACAATTCATACATATGCATAAACCTGCAAATAAATTATTTGCCTTTACATTTATCTTCCCTAATGGGTTTCTTTGCTTTCTTAAATCATTAACCGCTTCAAATAATTCTGGTTCAACAACGACAGGGTAGATAGACATACCATCTAAAATTTTACGCCCTGTAGAATTAAACCTACCTATAAGCCTCTGATCTTTAATTATTTTCATTAAATGATTGATTGTTGGTTCTCTTTCATTTATCTGCATTCCTCTCTTTTTTAGCTCATCACGGATTGCTGCAGGCCCAAACCCGTCAGCATACATTTTAAAAATAAGATTGTACTTTTCTGACTCACCTTTTTTTAATACATATTTGTTGTTTTTTACTTCAATCCAGGATGGCACGCGATGAGTTAAAACAGACGTTCCGTCGATGGTGTTTTTTATTCTTTCATCCCAATTTTTAATACTTAAACGAGCTTTGCGTTTACTTTCATTATGTGCTCGCTGTAAGCCGCCTGAAATAATATTCAGATCACTATATTGGTGATGTATCATTTCTGTTTCCACCTCATGGATATCGCATCCTGCATTAATCAGACTCAAGAACAACCCTGCTGCTCGGTTCGGTGCGGCTCTACTAAAACGGTCAAGGTTTTCAATGACTAATACGGAATTAGTGATCTTCTTCTGTAACACATCATCTATAAAGGTTTTCAGTACAGAACCATCTTCGATATTTTTTCCGCTATACGCAGACACACCTTCAGCATACAACCAACTTATGTTCCCCAACTCATAGCCACGGTTATGTTGAGAATCATCGTATGCAGCAACGTAATCTCGCAGCATTTCTTGCTGTCTCGACATACCATAGCCATCTTTAGCTTGTCCTCTCGAACTGACGCGAGCATAGCAATACACCGCTTTTTTCATTTAATTTTCCTAAGATCACAACAGTAATAAGCAGTATATCATGGTCGTAATCGGCATCATCGCCATCTTAAGCGCCATTGGAATCCCAGCGTATCAAAACTACTTGCGCAAAGCCGCGCTCACCGACATGTTGCAAACCTTCGTCCCCTATCGAACGGCCATTGAATTGTGCGCCCTCGACCACGGCGGGCTGAACAGCTGCGATGGCGGCGGCAACGGCATTCCCTCGCCCACCACCACGCGTTATGTCTCTGGCATGAGTATCGCCAAAGGTGTGGTCGTGCTCACCGGCCAGGAGAGTTTGAACGGCCTGTCGGTCACCATGACGCCGGGCTGGGATAACGCCAACGGCGTGACCGGCTGGACGCGCGTTTGCGACATCCAGAGTGACAGCGCCCTGCAACAAGCCTGTGAAGATGTCTTCCGCTTCGATGCGCAGTAACCCGGAGGCCGTGATGAATCAGGAACAGCTACTTGCACTGTGCAAAAAACATCACGCCCTGTTGCTTGGCAACGATCAGAGCGTGTTAAGCATCGCCGTTGTCGGCGCGCCGTCGGATGAACTGATGGATGCGCTGCGTTTTGCAACACAAAAACGCGTTGATATCGAGTGCTGGAGCCAGGAGAGGATGGATGAACATCTACAGCTCACGGCAACCGCCAGCCAACCCGCCGCCAATGACGACTCTCGCAGCGCGGTTGATCTGCTGAACCGCTCGCTGGAGCAGGCGTTGCTACAGCGGGCATCAGATATCCATTTTGAACCCGATGCGCATCACCTGCGTCTCAGGCTACGCGTTGACGGCGTACTGCATGTTTTTTCTACGCTACCGCTTTCGCTGGCGGCGACGCTCACCGCACGTTTAAAGGTACTGGGCAATCTCGATATTGCCGAACGTCGCATACCGCAGGATGGTCAATTTACCGTGGAGATCGCCGGCCAGTCCGTCTCTTTTCGTATCGCGACGCTGCCGTGTCGTTACGGTGAAAAGGTAGTTCTGCGTCTGCTGCATAACGTTGAACAGGCGCTGGATATCACTCAACTCGGCATGAACGACGATCAACTGGCGCTGTTTGGCGATGCGCTCAATCAACCTCAGGGGCTGATCCTTGTGACCGGGCCGACGGGCAGCGGTAAAACCGTAACGCTGTATAGCGCCCTGCAACGCCGTAATCACAGCGACGTTAATATTTGCAGCGTGGAAGACCCGATTGAAATTCCCATCGAAGGGCTGAATCAAACGCAAATCAACCCGCGCGCCGGATTGACGTTTCAGAGCGTTCTGCGCGCCCTGCTGCGGCAGGACCCGGATATTGTGATGGTTGGTGAGATTCGCGATGGCGAAACAGCAGAAATTGCCATCAAAGCTGCGCAAACCGGACACCTGGTGCTCTCTACGCTGCACACCAACTCAACCGTTGAAACGCTGGTGCGCCTGGAACAAATGGGCGTGGCGCGCTGGATGATCTCATCGGCGCTCCAGCTTGTCGTCGCCCAGCGGCTTGTGCGTAAGCTGTGTCCGCACTGCCGGGAGAAAAACGGCATGGAAGCGCCACTGCCGCACGCGCTCTGGCCCCGTGCATTGCCACACTGGCAGGCAGCCGGCTGTCAGCATTGCTATCACGGCTATCTTGGTCGCGCGGCGATCTTCGAGATCCTGCCGCTTAACAACGATCTCCGCCACGCCATTGCCGCCGGTCGCGGGACCGAAGAACTGCTACAGAAAGCGCGTCTGGCGGGAATGACAACCCTGTTCGAGAACGGCTGTATGGCCGTCGAGCGCGGGCTTACCACGCAGGAAGAGTTACTGCGCGTGATGGGGCTTGCGCATGGCGACTAATCAACTCTGGCGCTGGCGCGGCCTGACGCTTCACGCCGAAGAACGGCACGGCACGCTATGGGCACTTAATCGTCCGGAAGCGCTGATGTCCTTGCAGCAGCAGGGCATCACCGCCCTGTCGCTACGCCGCTGTACCGTCAGGGCCGCCTACTGGCATTCAAACTGGCGCTGCGAAATTATCGAACAGTTGGCGACACTGCTGCATGCCGGGCTCACGCTCTCGGATGGGCTGGAGATGCTGGCTAGCCAGCATCCTGTTCCACAGTGGCAGGCGCTGCTCGCCACGCTCTCTCAACGGCTGGCGGAAGGCGTTTCGCTTTCCGACTCGTTGCGACAGTGGCCGGAAGCCTTTCCACCGCTCTATCTGGCGATGATTCGCACCGGGGAGGTAACGGGCAAGCTGGATATCTGCTGCCGCGCACTGGCACAACAGCAAAAAGCGCAGCAGGCTATGATGCAGAAAGTGAAAAAAGCGCTGCGCTATCCGTGCATCATTTTGCTGCTGGCTATCGCGGTGGTAGTGGCGATGCTGGGTTTTGTGCTGCCCGAATTCACGGCAATTTACCGCACCTTTAATACGCCGCTGCCCCTGCTCACGCAGGTCGTGATGAACATGGCGGATGCCGTGAAATTGCATTACGGGCTGATTGCGCTGTTCCTGACGCTACCTGTTCTTCCCGGAATATTGCTGAAAAAAAATCCGCGCTGGCAGCGGCTTCAGGCTCGGGTAGCACTGTCACTGCCGGTGATGGGCACTCTTGTTCGCGGGCAAATGCTGAGCCACATTTTTACCGTGCTTTCACTGACGCAAAGCGCAGGCATCGCCTTCCTGCAGGGGCTGGAAACCGTCGAGGAAACCGTCGCTCAGCCGTTCTGGCGGGAAGTCATTAGCAGGCTTCATCATGACATTTCGCAGGGAAGCCCCATCTGGCAGGCGATGGGAAATGGCCAGGTTTTCACGCCGCTGTGTATTCAACTGGTACGAACCGGGGAAGCGTCCGGCGCGCTGGACCAGATGTTGCAAAATCTGGCGGGCTACCACAGTGAGAAGACGCACCAGTTGGCGGAAAATCTGACATCACTGCTGGAACCCATGTTACTGGTGGTGACAGGCGTCATCATCGGCACGCTGGTTGTCGCGATGTATCTGCCGATATTTCATTTGGGGGATGCAATTAGCGGAGCGGGATAAGCGCTGGCGCAGGAAGCGCCAGCGCGAAACATTACAGGCTGTTGAACACGCGGTTCTCTTGTTCCTGCACGCGGATAAAGGTGGTGCGTTTGGTCAGTTCTTTCAGGCGAGAAGCACCGACGTAGGTGCACGCTGAACGCAGGCCGCCAAGGATGTCGCGCGCGGTGTTATCTACCGGGCCACGTAGCGGCAGCTTAACGGTTTTCCCTTCTGCTGCGCGATACTGAGCAACGCCGCCAACGTGACGATTCATCGCAGATTCAGAGCTCATGCCGTAAAAGAGCATGAATTTTTCACCGTTCTCTTCAACCACAGTGCCGCCGCTCTCTTCGTGGCCAGCCAGCATACCACCGAGCATCACGAAGTCTGCGCCGCCGCCAAAGGCTTTCGCCACGTCGCCAGGAACCGTACAACCGCCATCGCTGACGATTTGACCGCCCAGGCCGTGTGCGGCATCAGCACACTCAATCACAGCGGAAAGCTGCGGATAACCGACACCGGTTTTTACACGCGTGGTGCAAACGGAACCCGGGCCAATGCCCACTTTTACGATATCCGCACCGGACAGAATCAGCTCTTCGCACATCTCGCCGGTTACCACGTTACCCGCGCAGATAGTTTTGGTCGGCCAGGCCTGACGTGCTTTCGCCACGAACTGAACGAAGTGCTCAGAGTAGCCGTTTGCGACGTCGATGCACACGAAGTTCAGCATCGGGTGCAGCGCCAGAATCTGTTTGGTTTTCTCGAAATCGGCGTCAGAGGTGCCAGTCGACACCATCACGTGTTTCAGAACCTCTTCAGATTCGTTCTGAGCGAAAACTTTCCAGTCTTCAACGGTATAGTGTTTATGCACTGCTGTCAGAATATCGAAAGACGCCAGCGCTTTTGCCATTGCGAAGGTCCCCACGGAATCCATATTCGCGGCGATAACCGGCACACCGGACCAGCGTTGGTCAGAATGTTTAAAGGTGAATTCGCGTTCCAGTTCAACATCGGAACGGCTTTTAAGAGTAGAGCGTTTAGGGCGGATAAGAACGTCTTTGAAACCTAACTTCAGATCTTCTTCGATACGCATGTGCGGATTCCTGGGGTTAATGGCATTAATTATAAGAGCACAACTCCAGTAACGTTATCATACGCACTAATCAGGGCTTCGCAAGACTGCGATTTTCACTTTTTTTACGCTACAATCCTATAAATTTACCATTAGTTCGGTGAACATGAGCGCACGCAAACAGGCGCTGAAGTGTTTTGTTTTTAACGAATTGATTTATCTAATCAATTCTTATCAGGATTCACAGGAATGGCATATACCGTAGCGTTAACGGGTGGCATTGGCAGTGGCAAAAGTACCGTCGCTGATGCATTTTCTCACCTGGGAATTAACGTTATTGATGCCGATATCCTCGCCCGTCAGGTTGTCGAACCGGGAACCCCGGCTTTACATGCTATTGTGGAACACTTTGGCCCTCAAATCCTGACGCCGGATGGCGCTCTTAATCGCCGCGTGTTACGCGAACGCATTTTCGCAAACCCTGATGAAAAAGCCTGGCTTAACGCCTTGCTTCACCCGCTTATTCAGCGCGAAACCCAGCAACAAATGCGGCAGGCCACTTCGCCGTACGTTCTGTGGGTGGTCCCCCTGCTGGTGGAAAATAATCTCGCCTCTCGCGCCGATCGCGTGCTGGTGGTGGATGTTACACGCGATATGCAAATTCTTCGTACCATGCAGCGCGACCGCGTGTCGCGAGAGCATGCTGAGCACATACTTGCCGCCCAGGCGACGCGCGAACAGCGGCTTGCGGTGGCTGATGACGTCATTGATAACAACGGCACACCAGAAGCGATTACTTCGGATGTTGCCCGCCTTCACGCACGCTATCTTGAGCTCGCGGCGCAGGCTGTATCACAGGAAAAACCTTAATGCACACCCACATCCTTTTTGAGCACCCCCTGAACGAAAAAATGCGTACCTGGCTGCGTATTGAATTTCTGAACCAGCAGCTTCGCACCCAGCTCCCCATCACGGATCACGCCAGCGCATTACACTTTTTTCGTAATTTAGGGGATTTACTCGATGTGTTTGAACGTGGCGATGTTCGCACTGAGATGCTCAAAGAGCTGGAACGGCAACAACGTAAATTGCAGGCCTGGAATGAAGTGCCAGGCGTTGACCAGGGTCGCATTGACGCGGTGCGTCAGCAACTGAAAAACAGCGGCAGCATTCTGATGGCCGCGCCACGCATCGGTCAGTTTCTGCGCGAAGATCGCCTGATTGCCCTTGTGCGTCAGCGTTTAAGTATTCCCGGCGGCTGTTGCAGTTTCGATCTGCCGACGCTGCATATGTGGTTGCATGCGCCACAACAGCAGCGCGATGCGCAGGTAGAAATCTGGCTTGCCAGCCTCGAGCCGCTGAATCAGGCGCTGGATCTGATCCTCGATTTGATTCGTAACTCCGCGCCTTTCCGCAAGCAGACCAGCCTGAACGGTTTCTACCAGGATAACGGCGAAGATGCCGATCTGCTGCGCTTACAGTTGGATCTCTCCTCGCAGCTTTACCCGCAAATTTCCGGGCATAAAAGCCGCTTTGCCATCCGCTTTGTGCCGCTGGACAGCGAGAATGGCGTCATTCCTGAACGTCTGGATTTCGAACTGGCTTGTTGCTAAGGAGACACTATGTCTGAAGAAACTATCGTGAACTGCCCCACCTGCCAGAAGCCGGTCGTCTGGGGCGAACAAAGCCCGTACCGTCCGTTTTGCTCTAAACGCTGCCAGTTGATTGATTTAGGGGAATGGGCGGCAGAAGAGAAGCGCATTCCGAGCGCGGGAGATTTATCCGATAGCGACGACTGGAGTGAAACCCCGCAGTAAATCTGCGCGCTTAACTGTAGGTCGGATAAGGCGCTTGCGCCGCATCCGACACTTAACGCGCACAATGCCTGATACGCTTCGCTTATCAGGCCTACGGGGTTTGCACTAATTTTTCGATAACCGGTGCATTCGCTGGCGGAAATTCTTCGGCAACTAACGCATGCTGTGCAACCCATCGTCCCGGTTGCCCCTCTTTTCCCCACGGCTCACCCTGCCAGTTTTCCACCAGCCAGAACCACAGCGTGATATGGCGATCGGGAAATTCATACTCCAGCTTATCAAAAAGCTGCGGCTCACTGGCGGTAATGCCAACTTCTTCCTCAAGCTCGCGGATCATCGCCTCTTCAGCTGTTTCACCCGCTTCGATTTTACCGCCCGGAAATTCCCATTTATTTGCCATGTGAGCATCAGCGGCGCGTTGGGTAATGTAAATCTCCCCCGCGTCGTTGCGAATAATGCCGACGGCGATTTGCAGTATTTTCATAATGTCTCATCCAAAAAAAAGGCGCAGAGATCTGCGCCTTTTGCTCTTTTATCAGACCTTAGCTCAGACGGCCATGGCACTGTTTGTATTTTTTACCGGAACCACATGGGCACGGATCGTTACGGCCGATTTTACGCTCGCCCGTTTGCGCTGCCAGTTCCTGCGCGGCAGCAGTATTTTCGTCCTGGTGGCTAAGCTGCTGCATCTGTGCCAGGCGCTCGGCCTCTTCACGACGCTGCTGTTCCATCTCTTCCACTTCTTCCGGCATGCGAACCTGTACTTTGCTCAGGGTGCTGATCACTTCATATTTCAGTGATTCCAGCATCGCCGCGAACATAGAGAAGGATTCGCGTTTGTACTCCTGCTTCGGATCCTTCTGCGCATAGCCACGCAGATGGATACCCTGACGCAGATAGTCCATCGCCGCCAGGTGTTCTTTCCACAGAGAGTCGAGGGTTTGCAGCATCACGCCTTTTTCGAAGTGGCGCATCATCTCAGCACCAACCACTTCTTCTTTACGCTGGTAGACTTCAATTGCGCTCTGCAGAATACGCTCGCGCAGAGTTTCTTCATGCAGTTCCGGCTCTTTGTCCAGCCATTCGGAGATCGGCAGTTCAAGGTCGAAGTCGTTTTTCAGACGTTCCTGCAACCCAGGCACGTCCCACATCTCTTCCAGCGACTGCGGCGGAATGTGCGCATCAATGGTCGCTTTAAAGACATCTTCACGAATGCTGTT
The DNA here is from genome assembly GCF_008369545.1 of Pseudocitrobacter sp. 73. Classification (NCBI taxonomy): domain Bacteria; kingdom Pseudomonadati; phylum Pseudomonadota; class Gammaproteobacteria; order Enterobacterales; family Enterobacteriaceae; genus Pseudocitrobacter; species Pseudocitrobacter sp. 73. The sequence goes on along the minus strand of NZ_VTZO01000009.1, from coordinate 337,006 downwards.
GATGGTTTCGCTTACGTCGCTCACATCCAGCAGTTCGTTACGCTGGGTGTAAATAGCGCGACGCTGGTCGTTGGCAACGTCATCGTATTCCAGCAATTGCTTACGAATATCGAAGTTGCGGCTTTCCACTTTACGCTGTGCGTTGGCAATCGCTTTGGTCACCCACGGGTGTTCAATGGCTTCGCCTTCTTTCATACCCAGTTTACGCATCATGCCGGAAACGCGGTCAGAGGCAAAAATACGCATCAGCGCATCTTCCATCGACAGGTAGAAACGGGAAGAACCGGCATCACCCTGACGACCAGAACGGCCACGCAGCTGGTTATCGATACGGCGAGATTCGTGTCGTTCGGTACCGATGATATGCAGCCCGCCTGCCGCCAGTACTGCGTCGTGACGTACCTGCCAGTCAGCTTTGATCTGCGCAATTTGCTCTTCAGTTGGGTTTTCAAGCGCGGCAACTTCTGCCTGCCAGCTACCACCAAGCATAATATCGGTACCACGGCCGGCCATGTTGGTGGCGATGGTTACCGCTGCCGGATAACCCGCCTGTGCAACAATCGCCGCTTCGTTGGCGTGGAATTTGGCGTTCAGAACGTTATGCTTGATGCCCGCTTTTACCAGCTCGTTAGAAACCACTTCAGATTTCTCGATGGAGATAGTACCTACCAGCACCGGCTGGCCATTGGCAGTACGCTCTTTAATATCGCCAATGATAGCCTGAATTTTTTCCGCTTCAGTCATGTAAACCAGGTCCGGCATGTCTTTACGGATCATCGGACGGTTGGTCGGTACTACCACGGTATCAAGCTTGTAGATGGAGCTGAATTCGAAGGCTTCGGTGTCTGCGGTACCAGTCATACCGGCCAGTTTTTCGTACAGACGGAAGTAGTTCTGGAAGGTGATGGAAGCCAGCGTCTGGTTCTCGTTCTGGATTTCCACGCCTTCTTTGGCTTCCACGGCCTGGTGCAGACCATCGGACCAGCGGCGCCCCTGCATGGTACGGCCCGTATGTTCATCGACGATGATGACTTCGCCATCTTTCACGATGTAATCAACGTCGCGGGTGAACAGCACGTGCGCACGCAGAGCAGCGGTAACGTGGTGCATCATCATGATGTTGCCTGGTGAATACAGCGACTCACCTTCTTCCATGATGCCTTCTTTAACCAGCAACTCTTCAATCAGAACCAGGCCGCGTTCTGTCAGGTTGACCTGACGAGCTTTCTCATCAACAGAGAAGTGGCCTTCGCCCTGGAAAGTGTCGGAGTCTTCTTTCTCCTGACGCACCAGATGCGGAATAATTTTGTTCATTTTCTTATACATTTCCGAGCTGTCTTCAGCCGGGCCGGAAATGATAAGCGGAGTACGGGCTTCATCGATAAGAATGGAGTCGACCTCATCCACCAGCGCATAGTGCAGTTTACGCTGTACGCGCTCTTCAGGGCTGAATGCCATGTTGTCACGCAGGTAGTCAAAGCCGTATTCGTTGTTGGTGCCGTAGGTGATATCTGCCGCATATGCCTCGCGTTTTGCCGGAGCCGGCAGGCCAGACATGTTGATCCCCACGGTCATGCCGAGGAATTCGAACAGCGGACGGTTGTTTTCGGCGTCACGTTGCGCCAGATAGTCGTTGACGGTCACTACGTGAACGCCTTTTCCGGTCAGCGCATTCAGATACGCCGGCAGAGTTGCGGTCAGAGTTTTACCTTCACCGGTACGCATTTCCGCGATGCAACGATCGTTAAGCACCATACCGCCGAGCAGCTGCACGTCGAAGTGACGCATGCCAAAGACGCGTTTGCTGGCCTCACGGACCACCGCGAACGCTTCCGGGAGCAGGCTTTCCAGGCTGGCGCCTTTTTCCAGGCGAGCGCGGAACTCCGCGGTTTTGCCTTTCAGCTCGTCGTCGGAGAGTTTTTCCATCTCCGGTTCCATCGCGTTAATGACGGTAACAGCTTTGCGCATACGGCGCAGGGTACGGTCGTTACGACTACCAAATACTTTCGTTAATAAATTGATTAGCATAATAAAATCTCAAACGCCCCGCTTTGCGGAGTCAGGAAAATAAAAGAAAGACGACTATTTTCAGACGAGGCGCTGCGGCCCGGCGCGAATGCCCTGAACCTGGCTCACCCACGCAGGGATGCTAAATACGGAAGGTGCGACCGACGGGACAACGGCTGCCTGGCGCACAATGGCCGGCGGCTTGCTTTCAACCGTGAGTAACGCATTAAGTGTGTCCAGCAAAGCAAGGTGCTGGGCGGCCTGCAATGGCGTGGTGGCCGTCGCTTCAGCAACGGGCAGCGCTTGTGGCGCCATGGCAAATGAGAGGTGGCGAATCACCGTGCGGATGGCATGCTGATGCCAGTAATCCACGCTAAACGATGGGCGACGATTCGCTTCCAGCAGGGCCAGCTGCGTGAAATTGACTTTCGTGGCAGGGTTATGGTTACTGGACGTCTCGCGGGCAGGCGAAGCAGGCTCGGCGTTATTTGCGAGCGCAGGCAGGCCGAAACTGGCAGCAACCATCCCCAACAGGAGATGCGGCCAGAAATAGCGTCTACCTAACTGTCGCCAACGCGTCAGTAACCCACTCACGTAATGTCTACCCCAGAGATTATTATTTTTCGCGCACAGATATTACCATTATTGCTGGATGTCGACAGCATCAATGAAGGGATCGTCGCTGAAAAGTGCGCAAGAAAAAAGCATTTGCACAAAAACAGGAATTTTCGAGGGGAAATAAAAAACGACTGGTTCCCTGACCGGAGAGAGTGCCAGGTTGCCAGTCGAATTTATGAAATGGTCAGGCTTATGCCAGAACCATTGTCGGTGCTTTGAACGCCAGCGGCAGTTCGGCGTCGTCTTCGAAGGTCACATATTCCCAGGCTTCCTGTTTTGCCAGGACCGCCTGCAGAAGTTTGTTATTCAGTGCATGACCGGATTTAAACGCGGTAAATGCACCAATAATGTTGTGACCACACATGAACAAGTCACCGATCGCATCCAGCATTTTGTGACGAACGAATTCATCTTCAAAACGCAGACCGTCTTCGTTCAGTACGCGATAATCGTCAACAACGATGGCACAATCGAAGCTGCCGCCCAGGCACAGGCCACGGGACTGCAGATATTCGATATCACGCATGAAACCGAAGGTACGTGCACGACTAATCTGGCGCATAAATGCGTCGGCAGAGAAGTTCATTGCATAACGCTGGGTACTGGCATCAATCGCCGGATGGTTAAAGTCGATGGTAAAGTCCAACGAAAAACCATTGTACGGTTTGAATTCAGCCCACTTGTCGCCATCTTCGACACGTACGGTCTCTTTGATGCGAACAAATTTCTTCGCACAGTTCAGTTCATCAATGCCGGCATCCAGCAGCAGATAAACGAACGGTGCAGCACTGCCGTCCATAATTGGGATTTCTGGCGCATCGACTTCAACAACGATGTTGTCGATACCCAGCCCCGCCAATGCGGCGTTGAGGTGCTCTACGGTCGAAATCCGCACGTCATGCTCGTTCACCAGACAAGTACAGAGCATTGTATCACGCACAGATTTGGCATCGGCCGGAAAATCTACCGGTGGATTCAAGTCGGTGCGACGATAGATGACCCCGGTATTGGCCGGCGCAGGGCGTAAGGTCAGTGTGACTTTCTTGCCGGTGTGTAAACCGACGCCAGTCGCCTGAACGATACGTTTAAGTGTCCTTTGTTTGATCATCGTATAATCTCGCCAAATTAACTATCCAACCGAAGTGTACTATACATTCGGACGGCCAGTTTAGCACAAAGAGCGGGGATTCCCAACTTTGAGCTAATTCTTAATCAGCCTGCTTACGTAAAAACGCCGGGATATCCAGGTAATCTGGTTCCTTAGTGGTCTGCGGCGTATTGTCGTTAACCACTTTAGCGGCTGGTTTCTGCTCCTGCGTTAGCGGCGTCATACCGTGCTGCTGGTAGCGATCCATAACCGGCTGCTGAGTCTGCTTGTTTGTCACCAGGGTAATTTCCGGACGTTTGTCCATACCGATACCGGTTGCAACAACAGTCACGCGCAGTTCGTCGTTCATATCCGGGTCGAGAGAAGTACCGATAACCACGGTCGCGTTATCCGAGGCAAATGCACGGATGGTGTTACCCACAGTTTCGAACTCATCCAGACGCAGGTCAAAGCCAGCGGTGATGTTGACCAGCACGCCACGAGCGCCAGACAGATCGATATCTTCCAGAAGCGGAGAAGAGATCGCCATTTCAGCCGCTTCTTCAGCACGGTCTTCACCGCTTGCCAGGCCAGAGCCCATCATGGCATAGCCCATTTCTGACATCACAGTACGCACGTCAGCAAAGTCGACGTTCATCAGGCCCGGGCGAGTAATCAGCTCGGCGATACCCTGAACCGCGCCCTTCAGTACGTCGTTTGCCGCGCCGAAAGCGTCGAGCAGAGAGATACCGCGACCCAGCACTTTCAGCAGCTTGTCGTTCGGGATGGTGATCAGGGAGTCCACGTGCTTGGACAGTTCAGTGATACCCTGTTCCGCGAATGCCATACGCTTTTTGCCTTCGAAGTTGAAAGGCTTAGTCACGACAGCAACGGTCAGAATACCTAAATCTTTTGCCACTTCAGCCACAACCGGCGCCGCACCCGTACCGGTGCCGCCACCCATGCCTGCAGCGATAAAGACCATGTCTGCGCCATCTAAAGCAGCGCGCAGTGCTTCGCGGTCTTCATCAGCAGCGTTACGGCCCACTTCCGGGTTTGCACCCGCACCCAGACCTTTGGTAATACCGCTACCGATCTGGATAGTCTGGCCAACAGCAGTTTTACGTAACGCCTGAGCGTCGGTATTCACTGCGAAAAATTCAACACCTTCGATGCGCTCGCGCACCATGTGCTCAACGGCATTACCGCCGCCGCCACCGACGCCGATGACTTTAATCACCGCGTCGTTGGTCAGTTCCATAGGTTCAAACATAGTCTCTCTCCGTTTTATACACTTTTTCAATCAGACCGCTCTACCACAGCCGGAAAGACATCGTGTATGTGCCTGTCGCCTGAAAGCGCTAATTTTCTGCGCTCTCTTAAAAAAATTAAAACTCTTTTCGCAGCCAGCTGTTCAATCGCTTAATCCATGAACCAACCGATGCGGTTACGCGCTTGTCTACTTCTGCTTCACCACTCAAGTGGGACTCTTTCCCGTAGTGCAGCAGGCCCACAGCCGTTGAGTAATACGGCTCCTGGGCGTAATCCGTCAAACCAGTGATGTTCAGCGGCGCGCCAATACGTACCTGCGTATGGAACACGCGCTGGGCGCAGGCCGCCAGGCCTTCAATTTGCGCCGCGCCACCGGTGAGTACAATCCCCGCCGCGAGGTGATGTTTGACCCCTTGCTGGCGAAGCTGTTCCTGTAACTGCAAAATTTCTTCGTTGACCAGATTGAGCAACTCGGTATAGCGCGGCTCAATCACTTCTGCCAACGTCTGGCGCTGCAGGCTGCGCGGCGGACGCCCACCCACGCTCGGCACTTCAACGCTCTCATCTTTGCCCACGATGGAGCCCAGTGCACAACCATGGCGCACTTTAATCGCTTCGGCATCGCTCGGTGGCGTACCGAAGGCGTAAGCGATATCGCTGGTGACCACGTTCCCCGCATAAGGGATGACTTTGGTGTGACGCAACGCCCCGCCAGTATAAACGGCGATGTCCATTGTACCACCCCCGATATCCACTACGCAGACACCCAGCTCACGTTCATCTTCCGTCAGGACCGAATAACTGGCAGCCAGACCGGCAAATATCAGTTGGTCAACTTTCAGGCCACAACGTTCCACGGCTTTAACAATGTTTTTCGCCATATCGTTGTGGCAGGTAATCAGATGGACCTTGGCCTGCATACGCACGCCAGACAAGCCGACCGGATTTTTGATGCCTTCCTGGTAATCAATCGCGTATTCCTGCGGAATCACGTGCAAAACACGGTGCTCATCGCGGACGCGAACGGATTTCGCCGTATGCACCACGTTTTCGACATCTTCCTGCGTCACTTCTTCTTCTGAGATAGGCACCATGCCAATCTCATTTTGACAGCTTATGTGTTTGCCGGAAAGCGCCAGATATACAGAGGAGATCTGGCAATCCGCCATCAATTCAGCCTGGTCGATAGCGCGCTGTACGCATTTCACTACCGACTCGAGGTCATTTACCCCGCCTTTGTCCATACCTCGCGATGGGCAACTGCCCACGCCGATGATATTGACCATGCCGTCGGGCAGAACTTCCCCTACTAAAGCGGCGACCTTCGCGGTGCCAATCTCCAGTCCAACTACCAGTTTTCTGTCCGTCGCCTTGATCATTGTTGTTCTGCCTGTGCCTGATTCTGTTGTTGACTGGTTTCTTCGACAGGGGCAGGCTCCCAACCTACTGACGCCCCTGAGTCATAGCGCAAATCAACGTAGCTAATCCGATTACCTTCTGTTTGCGCCTGCTGCTGAAGAACCGGATACAGTTCTAAAAAGCGCTCAAGCCGCTTCATGGTGTCACCCCGTCCCAGGTTGAGCTTGATACCATCGCCCAACGTCAACTGCCAGGAACGGCGCGCCGTCATTGCCGCCACTTTTAATGTGAACTTCCCTTTCGCCAGCACGGCCCCCATGTCGCGGTATCCCTGCAAGACTTCGCTTTCGCTGCCTTCAGGGCCGTACAACATGGGCAAACTCTGCTTGTTGGCGCGATCGGCGGGTACGCTGAAGGAGTTGCCTTCGGCATCCACCATATGCTGATCATTCCAACGTGCAATCGGCACATATTCAACCAGATGAATCTTCAATTCGTCTGGCCACTGCTTTCTTACGCTCGCCTGTTTAATCCACGGCAGGCGTTCAATTTGCCCCTGAACGATATTCACGTCCTGAGTCATAAAGGTTCCTGGCGACCCGAGCGCCAGAATAGACTGGCGGATGTCGTCGTTGCGCGTGTAGTGCCGCTCACCGGTGACCACCAGTTTCGAGATAGGCAAACGCTGCGCATCTTCCATCCAGCCCAGCACGACCCAGCCGCTAATCAACACGGTCAACAACACCGCCAGCAGGAAGACAATTCCTGCAAGACGCGTTCCATTATTGCGCCGCGAAGAATTGTACTCTTCTTCTTCACGGTTCCGCGTATTCAGCGCAGCCTGCGACATATCACCCCGCCAGGTCCAGAATTCGTACTACCAGTTGCGAGAAGCTCATTCCCGCCTGACGCGCCGCCATCGGCACCAGACTGTGGCTGGTCATCCCCGGAGAGGTATTCGCCTCCAGCAGATAAAGCTGACCATCACGGTCTTGCATCACGTCAATTCGACCCCAGCCACGACAGCCAAGAACAGTCCATGCTTTTAACACCAGAGACTGCATTGCTGCTTCCTGGGCGTTATCTTCGCAACCAGGACAGAAATACTTCGTCTCATCAGAGAGATACTTCGCATCATAATCATAGAAGGTTCCGGCAGGTTGGATGCGAATTGACGGTAAAATTTCTTCGCCAAGCACCGCAACGGTGAATTCGGGGCCACTGAGCCATTTCTCCACCAGAACTTCTTCATCATGTTGAAACGCCAGCGTTAACGCCTGGGTCAATTCACCACTCTCGTTAACTTTTGACATCCCAACGCTTGAGCCTTCACGGCTCGGCTTGACGATGAGAGGCAAACCAAGTTCGGTAAGCTGCTGTTTCACTTCGTCATTCAGCCCTAATTCAAACTCTTTACGCGTGATTGCCACCCATGGTGCGACCGGTAAACCCGCGCCCTGCCACAACAATTTACTGCGCAGTTTATCCATCGAAATGGCCGATGCCATCACGCCGCTACCGGTGTAAGGCAGTTTTAGCAGTTCCAGTAATCCCTGTAACGTGCCATCTTCCCCGCCTCGACCATGGAGTGCAATAAACGCTTTCTGAAAACCCATATTTTTCAGCTGGGTAACATCGACCTCTTTCGGGTCGACCGGATGCGCATCAACACCCGCCTCACGCAGGCCAGCCAGCACGGCGGCCCCGGAGTTCAGCGAAACCTCACGCTCTGCGGAGGTGCCCCCCAGAAGGACAGCGATTTTATCAGCCATGACGCTCTTCCTCCTGAGTTTGCGGCTTGAGTTTGATTTCAGCTAAGTTACGCGCGATTTTGCCGATATTTCCAGCACCCTGAATCAGTACTAAGTCGTTACCCGTCAGTACCGGCGCCAGCATTTCAGCGACCTGAGCCGGGTCGGAGACCAGAATCGGGTCAACTTTACCGCGACCGCGGATCGTGCGGCACAACGAGCGGCTGTCTGCGCCCGGAATCGGTGCTTCGCCAGCCGGATACACATCCAGCATCAGTAACGCGTCAACCTGCGTCAGCACGTTGGCAAAATCATCGTACAGGTCGCGCGTACGGGTATAACGGTGCGGCTGGAACACCATCACCAGATTTTTATCCGGCCAGCCCGCGCGTGCGGCTTTAATGGTGGCGTCCACTTCCGTTGGGTGATGGCCATAGTCATCAACCAGCATCGCAGTACCCGCTTTGCCATTCACCTCGTCCAGCGGATATTCGCCAAGGAAATCGAAGCGGCGGCCTGTGCCCTGGAAGCTTTCCAGCGCGCGCAGAATCGCATCGTCTTCAATGCCCTCTTCCGTGGCGACCGCGACGGCGGCGGCAGCGTTCAGCGCATTATGACGCCCAGGCGCATTCAGGGTGACGTGCAGATTTTCTTTATCCTGACGCACCAGCGTGAAGTGCCCCTGCGGACCCACCTGCTGATAGTCTTCAACGCGCACATCCGCATCATCGCTAAAACCGTAAGTGGTGGTCTGCCGGCCTACGCGCGGCAGCAGCTCGCGGATCACCGGATCATCCACACACATCACTGCACGACCGTAAAACGGCAGGTTGTGCAGGAAGTTGATAAACGTCTGCTTCAAATTCTCGAAGTCGCCCTGGTAGGTATCCATGTGGTCGGCTTCAATGTTGGTGACAATCGCCACCATCGGCTGCAGATGCAGGAACGACGCATCGCTCTCATCCGCTTCCGCAATCAGGTAACGGCTGTGGCCCAGACGCGCATGCACGCCTGCGGCTTTTACCAGACCGCCGTTAACGAAAGTCGGGTCCAGCCCGGCTTCCGCGTAAATACTGGAGACCATCGCGGTGGTGGTCGTTTTACCGTGTGTCCCGGCGATGGCGATGCCGTGACGAAAACGCATCAGTTCAGCCAGCATTTCGGCGCGGCGGATCACCGGGATACGCGCTTCATGTGCAGCAACAATTTCCGGGTTATCGGCGGCAATCGCCGTCGATACCACAACCACGCTCGCATCGCGGACGTTTTCCGGGCGATGGTTGAAATAGATAGTGGCGCCGAGTTGCGACAATTGCTGCGTCACTGGGTTCGGCGCCAAATCGGAACCGCTGATCTGATAACCTTCGTTGGCCAGAACTTCGGCGATACCGCCCATACCGGCACCGCCGATACCCACAAAGTGAATGTGCCGGACGCGACGCATCTCGGGCACAATGGAACGCAGTTTCGCCAGTTGTTGTGTATTCATTCTCTCAACGCCATCGACTTCTAAAATTCGTGCAGCGCAACGCGCGCCGCGAGGGTTAAGCCTGAGCTGCCAGGCTTACTGCTTTTGCTACTCGCTCGGTCGCATCCGGGATTGCCGTCGCGCGTGCGCGCTCTGCCATTTCCAGCAGGGTTTTGCGATCCCAGAGTTCGAGCGTCGTGGCAACCGCTTCAGCGGTAAACTGCGGTTGCTCATAAATCTTCGCTGCGCCAGCTTGTTCCAGCGGCAGCGCATTCCAGTACTGCTGTCTGTCTTTATGCTGGAACGGCACAAAGATAGCCGGCAGACCGGCCGCCGCGATTTCGCTGACGGTCAGCGCACCGGAACGGCACACCACCACATCAGCCCAGGCATACGCGGCAGCCATATCATCGATAAACTCGGTGACTTTATGCTGCGGCTCGCCCGCGTCTTCGTACGCCTGCTCGACAGTTTGCTGCGCGCCCTTACCGCTCTGATGCCAGATGGTAATGGTTTCGCCCAGCTTCGATGCCACCTGCGGCATGGTCTGGTTCAGGATGCGCGCACCCTGCGAACCGCCAACCACCAGAACACGTACCGGGCCTTCACGCCCCGCCAAACGCTGTTCCGGTAGCGGCAGCGCCAGCACATCGACGCGAACCGGGTTACCTACCACTTCCGCGTTTGGGAATGCGCCGGGAAACGCCTGCATCACGGTTTTCGCGATCTTCGCCAGCCATTTGTTGGTCAGGCCAGCAATGCCATTCTGTTCGTGCAGCACGACAGGAATTCCCAGCGACCACGCCGCCAGACCGCCAGGGCCAGACACATACCCGCCCATTCCCAGCACCACGTCCGGTTTAAAGCGTTTCATGATCGCGCGCGCCTGACGCCAGGCATTAAAGATGCGCAGCGGCGCGAGCAGCAAGGCTTTTACACCTTTGCCACGCAAGCCAGAAATACGAATAAAGTCGATCTCGATACCGTGTTTCGGCACGAGATCCGCTTCCATACGATCAGCGGTACCCAGCCAGCGTACTTGCCAGCCCTGGTCCATTAAATGGTGCGCAACCGCCAGCCCGGGGAACACATGCCCGCCGGTACCGCCTGCCATCACCATTAACCGCTTCGTTTCACCGCTCATCTGGAACCTCGGGTAAACGCCTGGGCTTTTTCCAGACGTGTTTCATAATCTATACGTAACAGGAACATAATCGCCGTCGACATAATCAGCAGACTGGAACCACCGTAACTGATAAGCGGCAGTGTCAGACCTTTGGTCGGCAGCATACCGGCCGCCGCGCCGACGTTAACCAATGCCTGGAAACTGAACCACACGCCAATGGCGCAGGCCAGAAAACCGGCGAATCGCTGGTTGAGTTCCAGCGCTTTCCGCCCGATGGACATCGCGCGGAAAGCGACGAAGAATACCATTAAAAGCGCCAGTACCACACCGATATAACCGAGTTCCTCGCCGATAATGGCGAAGATGAAGTCGGTGTGCGCTTCCGGCAGATACTCCAGTTTTTGCACCGAGTTACCCAGCCCTTGCCCCCACATTTCCCCGCGACCAAAAGCCATCAGGGATTGGGTAAGCTGGTAACCGCTACCAAACGGATCTTCCCACGGGTTCCAGAACGAGGTCACACGACGAATACGGTACGGCTCGGCGAGGATCAACAGCACCACCGCTGAAATCCCCATGCCGATAATGGCGATGAACTGCCACAGCTTCGCCCCCGCAAGGAACAGCATCGCAAGCGTAGTGACGAACAGCACCACAACCGTACCGAGGTCCGGCTGCGCCAGCAGTAAAATCGCCAGCACGAAAATAACGCCCATCGGCTTTAAGAAGCCGCGCAGGTTGTTACGCACTTCGTCGGCTTTACGCACCAGATAGTTGGCGATGTAGCAAAACAGCGACAGCTTGGTGAACTCCGCTGGCTGAATACGTAGTGGGCCGAAGGCGATCCAACGCGATGCCCCGTTAACCGAGCTACCCACAACCAGTACAATCAATAGCATGACGATAGAAGCAATCAGCATTGAAGTGCTGTAGCGCTGCCAGAACTCCATCGGCAGTCGCAGGGTGATCATCGCCAGTGCAAACGCCAGCACGATATAGAGACCATCACGTTTGGCGAACAGGAAAGGATCGTTCGCCAGACGCTGACCAACCGGCATGGATGCCGAGGTCACCATGATGAAACCGATCGCCGCCAGGCCGAAGGTCAGCCACAGCAGGGTGCGATCGTACATCACCAGACTGTCGTTATCCTGTGCCCGGGAGCCCATCACCCAGCCTTTCAGCGCAGCAAATACCCATGCCAGGATAGCAAACCCTGGCAAGCGAGGCATTTTCAGGCGCGGGAGGGATAAACGCATCAACCTAACTCCTTCGCAAGTCGCGCAAACACGTCGCCACGTTGCTCAAAGCTTTTAAACTGATCAAGGCTGGCGCAGGCCGGTGACAGCAGCACCATATCGCCCGCTCTCAGCTGCGGCGCAATGGCGCGCATCGCCTGTTCCATCGTCTCCGTTTCGGTGGCGATTTCCGGGCGTAACGCGGCAAGCTCGCTGCCGTCGCGGCCAAAGCAGTAAAGACGAATATTATCGCCAGTCAGATAGCGCGCAAGCGGGCTGAAATCGGCGGATTTCCCGTCACCGCCCAGCAGCAGCCAGAGCGTGCCATCAACGTGTAAACCGTTGAGCGCTGCTTCCGTACTGCCGACGTTGGTTGCTTTTGAGTCGTTGATCCAACGGACGCCATTGTGATTCAGCACCACCTGGAAGCGATGAGCCAACCCGGCGAAGGTGGTCAAGGCCTTCAGGCTGCTGGCGCGCGGCAGGCCTACGGCATCCGCCAGCGCCAGCGCCGCCAGCGCATTACTGTAGTTGTGCTGCCCGGTGAGGGTCATCTCTTTGACGTTGAGGATCTTTTCACCTTTCACACGCAGCCAGGTTTCCCCCTGCTGGCGATTAAGGTGATAATCACCGACATCAACACCAAAGCTCACACAGCGCTCATCAGCGCCGCGAATCGGCATGGTCAACGCATCATCAGCGTTCACCACACAGGTTTTGGCATTTTCATAGACGCGCAGTTTGGCAGCACGATACTGCTGCAGGCCAAACGGGTAGCGGTCCATATGATCTTCAGTAACGTTAAGAATGGTTGCCGCCGCAGCCTGTAAGCTGGAGGTGGTTTCCAGCTGGAAGCTGGAGAGTTCCAGAACATAGAGTTCGCGCGTCGGGTCGAGTAGCATCAGCGCAGGCAGGCCAATATTGCCGCCAACACCAACATTCACGCCCGCCGCTTTGGCCATTTCACCGACCAGCGTGGTGACGGTACTTTTCCCGTTGGAACCGGTGATCGCCACGATCGGCGCCTGCGCTTCGCGGCAGAAGAGTTCGATGTCACCGACGATCTCGACGCCGGCATCAGCCGCCGCGCTGAGCGACGGATGCGCCAGCGCGATACCGGGGCTTGCCACAATCAAATCTGCAGCCAGCAACCAGTCATCATTCAGACTACCAACGTAACGCTCAACCTCTTCCGGCAGTTTATCCAGCCCAGGGGGAGTGGCTCGCGTATCCATCACGCGCGGCGTTACACCACGCGCCATGAAGAAATCGACGCAGGAGAGCCCGGTCAAACCAAGACCGATAATGACAACATTTTTACCCTGGTAATCTGCCATGATTAACGTACCTTCAGCGTAGCCAGGCCAATCAGCACCAGCATCAGCGAAATAATCCAGAAGCGCACAATGACGCGCGGTTCCGGCCAGCCTTTCAGTTCATAGTGGTGGTGAATCGGCGCCATACGGAAGATGCGCTGACCGCGCAGCTTGAAGGAACCGACCTGCAAAATCACCGACAGTGTTTCAACCACGAATACGCCGCCCATAATCACCAGCAGGAACTCCTGACGCAGCAGCACGGCGATAATGCCCAATGCGCCGCCCAGCGCCAGCGAACCGACATCGCCCATAAAGACTTGTGCCGGATAGGTGTTAAACCACAGGAAGCCCAGCCCTGCCCCGACAATCGCGGTGCAAACAATGACCAGTTCACCTGCGTGCCGCAGATACGGAATATGCAAATAGTTAGCGAAGTTCATGTTACCCGTCGCCCAGGCGACCAGGGCAAACCCCCCGGCAACGAAGACGGTTGGCATAATCGCTAAGCCGTCCAGACCATCGGTCAGGTTCACTGCATTACCGGTACCGACAACAACAAAATAGGCCAGCAGAATGTAGAACAGACCCAGTTGAGGCATCACGTCTTTAAAGAACGGCACTACCAGCTGCGTCGCTGGCGTATCTTTACCCGCCAGATAGAGCGCGAACGCCACGCCCAGTGCAATCACCGACATCCAGAAATATTTCCAGCGCGCGATCAGGCCCTTGGTGTCCTTACGGACAACTTTGCGATAGTCATCGACAAAACCAATAATGCCGTAGCCGACCAGCACCACCAGCACGCACCAGACGTACGGGTTGGACGGATAAGCCCACAGCAACACGGAAATCACAATCGCGGTGAGGATCATGATCCCGCCCATTGTCGGCGTACCGCGTTTGCTGAAGTGCGATTCCGGACCGTCGTTACGTACTACCTGACCGAAAGAGAGTTTCTGTAAATGGGCGATCATGCGCGGGCCCATCCACAATGAGATGAACAGCGCGGTCAGCAGGCTGACGATGGCGCGAAACGTCAGATAGGAAAAGACGTTAAAGCCGGAATAATATTTGACCAAATGTTCGGCCAGCCAAACTAACATGTCCCGTTCTCCTGTAATGCGCGTACTACCTCTTCCATGGCGGCACTACGTGATCCTTTCACCAGAATGGTGAGGGTTTGCTGTTCATTAATGAGCGTTTTAAGACGCGCAATGGCTGCTGCTTTGTCGGTGAAATGTTCGCCGACGCCGCTGGCAGAACTGATTGCCTGGCTTAATTTACCTACGCTTAAGACTTTATCGATGCCCGCCACTTTCGCAGCTTCACCAACCTGAATGTGGCAGGCTTCGCTTTCTGCACCAAGTTCGGCCATATCGCCAACGACCAGCACCCGATAACCTGGCATCTCTTCGAGCACCTGCACCGCGGCGGTCATCGAACCGACGTTGGCGTTATAGGAGTCGTCGAGCAGCAGTTGGGTGTCGCTCAGGTGAATCGGGAACAAACGCCCCGGAACAGAGGTCAGCTTCGCCAACCCGGCTTTCACCGCGGTTAAGTCTGCACCCACCGCCATCGCCAGTGCCGTCGCGGCCAGCGCGTTAGCAATGTTGTGGCGACCCGGCAGCGGCAGCAATACGTCTATGTCGCCGGTTGGCGTTTGCAGCGTAAATTCGGTGCCATGGCTGGTAATGTGAATGTTGGTGGCGGTGAAATCACTGTTCGCCGCATTCGGCGAGAAGCGCCACACTTTGCGCGAGCCAATAATCGCTTGCCAGTTCAGCCAGTCGTTATTGTCGGCATTCAGGATCGCGATGCCGTTTACCGGCAGACCAGTGAAAATCTCACCTTTGGCTTTTGCCACGCCCGCCAGCGATCCGAATCCTTCCAGATGCGCCGCCGCAAGATTGTTCACCAGCGCCGCTTCCGGGCGAGTCAGGCTCACCGTCCAGGCGATTTCGCCCTGATGGTTGGCGCCCAGTTCAATCACCGCGTATTCGTGTTCTTTCGTCAGGCGCAGCAATGTCATCGGCACACCGATGTCATTATTAAGATTGCCTGCGGTATAAAGCGTATTGCCGCACTGACCCAGAATGGATGCGGTCATCTCTTTCACCGACGTTTTACCGGAGGAACCTGTCAGGGCAACCACGCGAGTGGGCACCTGCTGGCGAACCCATGCTGCCAGGTCACCGAACGCCAGACGGGTATCTTTCACTACCAGTTGTGGCAGATCGATATCCAGTTTACGGCTGACTAACAGTGCACCCGCTCCCCCCTCTTTCGCTTTTTCAACGAAATCATGGGCATCGAAACGCTCGCCTTTCAGGGCCACAAACAGGCAGCCCGGCGTTAATTTACGCGTATCGGTGGTGACATCGTCGATACGCAGGTCAGCACCGTTCAGTTCACCGTGCAGGATGCCAGCCAGTTCGCTAAGCGTTACGCTAATCATGCGATCACTCCCAGCAGACGCGCTGCGGTTACACGGTCGGAATAGTCGAGACGTTGAGTGCCGACAATTTGATAATCTTCATGACCTTTACCGGCCAGCAGCACCAGGTCATCAGGCTTCGCCTGCATGATGGCGTTAGTAACCGCTTGCGCACGTCCTTCCACTACTTTGGCGTGGCCGGCGTCAAGCATGCCCGCCAGGATGTCGTTGATGATGGCACGCGGCTCTTCGGTACGCGGGTTGTCATCGGTAACCACGGCGATATCCGCAAACTGCTCGGCAATCGCGCCCATCAGCGGGCGTTTACCTTTATCACGGTCACCGCCGCAGCCAAAGACGCACCACAGTTTGCCTGCGCAGTGCAGACGCGCCGCTTCGAGCGCTTTTTCCAGCGCATCCGGCGTATGAGCGTAATCGACAACGACCGTCGGTTTACCCGGCGCGCTAAACACTTCCATACGGCCACAAACCGGTTGCAGGCGGGAAGCGGTTTTCAGCAGATCCGCCAGCGGATAACCAAGCGCCAGCAGCGTGGCCAGCGCCAGTAACAAGTTGCTGACGTTGAACGCGCCCATCAGGCGGCTTTCGATTTCGCCGTCGCCCCAGGTCGAGCTGAAACGGATGGTTGCACCGCTGTCGTGATAATTCACCTCGGTCGCTTTTAACCAGCGTCCGTGGCAGTTCGGATTGATGTTACCTTCCATTGACACCGCAACCGCGTCCGGCAGTTTTGCCAGCCAGCGACGGCCCACTTCATCGTCGGCGTTAACAATCGCCTGGCCGCAGTGGTGCGTGGAGTACAGCAGCCATTTCGCTGCTTCGTAATGTTCCATATCACCATGATAATCAAGGTGATCGCGGCTCAGATTGGTAAACACAGAAGCCACAAATTTCAGTGCCGCCACGCGGTGCTGTACCAGCCCGTGGGAAGAGACTTCCATTGCCGCCAGCGTCGCGCCCTGGTCTACCAGGCCGGACAGCACGTGCTGAACATCAACCGCTGAACCGGTGGTATTTTCTGTTGGGATCACTTTACCCAGCAGGCCGTTACCGACCGTGCCCATCACCGCGCTGGTTTCGCCCAGCAGTTGTCCCCACTGTGCGAGCAGTTGGGTGGTGGTGGTTTTACCGTTGGTGCCGGTCACGCCCACGAGGCGCAAACGGTCAGACGGTTCATGGTAAAAGCGCCCGGCCAGTGCCGATAAGCGTTCATTCAACTGGCTGAGGTAGATAACCGGGACGCCGTGCATTTCACGGATTTCGCCATCGGTCGCTTCATCTTTTGCCTCGGCTATAATGGCAGCTACACCTTGCGCAATTGCCTGCGGGATATAACGACGCCCGTCCGCCTGATGACCAACCACCGCTACGAAGAGATCGCCCGAGGCAGCCACACGGCTGTCGAGTGTCATCTCTCGCAGTGCTCGCTCCGGCGCATTTGGCACCCACGGAGCGAGAAGGTCGCGCAAATTACGATCTGCCACCTGTTCCCTCGCCTTGATTAATCACAAATTCACTTTTTTCGCCCGTTGCCAGCGCATCCGGTTCGATGTTCATGGTGCGCAGAACGCCGCCCATGATGGCACCGAAGACCGGCGCGGAAACGGCGCCGCCGTAGTATTTACCTGCCTGCGGGTCGTTGATGACCACCACCAGCGCAAAACGCGGCTGGCTGGCTGGCGCAACGCCCGCGGTGTAAGCAATATATTTGTTGATGTAACGCCCGTCTGGCCCCACTTTTTTCGCCGTACCGGTTTTGATGGCGATGCGATAGCCTTTGATCGCCGCTTTCACGCCGCCGCCGCCAGGCAGCGCCACGCTTTCCATCATGTGAACCACGGTACGTACGATGGATTCCGGGAAGATACGTTCGCCAGGAACCGGAGGGTCAACTTTGGTTATCGACAGCGGTCGGTAAACCCCGTAGCTGCCTATCGTTGCGTAGACTCGCGCTAACTGTAACGGCGTTACCATTAGCCCGTAGCCGAAAGAGAAGGTGGCCCTCTCTATGTCAGACCACCGTTGTTTTTGAGGATATAAGCCACTGCGTTCTCCGACCAACCCCAAATTGGTCGCTTTTCCCAATCCAAAACGTGAGTAAGTCTCTACTAACGCTGAGGACGGCATCGCTAACGCCAGCTTGGAAACACCGACGTTACTCGACTTCTGTAGTACCCCGGTCAGGGTCAATTCACTGTAGCGCGCCACGTCTTTAATTTCGTGGCCGTTAATACGGTAAGGAATAGTATTCAGGACAGTATTTTCGCGCACCACGCCCCGCTGCAGGGCGGTCATCACGACCATCGGTTTAACCGTTGAACCGGGTTCAAACACGTCAGTGATGGCGCGGTTACGCATGGTGTCTTTTGCCGTGCCGGAGAAGTTATTCGGGTTATAAGACGGGCTGTTCGCCATCGCCAGCACTTCGCCGGTATTCACATCCACCAGCACCGCACTGCCCGATTCCGCTTTGTTAAACGCCACGGCGTTGTTCAGTTCGCGGTACACCAGCGCCTGTAAGCGCTCATCGATACTCAGCGCAAGGTTGTGCGCCGCCTGGCTGTCTGTTGAGGAGATATCCTCGATAACGCGCCCGTAGCGGTCTTTACGTACAATACGTTCGCCCGGTTGGCCGGTTAGCCACTTATCAAAGCTCTTCTCGACGCCTTCGATCCCCTGGCTATCGACGTTAGTAAAGCCGATGAGGTGAGAGGTGACTTCGCCTGACGGGTAGTAACGACGTGACTCTTCACGCAGATGAATCCCCGGCAGTTTAAGTTTTTTGATGTAGTCCGCCATGTCAGGGTTAACCTGGCGAGCAAGATAGATAAAGCGCCCTTTCGGGTTCGCATTGATACGGTTTGCCAGTTGATCCAGCGGCAGATTCAGCGCGGTGGAGAGCGCGTTCCAGCGATCGCCGACGCTCACGCCGCCCGCATCATGCACTTCTTTCGGGTCGGCCCAGATGGCTTTTACCGGTACGCTCACCGCCAGTGGTCGGCCAGAGCGGTCGGTGATCATCCCACGAGACGTGGATACTTCCTGAACACGCAGGGAGCGCATATCGCCCTGACGCACCAGCATATCCGGGTTGATTATCTGCAACCAGGCAACACGCCCCAGCAGAAAGCCGAGAGCCACCAGAATACAGCCGCACAGCAACGCAAAACGCCAACTGATAAAGTTGGCCTGTTCTTCCTGACGTTTTGGTTTAAGCGTCTTTCCCGCTGCTTTCATGCGTTGCGATAATCCTTATTTCTGTACAACTATGTTTTCTTTTGACGGATCAACATGTTGCATTTGCAACTTTTCCGTAGCGATACGCTCAACCCGGCTATGATCGCCGAGGGCGTTCTCTTCTAAAATCAGGTTGCGCCATTCGATATCCAGCGCATCACGTTCCAGCACCAGCTGCTCGCGTTGGGCGGTTAACAGACGGGTATGGTGAGCCGTCGTCACCACCGTGACAGCCGTAACAATGATGCAAATGAACAGGCAGAGTGGCAGCTTCCCAAACCGCAAAAGATCGTCTCCGATGACGCCAGGCAAGGCATGGCGCTCGTTACTTCCAATCGATCCCTTAACTTTGCTTAGGGCTTCTGACACTCTGCTGATCATGCGTTCGTCCTCTCTGCGATACGCAGCACTGAACTACGGGCACGTGGATTTTCAGCCACTTCTTCTTCGCCCGGCATCAACTTGCCTAGCGCTCGTAAATGACGGCCACCCAGCTTCCTGAGTTGCTCTTCAGTCATCGGTAACCCTGCCGGAACCTGCGGACCGCGGCTTTGCTCACGCATGAAGCGTTTTACAATACGGTCTTCCAGCGAGTGGAAACTGATAACCGACAGCCGCCCACTCGGGGCCAGCACGTCTATCGAGCCTTTTAGCGCCTGCTCTATCTCCTCCAGTTCACTGTTTACCCAGATGCGCACCGCCTGGAAGGTACGGGTCGCGGGATGTTTGAATTTGTCTTTCACCGGCATCGCCGCCGCCACCACTTCAGCCAGTTCTTTGGTGCGGGTCATGGGCTCAATGCGGTTACGCTCAACGATGGCGCGGGCAATACGCTTGCCGAAACGCTCTTCGCCATAGGTTTTAATCACCCAGGCGATATCCGCTTCGTCAGCTGTTTGCAGCCATTCGGCGGCAGACTGGCCGCGCGTCGGGTCCATACGCATATCGAGCGGCCCGTCGCGCATGAAAGAGAAACCGCGTTCAGCATCATCAAGCTGTGGTGAAGAGACACCAAGATCGAGCAGAATGCCGTCGATCTTGCCTGTAAGTTCGCGCTCACTAACATAGTCAGCCAACGCGGAGAAAGGACCATGAATGATGGAGAAGCGAGGATCATCAATGGTGTTTGCTACGGCAATAGCCTGCGGGTCGCGATCGATAGCCAGCAGTCGCCCCTGCTCGCCAAGCTGCGAGAGGATAAGACGCGAGTGGCCACCGCGACCAAAAGTACCATCGATGTAGATACCATCCGGGCGAATATTCAGGCCGTTGACGGCCTCGTCCAGCAGTACCGTTTTATGTTTAAAAGTTTCCATCATTTTATAAGGACAAATCCTGCAACCGTTCCGAAAGCGCGTCTGAAGCGGTTTGCTCAGCGTCGATATCTTCCCTGACCCGTTGATACCAGGTCGTTTCATCCCACAGTTCAAATTTGTTGAACTGCCCAACCAGCATCACTTCTTTTGTCAATCCGGCATGTTGCCGTAAAACTGGCGCGATCAAGAGTCGCCCCGCGTTATCCATTTGGCATTCGCTGGCATGCCCTAACAACAAGCGCTGTACGCGGCGCTCTGCGGGATTCATGCTCGACAAACGCGAGAGTTTTTGCTCGATGATTTCCCATTCGGGCAGGGGGTAAAGCAGCAGGCATGGGTGATGGATGTCAATGGTGCACACCATTTGACCGGTAGCGTTCTCAATCAGCGAATCCCGATACCGGGTAGGGACGGCTAAACGCCCCTTGCTGTCGAGATTGACTAACGTTGCCCCCCGGAACATGCCAGCTTCACCCCTTCTCGCCACTTTAACCCACAAATTCCCACCTGAAGGAGTTTACGGAGCAGAGGAAAAGCTTGTCAAGCCAGCATCTATGCCAACGGAGCTGAAAAACCCACTCTTTGCGGCCATTAATAGCCCCGATTAAATTCCGTACTACTGTCGAGGCAAATTAACGTCATGAATATGTGTAAGAAAAAAACTCAACAGATTCGTAACATTTTAAGGTCACTAAATATCGTCAATAGAATATATAAAGTGTCAGTTTGCGACGCGGACGGCATTTTAGGACATTCTGATGCCCGTTAACAGTCCTTGTTATGTCCGTTATCGGTATTTAAAAGGCTTGTCTGGCGCGGCGCGGAGCGGGGTCGGGAGAAGTGGCTGTTATTTCAGCATTCATGGATGTGAATGTAACAAAATAATTCATAACTGAGTTAATTTTACTTTCTATTTACTTAATTGACGACGTATCAAACGGATAATGCGGTAAATGAAATAAGAACCTTAAAAAAATGAGGATTATTCTGAATAATATAAGGCAGCTAATGATCTGGCGATAAAGACAATATAGATGCTCTATCGCCAGCAGGCTTAACGACGGCTCAGACTGCCCCGACGGTAAAGATTACGACGAATACGGCTCAGGCCTGGCTTCGGTTTGCGCGGTTCATCGAGACTTGCCAGCACAATTTCCAGCACGCGTTCAGCAACATCGCGGTGACGTTGCGCCACTGCCAGCACCGGGCACTGCAGGAAATCGAGCAGTTCATTATCGCCGAAGGTGGCAATCGCCAGTTCAGAAGGCAGTTTCCCTTCGCGGCGCAGCGTTACATCCATCACGCCCTGCAACAACGCAAATGATGTCGTGAACAGCGCATCCGGCATCGGGTGGGTTTCCAGCCATTTCTCGAACAGTACCGCCGCGGCTTCACGTTCATAACTATTGGCGTAGAGATAATGAACTTCGCGAGGGTCATCTTTCCACGCGGTACGGAAGCCCTGCTCACGCAGGAAGCTCACGGAGAGTTCCGGTAATGCGCCTAAATAGAGAACCGTTTCTGCCGGGAACTTACGCAACTCTTCGGCCAGCATTTCGGCATCGTCCTGATCGGCCCCGACGACGCTGGTGAAATGTTCGCGATCCAGCGCGCGGTCCAGTGCGACGATGGGGAATGAATCATTTGCCCAGCGCTGATAGAAAGGATGTTCCGGCGGCAGAGAAGTGGAAACGATGATGGCATCGACCTGGCGTTGCAGCAGATGCTCAATACAGCGCATCTCGTTGTCGGGCTGATCTTCTGAACAGGCGATCAACAGTTGATAGCCACGCTGACGCGCCTGACGCTCAAGATAGTTCGCAATACGGGTATAGCTGGTGTTTTCCAGGTCAGGGATCACCAACCCAATAGAACGCGTGCGTCCCGCACGTAAGCCGGCAGCGACGGCGTTAGGATGGTAGTTATGCTCACGCACCACGGCCATCACTTTTTCGACTGTTTTATCGCTGACGCGATACTGCTTGGCCTTACCGTTAATCACATAGCTGGCGGTGGTTCGCGACACACCGGCGAGCCGGGCGATTTCATCCAGTTTCACAATTGCCCCTTGCTTCAATAGTACAATCCATAACCATTGTTAAATTATGGAATAAAATTTATAACATCTAACCGCAGATTCCTGGCAGCGGCAATAGCTTTTGTTCGCAGTTATTGCCCGATTCGCAAAAAAAAGCCCAACGCGACGTTGGGCTACGTAAAATGCATCAGTTCTGCGCTACCGCATGATCTTATCGCCGCGCGACAGCCCCACAATGCCCGAGCGCGCCACTTCCACGATTCGGGCAACATCCCGTAGCGACGCGAGGAAGGCATCCAGCTTGTCGCTGGTGCCCGCGAGTTGAACGGTGTAAATAGAGGGCGTCACATCGATAATTTGCCCACGGAAGATTTCCGTGTTGCGTTTCACTTCGTCGCGCCCGTAACCGCTGGCCTGCACTTTAACCAGCATGATTTCACGCTCAACGTACGCGCCCTGGCCGATTTCATTCACCCGCAACACATCCACCAGCTTATGTAATTGCTTTTCAATCTGCTCGATGGCTTTGTCATCGCCGACCGTTTGAATGGTCATACGCGAGAGAGTGGGATCGTCGGTGGGTGCAACGGTCAGGCTCTCAATGTTGTAGCCACGCTGTGAGAAAAGACCAATCACGCGTGACAACGCGCCCGATTCGTTTTCCAGTAATACAGATAATATCCGGCGCATAATCAGGTTCTCTCCGTTTTACTCAACCACATCTCGTCCATTCCGCCACCGCGAATATGCATCGGATAGACATGCTCACTGCCATCAACCGCCACATCGACAAACACCAGGCGGTTATTGCGCACCTGCTCCAGCGCCTGCGACAGTTTGCTTTCCAGCTCGTCAGGTGAAGTGATGCGTATTCCCACGTGACCATAGGCTTCAGCCAGACGCACGAAATCCGGCAACGACTGCATATAGGATTGCGAGTGGCGGCCGGAATAAATCATGTCCTGCCACTGCTTCACCATACCGAGATATCCGTTATTCAGGTTCAGCACCAGCACCGGCAGGTTGTACTGCAAGGCGGTGGAGAGTTCCTGAATGTTCATCTGGATACTGCCATCGCCGGTTACGCAGACGACGGTTTCCTCCGGCAGCGCCATTTTCACGCCCAGCGCAGCAGGCAGACCAAAGCCCATCGTGCCAAGACCGCCGGAGTTGATCCAACGGCGTGGTTTGGCAAACGGATAATAGAGCGCAGCGAACATCTGATGCTGCCCCACGTCAGAGGTGACGTAAGCCTCGCCTTCCGTCAGACGCCAGATCGTTTCAATGACTGCCTGCGGCTTGATTTGATCGCTGTTTTTGTCGTAGCTCAGGCAGTGACGCGCGCGCCATTGCGCGATCTGCTGCCACCAGTCGCGGATCTCATCGAGCGGCTGCGATGTCTCTTCTTGCTCCAGCAGTTCCAGCATCTGCTCCAGCACCAGCCGCGCATCGCCGACGATCGGAATATCCGCCGCGACGGTTTTCGAGATCGACGTCGGATCGATATCAATGTGCAGCACGATGGCATCCGGGCAGTACTTCGCCAGATTATTGGTCGTACGATCGTCAAAACGAACGCCAACGGCGAAGATCACATCGGAATGGTGCATCGTCATGTTGGCTTCGTACGTGCCGTGCATGCCCAGCATTCCCAGCGCCTGCTGATGCGTGGCCGGGAATGCGCCAAGCCCCATCAGCGATGACGCCACCGGGAGATTGAGTTTTTCAATCAGCGTACATAATTGTTCATGGCACTCTGCGTTGACCGCCCCGCCACCGACGTAAACTACTGGTTTTTTAGCTGCCACCAGCGTTTGCAGCGCGCGCTTAATTTGCCCTTTGTGACCGGTCGTGGTCGGGTTATAGGAACGCATGCTGACCGATTCGGGATAGTGATACGGCAGCTTATTCGCCGGGTTGAGAATATCTTTCGGCAGATCCACGACCACCGGGCCAGGGCGACCGCTGGCCGCCAGCCAGAAGGCTTTTTTCAGTACACCCGGAATATCTTCCGTTTGCTTCACCAGGAAGCTGTGCTTCACGACCGGGCGGGAGATCCCCACCATGTCGCACTCCTGGAAGGCGTCATAGCCAATCAGCGAGGTCGCCACCTGACCGGAAAGCACCACCAGCGGGATGGAGTCCATATAAGCGGTTGCAATCCCCGTAATCGCGTTGGTCGCGCCCGGCCCGGATGTCACCAGCACCACGCCAACTTCGCCAGTTGCACGTGCAAGGCCATCTGCCATATGTACCGCCGCCTGCTCATGGCGCACCAGCACATGATCGATTCCGCCAACGGTATGCAGCGCATCGTAGATATCGAGGACCGCGCCCCCGGGATAGCCAAAGACCTGCTTCACGCCCTGATCGATTAACGACCGGACGACCATCTCGGCGCCAGACAACATCTCCATGGTTTGCCTCCAGGCTGATATTTTGATGATGGCAGAATTCATTTCCGCGCAATCATGCCGCACGGTCAGCCAACTGACCGCGCATGCTTATGTCATTACCCTAAAGAAACAACATAACCGCTCAGCATCAGGCAGGCAATCGGCGTAACTACGGAGTCTTAAAGGGGAAAAAGAAGAAAAGAAAGCAAACAACAATAAAGGTGGTGGAATAATTCAACGATAAGAAAAGCGTTTGGCAGATACTCGGAGGAATACGCGTTTCGTAGCAAAACCTCCATTTTTTATCACTCGACGACAAATCGTCACGGTCGACAACAGAATAAAATTCTTGTTTTTACCTTTCATGCAAAATAAACCGGATGCTTTCGCATCCGGCTAATTTTTATATTACTGATGACGGCAAACGTTCACCAGCAGCTCTTCCATCCACTGATGACCGCGGTCTCTGCCAGCGGCTTCATGCCAGGAAAGATAACAAGTTCGGCTATTTACTTTCATTGGCAGCGGCAGAACTTGCAGCGCCAGCTTCTCGGAAAACTCTTCCGCCAGCCAGCGTGGCGCAATAGCGACAAGATTTGTTTGCGATACCACATTCAATACGCTGATTAGCGCCATGCCCTGATAGGCAATGCGACTTTGTTTATCCGGGGTGTCATACCACGGCTGGCTAAATGACGCGTAACGATCCAGCGCCACAACGGCATGTTCTTCCTGATACACCGTATTTTCGGTTAACGGCCCATTGATGCGCGGATGTTTTTTGCTGGCAACCAACACCATCTCATCATTAAATAACGGTACGCAGGCAAATTCCGGGCGACGGAACTCTTCATATCCCAGAACGAATTCAATTTCCTGGTAGCGCAACTGATGTTCGGTATTCTGATTTAAGGATGACTTAAACACTAAATGGATATTGGGTGCTATTTCTGCAACACGATTAAAAATAATCGACGTTAAATAGTTATCCAGTGGGCTACATACGCAAAGATTAAATACGCGTTCGCTGCTGACAGGTTCAAAACCCGACCCTGGCAGTTCATTTTGCACCAGTTGTAAAGCCTGGCGAACAGAACCGAAAAGCTGGAATGCACGCGCGGTGGGTTGAATACCACGACCATAGCGCACAAATAGCTCATCATTAAACATCACCTTCAAACGCGCCACCGCGTTACTGACCGCAGGCTGCGACATACCCAGCATATGTGCGGCACGAGTAATGTTTTGTTCCTGCATCACGGCGTCAAACACAGTCAGCAAGTTGAGGTCAACCATTCTGAGTTGAGGTTTGCTACTTTCATGAAGATTACCGCTACGTTGTTCCGCTTTCATTACTACACTTTCTGACTCCACTGTCATGCTAAACTCCCTTTGCAAAATCGCAGAAATATATTATGACAATATGATTTACCATGCATATAAGATCCAAAAAAGAGAAATTGATAAAATTAGGAATTCATAAAGGCACTGAAGAGCCGGGTCCACAGATACCTGAAGGGGAATTCATATCACAGAAACTAATTGTATATAGTTTACTCATAGATTTGATAAATAAACAACAGCACTAATAATTAATAATACTTTAAGTTTTATTAAACTGTTATATTCCCCATTGATATTTATTAACGTTTTCTTAGCAATCCCCCTTCCCATACATTCACAATAGAAATGTTTAACAAAAATAAACACTATTGAATCAGCGTGATAAGCCAACGGCCCAGCCCCTCTGACATCGTAAGTAACTGCCAATAAATATTTTAATTTGCGACAAAATATAAAAATGATTACCAGCCCAAAAAATGATCCTCTGCATTTTGTGACATCCGTCAGCACAATTAGCTAATTTAAACCCTCTCCAGGGAGGCCATTAACATAAGCTTTTAACCAACAAGTGTTGACATCAATCATCATATCCAGTACCACTAAAAGCATATCGAATTCATCTGGAGCATGACGACAATGATCCGCACCTCTCGTTTCAACGGTCTACTACTACTAAACGCCTCTTCTGTGCGCGGTAGACTGCTGGACGACGTTAAGCGTTAAGTCATCATCCAGTAAGCATCAGAACCCGCGCCGTTGCGCGGGTTTTTTTTCGCTCGTAGCAAGGCGCCCCAAGTGAACTAAGGACCTCAAACATGAGCCAACAAGTCATTATCTTCGATACCACCTTACGTGACGGCGAACAGGCGTTACAGGCAAGCCTGAGTGTGAAAGAAAAACTGCAGATTGCCTTCGCCCTTGAGCGTATGGGCGTCGATGTGATGGAAGTCGGTTTTCCGGTCTCTTCACCGGGCGACTTCGAATCGGTACAGACCATCGCCCGCAACATCAAAAACAGCCGCGTCTGCGCACTGGCACGTTGCGTCGAGCACGACATTGATGTGGCAGCCGAGTCCCTGAAAGTGGCGGAAGCATTCCGTATTCATACCTTTATCGCCACTTCACCGATGCACATTGCCACCAAGCTGCGCAGCACGCTGGACGACGTGATTGAGCGCGCGGTGTATATGGTCAAACGCGCCCGTAACTACACTGACGACGTTGAGTTTTCCTGCGAAGATGCCGGCCGCACCCCAATTGATCAGTTAGCGCGCGTGGTCGAAGCGGCCATTAACGCGGGCGCCACCACCATCAATATCCCGGACACCGTGGGCTACACCATGCCGTTCGAATTCGGCAATATCATCACTGGCCTGTATGAGCGCGTACCGAATATCGATAAAGCGATTATCTCCGTTCACACCCATGACGATTTAGGCCTGGCCGTTGGCAACTCCATTGCCGCAGTCCATGCCGGTGCCCGTCAGGTTGAAGGCGCGATGAACGGTATCGGCGAGCGCGCCGGTAACTGCTCGCTGGAAGAAGTCATCATGGCGATTAAGGTGCGCAAAGACATCATGAATCTGCACACCAACATCAACCACAACGAAATCTGGCGTACCAGCCAGACCGTCAGCCAGATCTGCAACATGCCGATTCCGGCGAACAAAGCGATCATTGGCAGCGGCGCCTTCGCGCACTCCTCCGGTATTCACCAGGACGGCGTGCTGAAAAACCGCGAAAACTACGAAATCATGACCCCGGAATCCATTGGCCTGAATCAGGTACAGCTGAACCTGACCTCTCGCTCGGGCCGTGCGGCGGTGAAACACCGCATGGACGAGATGGGCTATAAAGAGTCCGATTACAGCATGGATCAGCTGTACGACGCCTTCCTGAAGCTGGCAGACAAAAAAGGCCAGGTCTTCGATTACGACCTGGAAGCGCTGGCGTTCATCAACAAACAGCAGGAAGAGCCAGAGCATTTCCGTCTGGACTATTTCAGCGTGCAGTCAGGCTCCAGCGATATCGCGACCGCCTCGGTCAAACTGGCCTGCGGCGATGAAGTGAAAGCTGAAGCCGCCAACGGTAACGGCCCGGTCGATGCTATTTACCACGCGATTAACCGTATCACGCAATACGACATCGAACTGGTGAAATACGGCCTGAGCGCCAAAGGCCACGGTAAAGATGCGCTGGGCCAGGTGGATATCGTCGTTACCCATAACGGTCGTCGCTTCCACGGCGTTGGCCTGGCGACGGATATCGTTGAATCCTCAGCGAAAGCGATGGTTCACGTCCTGAATAACATCTGGCGCGCCGCCGAAGTTGAAAAAGAGTTGCAACGCAAAGCTCAGAATAACGAGAACAAAAAGGAAACCGTGTAATGTCGAAGAATTACCATATTGCTGTGTTACCAGGTGACGGTATTGGCCCGGAAGTGATGACACAGGCTTTGAAAGTACTGGAAGCGATTCGTCAACGTTTCGATATGCGTATCACCACCAGCCACTACGATGTGGGCGGAATCGCGATTGATAATCACGGTACCCCGCTGCCGAAAGCGACCGTAGAAGGCTGCGAGCAAGCAGACGCCGTGCTGTTTGGCTCCGTGGGCGGCCCGAAATGGGAACATTTGCCGCCGAACGATCAACCTGAGCGCGGCGCGCTGCTGCCGCTGCGTAAGCACTTCAAACTGTTCAGCAACCTGCGTCCGGCCAAACTGTACCAGGGGCTCGAAGAGTTCTGCCCACTGCGCGCCGATATCGCCGCCAACGGTTTCGACATTCTGTGCGTGCGTGAATTGACCGGCGGTATCTACTTCGGCCAGCCGAAAGGCCGCGAAGGCAGCGGCCAGTATGAAAAAGCGTTTGATACCGAGGTGTATCACCGTTTCGAAATCGAGCGTATTGCGCGTATCGCGTTTGAATCGGCGCGTAAACGCCGTCACAAAGTGACCTCGATTGATAAGTCCAACGTGTTGCAGTCCTCCATTCTGTGGCGTGAAATCGTTACCGAAATTGGCCGGGAATATGCGGACGTTGAACTGAACCATATGTATATCGACAACGCCACCATGCAGATGATCAAAGATCCGTCGCAGTTTGACGTGGTGCTGTGCTCCAACCTGTTCGGCGACATTCTCTCTGACGAATGCGCGATGATCACCGGCTCAATGGGCATGCTGCCTTCCGCCAGCCTGAATGAGCAAGGTTTTGGCCTGTATGAACCGGCGGGCGGCTCTGCGCCGGATATCGCCGGGAAAAATATCGCCAACCCGATCGCTCAGATCCTGTCGCTGGCGCTGCTGCTGCGCTACAGCCTGGACGCGAACGACGCGGCCGATGCCATTGAAAACGCGATCAACCGCGCGCTGGAAGAAGGTATCCGTACCGGCGATTTAGCACGCGGCGGCGCGGCGGTCAGTACTGATGAAATGGGTGATATCGTGGCCCGCTATATCGCTGAAGGGGTGTAATCATGGCAAAGACGTTGTATGAAAAATTGTTCGATGCCCACGTGGTTTATGAAGCGCCCAGCGAAACGCCGCTGTTGTACATCGACCGCCATCTGGTGCACGAAGTCACGTCTCCGCAGGCGTTTGATGGCCTGCGTGCGCACAATCGCCCGGTACGTCAGCCGGGTAAAACCTTCGCCACCATGGACCATAACGTTTCAACGCAAACCAAAGATATCAACGCGTCCGGCGAGATGGCCCGCATTCAAATGCAGGAATTGATTAAAAACTGCAACGCGTTCGGCGTTGAGTTGTACGACCTGAATCACCCCTATCAGGGCATCGTGCACGTGATGGGGCCGGAACAGGGTATCACCCTGCCGGGCATGACCATCGTCTGCGGCGACTCGCACACCGCCACCCACGGCGCATTCGGCGCGCTGGCGTTCGGCATCGGCACCTCCGAAGTGGAGCACGTGCTGGCGACGCAAACCCTGAAACAGGGTCGCGCCAAAACCATGAAGATTGAAGTCAAAGGCACCGCCGCACCAGGTATCACCGCGAAAGACATCGTACTGGCGATTATCGGTAAAACCGGCAGCGCAGGCGGCACCGGATATGTGGTTGAATTCTGTGGTGACGCAATCCGCGCGCTGAGCATGGAAGGCCGCATGACCCTGTGCAACATGGCGATTGAAATGGGCGCGAAAGCCGGTCTGGTTGCCCCTGACGACACCACATTCAATTACGTGAAAGGTCGTCTGCACGCGCCGAAAGACAAAGATTTCGACGATGCGGTCGCCTACTGGAAGACCCTGCATACGGATGAAGGCGCGAAATTTGACGCAACCGTCACCTTACAGGCCGAAGAGATTGCTCCGCAGGTGACCTGGGGCACCAACCCAGGCCAGGTTATCTCCGTTAATGACAACATCCCTGATCCTGCTTCGTTTACCGATCCAGTTGAACGCGCATCAGCGGAAAAAGCGCTGGCCTATATGGGCCTGAAATCGGGCGTACCGCTGACGGAAGTGGCGATCGATAAAGTGTTTATTGGGTCCTGTACTAACTCGCGCATCGAAGATTTGCGCGCGGCGGCTGAAATCGCCAAAGGGCGTAAAGTCGCACCTGGCGTGCAGGCGCTGGTTGTGCCGGGTTCCGGCCCGGTAAAAGCGCAGGCAGAAGCGGAAGGTCTGGATAAGATCTTTATCGAAGCAGGCTTTGAGTGGCGCTTACCGGGCTGCTCCATGTGCCTGGCGATGAACAACGACCGCCTGAACCCAGGCGAACGCTGCGCATCCACCAGCAACCGTAACTTTGAAGGCCGTCAGGGCCGTGGCGGACGGACGCATCTGGTCAGCCCGGCAATGGCCGCCGCCGCCGCCGTTAGCGGTCATTTCGCCGATATTCGCAGTCTGAAATAAGGAAACCATCATGGCAGAGAAATTTACCCAACATACCGGGCTGGTGGTTCCGCTGGACGCGGCGAACGTCGATACCGACGCCATCATTCCAAAGCAGTTTTTGCAGAAGGTAACGCGCACGGGTTTTGGCGCGCACCTGTTCAACGACTGGCGCTTCCTGGACGATAAAGGCGAGCAGCCGAACCCGGAATTCGTGCTGAACTTCCCGGTTTACAAAGGCGCGTCGATTCTGCTGGCGCGAGAAAACTTTGGCTGCGGCTCCTCGCGTGAACACGCGCCGTGGGCATTGACCGATTACGGCTTTAAAGTGGTCATTGCCCCAAGCTTCGCCGATATTTTCTACGGCAACAGCTTCAATAATCAGTTGCTGCCGGTGACGCTCAGCGATGCCCAGGTTGATGAACTGTTCGCGCTGGTGCAGGCGAATCCGGGTATCACCTTTGAGGTGGATCTGGAAGCGCAGGTGGTGAAGGCAGGGGATAAGTCTTACAGCTTTAAGATTGATGATTTCCGCCGCCACTGCATGCTGAACGGTCTGGACAGCATCGGCCTGACGCTGCAACACGAAGATGCCATTTCGGCGTATGAGAATAAGCAGCCGGCGTTTATGCGCTAGTATTATGCTATTTATTATTAGCCCGGAAACTTCTTCCGGGCTAATTTATTTTCGCAACAAATACACTATAAATATTTTTATTGCCGAACCGAATACTGAACCATCGGTATGAATATCAGTTTTCGAGATTAATCCAGAGAAGCATTCTCAGTAATTAACGCAGTTAATACACTGGTATTTGACAGAGAATGATCTTTTTATAGATTAATACACACTACGTATTATTTAATTCCCAGGGCCTTTTTCATTTGTGCCAATGCCTGCATGCCTTGCTGGCAACCTTTGTCCTGATCGGCGTCTGGCAACCCTTCCAGTTGCTTACGCGCAGCATCAAGTTGAGGCTTAACCGCGTCCATTTGTTGCTTGGCCTGATCGCTGGTTTTTGCTGCCTGTTCAACAAGCGCATCAACATCTTTAAAATAATTCTGACAAGTCTCTGTCAGAGCAGCAAATGAAAATTGAGATGTCATCAGTAAAACAGACAATAAAAAAAGCTTTTTCACGTAATCCTTCCTCGATTATTAATCCATGTGCAGTAATGAATGATGCGAGGAAGATAGTAATATACAAGAAGTTATAAATCTGCACCCGGCAAAATTATTCGGAATTCATTTAGTTTTCATCGTAACAAATCAATTAATAGCAAATGAACCAGCATTCACATGAATACATTCAATCAATACCAATACGCCTCTGGTGAGAGACTCAATCATCCCAGTCATGTAGATCGGTACATGGCTGGGATGAGTCGTCAGGCGGCACTGCGAAGGATGGAGAGAGACACGCATGCCATACGCATAGCCACTTTCAACTAGACATCCTTCACCCGGCTGGTCATAAACAGCGTCACCAGCGAAATACCGGCAATCACCCAGTACACCATCGCGTGTCCATAACTTTGCGCAATGGCCCCCTGAATCACCCCGGCCAGGATCACGCCCGTTGAAATACTGTTGGTAAACAACGTCGTCGCTGACCCCGCACGGCCCGGCATCAGGTCCTGGAACCACAGCATGCCAATCCCGGCGACAATCCCGATAAACACCGCGTTAAACAGCTGCAAAATCAGCAGCGCCGTTTCGCTGTGGAACAGAATCAACCCGATATAAAACAGCACGCCAAACGCCACCGATGTCACCATCATACGACGCTTGCCAAAGCGTTTAACGTAATACCCCGCAAGGATCATCGCCGGAATTTCCAGTCCGGCGGCGGTCCCCATCAGGATCCCGGCCAGTTTATCCGGCAGGCCGAGATCGCTGCTGATCCACAACGGCATGTCGATGATATACATGGTGTTGCAGGTCCACATCAGCGTTGAGGCGATAAACAGCATCCGCACGTTAGGGTCATTCCAGCCGCTGACCTGGGTAATTTCAACGTCCGCCGCCTGCTCAATTCGCGCCACTGAAGGCAACATTAGCGCAATCATAGCCAGGCTAATGGCAAAAATCCCGGCGGCGATGGCGAACATCATCGTAAAGCCGTAATTCAGCGCCAGCATAAACGCCAGCGGTGGTCCAATGACCCATGCCAGCGAGAGCTGGGCACGCATCACCGAGCTGAACATCACCACTTCCCGCGCCGAACTGTCGGCATATTCGCGGGCCAATGCAAACAGTTGCGGCATCGCGGCGTTGGCAATAGACGCGAGCAAAACGCCGCAGGTGATCAGTGTTAAATAGTGGCGATTAAACGCAAACAACAGCGCGTTTCCCACCGCCATCAGGCAGCAGAACATAATGAGCTTGCGACGATCGCCCTGGCTATCGGAGCGTTTCGCCAGCCACAGGCTGACCAGTATCCCGGCGATGGCGTTCACCGTGTAAAACAGCCCCACCCAAAACGGCTGAGCGCCGACTTCCCGGCTGAGAAACAGGCTCAGCGTCGGCGCCTGCAGCGCCCCCGCTACGCCCATCATAAATGCCACCAGCATAAAGGCCGCGTAGACACCGTTGAGACGTCGTCCCATCGTCATAATCCAGAGCATGAGAAATCCTTTAGCGCGCGAGAAATAAAAAAAGCCAGCAGATAATACCTGCTGGCAAATACTCAGTCACACATGATTTGGCGATTTAGTGTTCAGAGGTCGAGCGCGTAACCTCCCACTGCATCAGGTTATCAAGCATTTTGTACCGCATCCCTGCCATCTGGCGGGCCAGCCAGGAAACATGACGTGTTGCGTAAAAATAGCGCTGATAAAACTGACCTGTGGTTGACCTCATCATATTCACCTCCTCACTTCATCGAAGAGAATTATTGGCTTAATATAGGGATTAATAAATTGCTGAGTTTTTATCAGGAGTTCCCCTTTTATGCCTTCTGGTCGACTGCAACAACAATTCATCCGTCTGTGGCAATGCTGCGACGGCAAAGCGCAGGAAACGACGCTGAACGAACTGGCGGAGCTGCTGAGCTGCTCGCGTCGCCATATGCGAACCCTGTTAAACACCATGGAAGCGCGCGGCTGGCTGACCTGGGAAGCCGAGGCCGGGCGGGGTAAACGTTCGCGTTTAACCTTCCTTTATACCGGTCTGGCATTGCAGCAGCAGCGTGCGGAAGACCTGCTGGAGCAAGACAGAATCGACCAACTGGTACAACTGGTGGGCGACAAATCGACAGTGCGACAGATGCTGGTTTCTCATCTGGGGCGCAGCTTTCGCCAGGGGCGGCACATTCTGCGTGTGCTCTACTATCGCCCGATGCAAAATCTGTTGCCCGGTACGGCGTTACGTCGATCTGAAACCCATATCGCGCGACAAATTTTCAGTGCCCTGACGCGCATAAATGAGGAAAACGGGGAACTGGAAGCCGATATTGCGCACCACTGGAAGGAAATATCCCCTTTGCACTGGCGCTTTTATTTGCGTCCAGGTATTCATTTTCATAATGGTCGCGAACTGGAGATGGAAGACGTCATCCATTCTCTGGAACGCATTAACAGGCTGCCCCTTTATTCTCACATCACTCAAATCGTATCGCCGACCGCATGGACGCTGGATATTCATCTCTCACACGCGGACCGCTGGCTACCGTGGCTGCTCGGTCATACTCCGGCAATGATCCTGCCGCACGAGTGGTCATCCATGCCACATTTCTCCCGCCAGCCGGTAGGAACTGGCCCTTATGCGGTTGTGCGCAACAACCAGAACCAGCTCAAGATCCACGCCTTTGAGGAGTACTTCGGTTTTCGCGCACTTATTGATGAGGTAAATGTCTGGGTGCTGCCGGATGTCGCGGAAGATGTTAGCTGTGGGCTGACGTTACAAGGCACGACGCAGAGTGAACAGGCCGTTGAGAGCCGTCTTGAAGAGGGCTGTTATTATCTGCTATTTGACGCTCGCGCCCCGCGCGGCGCCAACCTCAGGGTTCGTCAGTGGTTAAGCCACGTGCTCTCTCCAGCCAACCTTCTCTACCACGCCAGCGAGCAGTATCAGCAGTACTGGTTCCCCGCTTACGGATTGCTGCCACGCTGGCACCATGCGCACAGTAAAACCAGCGAAAAACCGGCTGGCCTGGAGCGGGTCACCCTCGGCTTTTACCGTGATCACGTTGAGCATCGGGTCATAGCCGAAATAATGCGAAAACTGCTGGCAGAACACCATGTTACGCTTGATATAAACGAAGTCGATTACGATCAGTGGCACAGCGGAGAGGTGGTTAGCGATGTGTGGCTGAACAGCGCTAACTTTACCCTGCCGCTCGATTTCTCGCTGTTTGCGCATCTTTGCGAAGTGCCGCTGCTCCAACACTGCATCGTGCGCGACTGGCAGGCAGATATCCGGCAGTGGCATGCGGGGGAACTGGATCTCCCCACCTGGTGTAAACAGTTGCTGGAACATCAGGCCATTGTGCCACTCATCCACCACTGGTTGCGCATTCAGGGGCAACGGAGTATGCGCGGCGTGCGTATGAACACCCTGGGCTGGTTCGACTTTAAATCCGCGTGGTTCGCCCCTCCGGATCCTTAGCGCTTTTGATTTATTCACGTAATCATTACAATAGCGAGCTACTCAACGGGGTGCAGAAGTCTGCTGAGATTAAACCCGTCGAACCTGATCCGGATAACGCCGGCGGAGGGATTTGAGGCCAACTCAAAATCCTTTGCCACCTGCTTACTGAGGTGCAAAGTGTTAAAAAAATGTCTGCCGCTGCTGGCGCTTCTCGCCCTGCCAGCTTTCGCCAAACCGGTGCTCACGGTTTATACCTACGACTCTTTCGCCGCCGACTGGGGCCCTGGCCCGGTGGTGAAAAAAGCCTTTGAAGCCGACTGTGACTGCGAGCTGAAATTTGTGGCGCTGGAAGATGGCGTTTCACTGCTCAATCGCCTGCGTATGGAAGGGAAAAAAAGCAAAGCCGACGTGGTGCTGGGCCTTGATAACAATTTGTTGCAAGCCGCCAGCCAGACAAAACTGTTCGCCAAAAGCGGCGTTCCGGCTAGCGCCGTCACCGTTCCTGGCGGCTGGAAAGATGACACCTTTGTTCCCTTCGACTACGGCTATTTCGCTTTTGTTTATGACAAAAACAAACTGAAAAATCCGCCGAAAAGCCTGAAAGAACTGGTCGAGAGCGACCAGAAATGGCGCGTGATTTATCAGGACCCGCGCACCAGCACACCGGGCCTGGGCCTGCTGCTGTGGATGCAAAAAGTGTATGGCGATAAAGCACCTGAAGCCTGGCAGAAACTGGCGGCGAAAACCGTCACCGTGACCAAAGGCTGGAGCGAAGCGTATAGTTTATTCCTGAAAGGGGAAAGCGACCTGGTGCTGAGCTACACCACCTCTCCGGCGTATCACATTATCGAAGAGAAAAAAGATAACTACGCCGCCGCCTCCTTTGCCGAAGGGCACTACCTACAGGTAGAAGTGGCCGCGCGTACCGCTGCCAGTAAACAGCCTGAACTGGCTGAAAAATTCCTCAAGTTTATGGTTTCCCCGGCCTTCCAGCAGGCCATTCCGACGGGTAACTGGATGTATCCGGTGGCTGACGTGACGCTGCCCGCAGGCTTTGCGGCGCTCGCTAAACCGAAAACCGCACTGGAATTTACCCCGCAGGACGTCGCCGCACAGCGTCAGAACTGGATTGCGACATGGCAACGCGCCGTCAGCCGTTAATTCCCGGCTGGATTTGGCCTGGCACAACGGCGGCGACGCTTATCGTCGCCGTGGCGCTGGCCGCCTTTCTGGCGCTTTGGTTTAGCGCCCCGGAGGCCAGCGGGAAGATGCTGCTGGCAGACAGCTATCTCTGGCACGTCGTGCGCTTCTCCTTCTGGCAGGCGTTTCTCTCCGCGCTACTCTCGGTTGTGCCTGCTATTTTTCTCGCCCGCGCGCTCTATCGCCGTCGTTTCCCTGGCCGAGAAATTTTGTTGCGCCTGTGCGCCATGACGCTGATTTTGCCCGTGCTGGTCGCGGTATTCGGCATCCTCAGCGTCTACGGGCGTCAGGGCTGGCTGGCACAGATATTCACATCACTCGGGCTGGAATGGCATTTCTCGCCTTATGGATTACAGGGAATCCTGCTGGCGCACGTCTTCTTCAACATGCCAATGGCGACCCGCCTGCTGCTTCAGGCGCTGGAGCAAATCCCCGGCGAGCAGCGCCAGCTTGCCGCTCAGCTTGGGATGCGTGGGTTTAGCTTCTTTCGTTTCGTGGAATGGCCCTGGCTGCGTCGGCAAATTCTGCCCATCAGCACGCTTATTTTTATGCTTTGTTTTGCCAGCTTTGCCACCGTGTTATCGCTGGGCGGCGGGCCGAAAGCCACGACGATTGAACTGGCGATTTATCAGGCGCTCAATTTTGATTATGACCCGGCGCGGGCGGCGATGCTGGCGCTGATCCAGATGGCGTGCTGCCTGACACTGGTGTTAATTAGCCAACGTCTGAGCAAAGCAATTGCCGTCGGTAATACGCAAATGCAGGGCTG
This sequence comes from Pseudocitrobacter sp. 73, assembly GCF_008369545.1. Taxonomy (NCBI): domain Bacteria; kingdom Pseudomonadati; phylum Pseudomonadota; class Gammaproteobacteria; order Enterobacterales; family Enterobacteriaceae; genus Pseudocitrobacter; species Pseudocitrobacter sp. 73. The sequence goes on along the minus strand of NZ_VTZO01000009.1, from coordinate 299,556 downwards.
GCGCGACCCGGACGATCGTTTACACAGCCGCCTTAGCGATGGCCTGCTGATTACGCTAGCGCTGCTGTTGATGCTGCCGCCGCTGCTGGCGGTATTGGTCGATGGCATCAACCCGGCGATGCTCAATGCCCTGCTACAACCGCCGCTCTGGCAGGCATTGTGGACCTCACTGCGCATCGCCGTCGCCGCTGGCGTACTCAGCGTGGTGTTGACCATGATGCTGCTGTGGAGCAGCCGCGAGCTGCGCGCGCGTAATGCACAACTCGCCGGACAAACGCTGGAACTGAGCGGCATGTTGATTCTTGCCATGCCGGGGATTGTGCTGGCGACCGGCTTTTTCCTGCTGCTGAACAACACCGTCGGCCTGCCCGATTCCGCCGATGGCATTGTGATTTTCGCCAATGCGCTGATGGCCATCCCCTACGCGTTGAAAGTGCTGGAGACGCCGATGCGCGATATTACCGCGCGTTATACACCGTTGTGTGAGTCGCTGGGGCTGGCCGGTTTTAATCGTCTGAAGGTGGTGGAACTGCGCGCGCTAAAACGCCCTCTGGCTCAGGCGCTGGCTTTCGCCTGCGTCCTGTCGATTGGCGATTTCGGTGTGGTGGCGCTGTTTGGCAATGATGATTTCCGCACACTGCCGTTTTATCTTTACCAGCAAATAGGCTCTTATCGCAGCCAGGATGGCGCGGTGACCGCCCTGCTTCTGCTGCTGCTCTGTTTCCTGCTTTTTACCGTGATTGAAAAACTCCCGGGACGCCATGCTAAAACTTAATGATGTTACCTGGCTTTATCAGCATTTACCGATGCGTTTTAGTCTCTCCGTGGCGCAGGGCGAAACCCTCGCCATTCTTGGGCCGAGCGGGGCGGGGAAAAGTACGCTGCTGAATCTGGTTGCCGGATTTCTGACGCCAGCCAGTGGTGAAATTGTGATTAACGGCGAGGCACATACCCGCACGCCACCCGCACGTCGCCCGGTATCAATGTTGTTTCAGGAAAACAACCTGTTCAGCCACCTGAACGTGCAGCAAAACATCGGGCTGGGGATGTCGCCTTCGCTGAAACTGAACGACACGCAAAAACAGACGTTGCAGGCTATCGCCCAACAGATGGGCCTTGAGTCCTTGCTGACGCGCCTGCCCGGTGAGCTTTCCGGCGGTCAGCGTCAACGCGTGGCGCTGGCGCGTTGTTTGGTCCGTCAGCAGCCGATTTTGCTGCTGGATGAACCTTTTTCCGCCCTCGACCCGGCGCTACGTCAGGAGATGTTGCAACTGGTGAAAGCGGTATGTGAACGTGAGCAGATGACGTTGTTGATGGTGTCGCATAGCGTGGAGGATGCCGCGCGAATTGCGCCCCGCGCGATCGTGGTGGCCGACGGACGCATTGCGTGGGATGGCGAAACGACGGCGCTGCTGAGCGGGCACGCCAGCGCGTCGCACTTACTCGGTATCGCTGCGTCGGCTGGCGCTTCGCTTACACAGCCTACTCGTTCCAATCAATTGTTGTAGGCCGGATAAGGCGTTTACGCCGCCATCCGGCAAACTATGCTATAGCCCAACCACCTTGCATAAAATTTCAATGTAAACAGGCATTAACGGATGCCGGATAGCCGCCACCAGCGCCACCACACCAATGCCAAGCATTAACGGGGCCACCCACAGTAAACGCTGGCGCGGAAGATAGTCGGACAAACGATCTTTCGCTGCTTTTCCGCTACGCCATAAGCGCCAGCAAAGCCACGCAGCAATCCACAGCAGCAGCGCCGTGCCAAGCAGCAGCCACTTAAAGCCGCCGCTTTGCATATCCGCAGGAATATCAATCGCGGCACCCGCCAGAATCCCCGGCAGGAAGTAAATCGGCGGCCAGAGCAGGCAACCAATAATGTTCGGCGGAATAAACTTCGATACCGGCAGGTCGAGCATTCCGGCAACCATCGGGACCACCGGGCGCGTTGGCCCGACAAAGCGCCCGACCAGAATGGTGAACATGCTGTGCTGATGCAGCGCGTGCTCAGTTTTATCCAGTAGCGCCTTGTTCTTTTTCATAAACGACCAGCGATGCAGCGGTTTCTTAAAGCGCCAGCCAAGCCAGAAGGAGATCCAGTCGCCCAGCAAACACCCCACAATACCGACCAGCCACGCCTGCCAGAAATTAAGCTCGCCGCTGCCAATCAGCGCCCCGAGGCCCGCCATCATCACCGTACCCGGCAAAATCAGACCGACCAGCGCTAATGATTCGAGAAAAGCCACCAGCGCGACCGCGACAAGTGAATAGGTCGTGGACTGGGTAATAAAGTGTTCCAGCAGTGCTTGCATAGTGTGTCCGGTTTGAAAACGAATCGGGGATTCTGGTCATCACCCCGACTTTCGTCAAGCCATCAATTGTCTGAATAGTTTACTGGCAATGACGCTTTCCGACACACCGCCTTTCCTTTTCTTTACTTTTTATTCACACCCTGCACGGAATTCACTTGGGCTGGCACCGGTACATTTCTTGAAAACGCGAGAAAAATAGAGCTGATCTTCAAAACCTACGTTACGCCCCACGGTAGCAATCGGCATACGCGTGGTGCTGAGCAGCAGTTTCGCCTGGCTGATGCGTTGATCTTCACGCCAGCTCAACACGCTGACACCAAGCTGCTGACGAAACAAATGCGACAGACGCGACGGCGACAGGCAAACATGCTGAGCTACGCTTGCGATATCAAAATGGCTATCAGCCAGGTGATCGCTGATATACTGGCAGGCATCGCGTACCCGGTTATCCATCGGCGGATGCAGCGATTCATTAATGGCTTCCATACGTCGCAGCAGAAGCTGCTCCAGCAGGTTGATCGCCAGCAACTCGGAGTAACGCCCAACGCCCTGCCCGGCATCAATAATTTGCCCAAAAAGCGCGGAAATCGACGCCTGATGCGCTTCATCAGGGCGGAAAAAACCGGTTTGCGCATGAATGGTCGGCCAGTTCAGCCATTCATGCCAGTAGGCGCGGGGGCGGAAATAAACCCACTGGTGATACCATTCGCTGGCGTCAGGATGACGCCCGTAGTGATGAATTTCGCCTGGCGGAAAGAGCAGCATATCGCCTTCGCGACAAATAAACTGCTGCCCCTGATTTTCAATTATTCCCTCCCCTTTAACCGTCAGATTAAGAATAAACCCCTTCATGCCCAGCGGCCGGTCGATAAAGAAATCGAGATACCCTCCGGCATCAATCGGCGTCAGCCCGGCGACCAGGTGCGCGTTAAAGGAGTAACCCGGCAGCAGGGGATCGTTTTGCAATTCAGGCATTTTCAGTCTGATCTCCGCATGTTGTGAAGAAACCAATTATCCATATTCACGTTTTCACCCTTCCCGGCGACCTGTGCAAACCATCACCGCTCACGATAAACATTTAACCCCGCGACAAGCCGCGATTTTGATAACAATTCCGCGAGAGATACGGTTTCTGGCGTGTAACAGAAGTGTCTATAAAGACGGCAGAAAAGTCCACATTGAATATTTGCACAGCGTCACACTTTGGGATGTGACAGCAAAATTATCCATAAGATTAGCGGTTCCTGCCTGACGATTTTTCCGGGCCATCGCTAGTGTTAACACATCCTGTTTTATTACGATGGAGTGACACGATGGCAATCGCAATTGGCCTCGATTTTGGCAGCGACTCGGTCCGCGCCCTGGCAGTGGAGTGCGCGAACGGTGAAGAGATCGCCACCAGCGTTGAATGGTATCCGCGCTGGCAGGAGGGCCGCTTCTGCGACGCCCCGAATAACCGTTTTCGCCACCACCCGCGCGACTATATTGAGTCGATGGAAGCGGCGCTGAAAAGCGTACTGGCGCAGCTCACCGACTCCCAACGGGCTGATGTCGTCGGAATTGGCGTCGACAGCACCGGTTCAACCCCTGCGCCGATTGACGCCGACGGCAACGTACTGGCGCTGCGCGACGAGTTCGCCGAAAACCCGAACGCCATGTTCGTGCTGTGGAAAGACCACACCGCCGTGGAAGAAGCCGAAGCCATCACTCGCCTGTGCCATCAACCGGGCAAAGAAGACTACTCGCGCTACATTGGCGGTATCTACTCCAGCGAATGGTTCTGGGCCAAGATTCTGCACGTCACTCGCGAAGATAGCGCGGTCGCACTGGCTGCTGCATCGTGGATTGAGCTGTGCGACTGGGTTCCGGCCCTGCTTTCCGGCACCACGCGCCCGCAGGATATTCGCCGTGGCCGCTGTAGCGCCGGGCATAAATCCCTGTGGCATGAAAGCTGGGGCGGCCTGCCACCGGCGTCGTTCTTCGATGAACTCGACCCTATCCTCAATCAGCACCTTCCCTGCCCGCTGTTTACCGACACCCTGACCGCCGATGTTCCGGTGGGCACGCTCACCGCGGAATGGGCGCAGCGTTTGGGGCTTTCCGAAAAAGTGGTGATTTCCGGCGGCGCATTTGACTGCCATATGGGCGCAGTCGGCGCGGGCGCACAGCCTAACGCGCTGGTGAAAGTCATCGGGACCTCCACCTGCGACATTCTTGTCGCGGAGAAAGAGAGCGTGGGCGATCGTACGGTGAAAGGTATTTGCGGCCAGGTTGACGGCAGCGTAGTACCTGATTTTATCGGCATGGAAGCGGGCCAGTCGGCGTTCGGCGACATCTACGCCTGGTTTGGTCGCGTGCTGGGCTGGCCGCTGGAACAACTCGCCGCACAGCATCCTGAACTGAAAACGCAAATTAAAGAGAGTCAGAAGCAGCTACTGCCAGCCCTGACTGACGCCTGGGCGAAGAATCCGTCTCTCGATCATCTGCCAGTGGTACTCGACTGGTTTAACGGTCGCCGCACGCCGAACGCCAATCAGCGTCTGAAGGGCGTGATTACTGATTTGAATCTCGCTACCGACGCGCCAGCCTTATTTGGCGGGCTGATCGCCGCCACCGCCTTTGGCGCGCGCGCCATTATGGAGTGCTTCACCCGCCAGGGTATCCCGGTCAATAACGTGATGGCGCTGGGCGGCATTGCGCGTAAAAACCGCGTCATCATGCAGGCCTGCTGCGATGTACTCAATCGCCCGTTACAGATTGTCGCCTCTGACCAGTGCTGTGCGCTGGGCGCGGCCATCTTTGCTGCCGTCGCCGCCGGCGTTTACCGCGATATCCCCGCCGCACAGTTACTGATGGCCAGCCGTGTCGAAAGCACGCTCCAGCCCGATCCGCAACAGGCGAAACGCTTTGAACAACTCTATCAACGCTACCAGCAATGGGCGCTGAGCGCCGAACAACATTATCTCCCTGCCGCTGCGCCATCGGCTACCACGCCGTCCGCCACAGCAGCGCTGACTCATTAAGGATACGACAATGACCATTTTTAATAATTATGAAGTATGGTTCGTGATTGGCAGCCAGCACCTTTACGGCCCGGAAGCCCTGCGTCAGGTGACACAGCACGCGGAGCAGGTAGTTAATGCCCTTAACGCAGAAGCGAAACTGCCGTGTAAACTGGTGCTGAAACCGCTGGGCACGCGCCCGGATGAGATCACCGCCATCTGCCGTGATGCCAACTACGATGATAAATGTGCAGGCATGGTGGTGTGGCTGCACACCTTCTCACCGGCGAAAATGTGGATCAACGGCCTGACCATCCTTAACAAACCGCTGCTGCAATTCCATACCCAGTTCAATGCCTCCCTGCCGTGGGACAGCATCGATATGGACTTTATGAACCTGAACCAGACCGCGCACGGCGGCCGCGAGTTCGGCTTTATCGGCGCGCGCATGCGTCAGCAGCACAGCGTAGTGACCGGCCACTGGCAGGATAAACAAGCCCACGAACGTATCGGCTCGTGGATGCGTCAGGCGGTATCGAAGCAGGATACCCGTCACCTGAAAGTGTGCCGCTTTGGCGACAACATGCGCGAAGTGGCGGTCACTGACGGCGATAAAGTCGCGGCGCAGATCAAATTCGGGTTCTCCGTCAACACCTGGGCGGTAGGCGACCTGGTGCAGGTGGTCAACGCGGTGAGCGAGGGCGATATCAACGCGCTGGTCGACGAATACGAAAGCAGCTACCGCCTGACGCCTGCTGCGCAAATCAACGGCGACAAACGCCAGAACGTGCTGGATGCCGCACGTATCGAACTGGGGATGAAACGCTTCCTCGAAGAGGGCGGATTCCATGCGTTCACCACCACATTTGAAGATCTTCACGGCCTGAAACAGCTTCCGGGCCTGGCGGTACAACGTCTGATGCAGCAGGGCTACGGCTTTGCAGGCGAAGGCGACTGGAAAACTGCCGCCCTGCTTCGCATCATGAAGGTGATGTCAACCGGTCTGCAGGGCGGCACCTCCTTTATGGAGGATTACACCTACCACTTCGATAACGGCAACGACCTGGTGCTCGGTTCGCACATGCTGGAAGTGTGTCCGTCGATCGCCGTGGAAGAGAAACCGATCCTCGATGTACAGCCTCTGGGTATCGGTGGCAAGGCCGATCCGGCGCGCTTGATCTTCAATACCCAAACCGGCCCGGCGATTGTCGCAAGCCTGGTGGATCTGGGCGATCGCTTCCGTCTGCTGGTCAACACTATCGAAACGGTAGCAACGCCGCACGATCTGCCGAAACTCCCGGTCGCCAACGCGCTGTGGAAAGCGCAGCCGGATCTGGCCACCGCCTCCGAAGCGTGGATCATCGGCGGCGGCGCGCACCACACCGTCTTCAGCCACGCCCTGACGCTGGACGATATGCGCCAGTTCGCTGAACTGCACGGTATCGAGATTACGGTTATCGACAACGACACCCGCCTGCCCGCGTTTAAAGACGCGCTGCGCTGGAACGAGGTTTATTACGGGTTACGTCGTTAACACCCTCACCCCGGCCCTCTCCCTGAGGGAGAGGGTGAAAACCCCACACCCGCACAGTTAGTCCCCTCTCCCTCAGGGAGAGGGTTAGGGTGAGGGTAAAAGGCATTATCTGGAGCCAACATGCTAGAAGATCTCAAACGCCAGGTGCTTGACGCCAACCTGGCGCTGCCAAAACATAACCTGGTCACCCTCACCTGGGGCAACGTCAGCGCCGTTGACCGGGAGAATGGCGTTTTTGTGATTAAACCCTCCGGCGTGGATTACAGCGTGATGACCGCAGACGATATGGTAGTGGTCAGCATCGCGACCGGCGAGGTGGTGGAAGGTCGCAAAAAACCCTCCTCCGATACGCCCACCCACCGCCTGCTCTATCAGGCATTCCCGACCATTGGCGGCATCGTGCATACCCATTCCCGCCACGCCACCATCTGGGCGCAGGCGGGGCAAGCTATTCCTGCGACCGGCACCACGCACGCCGACTATTTCTATGGCACCATTCCCTGTACGCGCAAAATGACCGATGCGGAAATCAACGGCGAGTACGAATGGGAAACGGGTAACGTGATTGTCGAAACCTTTGAGAAACAAGGTATCGACGCCGCGCAAATGCCGGGCGTGCTGGTGCACTCTCACGGCCCGTTCGCGTGGGGGAAAAACGCGGAAGATGCGGTACACAACGCTATCGTGCTGGAAGAAGTGGCCTATATGGGTATCTTCTGCCGCCAGCTTGCGCCGCAGTTGCCGGATATGCAGCAAACGCTGCTGGATAAGCACTATCTGCGCAAGCATGGTGCGAAGGCGTATTACGGGCAGTAACAAGAAGAGGGTCTGGAAACAGACCTTCTTTTATTTTTATTCTGTTTCAAGCCTCTCTTTAACTTTATTTAAAGGCACGCTATTTTATCCATCATTAAAAATAAGTATTCATTCATATTAAGAATGAATCAGGATTAATAACGTGTCTCCTGAAATTAAATACTCCCTGAATAAAAAAGTAATCTCACGTATCGTTCTCGAAGATAACTTTTTTATTGTGGCAACCATTCCCGTCAGCCTGCTGATTCTCCTCATTTTTTCAATGTTTATCGGCGTGCCGTTTCTCTCAATGGCGCTGGGTGCGCTTGGCGTAACACTGATTGCAGAGCTTCTGCTGGCGCTGGCCATCTTTGTTTATTCTCACTGGATTAAATCAAGAACGCCGGCGCAAATCGTTCTTACCGCTGATGCCATCACGATAGATAATAAAAGCTGGCAATGGAAAAACATTGAGACCATAAAACTCACCCCAAATATTTACCCAATGAATAAAAAATACCATCTGGCGATCGCAGACCACGCGGGGCAGAAAACCACCTGGTTTCTGGGATACGGCCACGGCACAAAGTGGGTCATTTTTTCCGACTACCAGTCGCTGTGTGAGCAGGTGGCGTTTTACTGCGAAGGCGAGCCGGGGAAATTTCAATCGTATTGAAAACGCACCTGTACAAAAAACCAGTTAAAACCAACTAAACCAGGTTATAATCAGCGCTTATTCATCAGGTGAGAAACGCGTGTGGCGCAGGCGCAAGCTGGCTTTATCTTAACCCGCCACTGGCGGGACACTCCTCAGGGGACAGAAGTCACCTTCTGGCTGGCGACGGATGCAGGCCCGCTAGCCGTGACGCTGCCGCCTCAGGAGTCCGTCGCCTTCATCCCGGAAGCGCAGCGAGCGCAGACGGAACGTCTGTTAAAGGGTGAGCGCGATGCTCGCCTTGCCCCGCTCACCTTAAAAGATTTTCACCGCCAACCGGTATTTGGCCTCTATTGCCGTTCTCATCGCCAGTTGATGCGCCTTGATAAACTGCTGCGCGAAAACGGTATCACCGTTTATGAAGCGGATATACGCCCGCCAGAACGCTATCTGATGGAGCGATTTATCACCGCGCCGGTGTGGTTTGACGGCGACGCGCGTGGTGATGGGCTGGTGAATGCGCGTCTAAAACCCCATGACACCTATCGCCCTGCGCTAAAGTGGGCCTCTATTGATATCGAAACCACCCGCCACGGCGAACTATACTGTATCGGCATTGAAGGCTGTGGCCAGCGCGTGGTTTACATGCTCGGCCCGGCTAATGGCGATGCATCAACGCTGGATTTTGAGCTGGAATACGTCACCAGCCGCCCGCAGCTTTTAGAAAAACTTAACGCCTGGTTTGCGCTATACGACCCGGATGTGATTATCGGCTGGAACGTGGTGCAGTTCGATTTACGCGTGCTGCAAAAACACGCCGAACGTTACCGCATTCCACTGATGCTGGGGCGCGGCAACAGCGAGCTGGAGTGGCGCGAGCATGGGTTTAAGAATGGCGTATTCTTCGCCCAGGCAAACGGGCGGCTGATTCTCGACGGCATTGAAGCGCTGAAATCCGCATTCTGGAATTTCTCTTCGTTTTCGCTGGAGGCAGTGGCGCAAGAACTGCTGGGCGAAGGCAAAGCGATTGATAATCCGTGGGACAGAATGGACGAAATTGACCGCCGTTTCGCCGAAGATAAGCCCGCGCTGGCGAAATATAACCTCAAAGATTGCGAGCTGGTGACGCAGATTTTCCACAAAACGGAGATCATGCCATTCCTGCTGGAACGCGCCACGGTTAACGGACTGGCGGTTGACCGTCACGGTGGCTCGGTTGCCGCCTTCGGCCACCTCTATTTTCCGCGTATGCATCGCCTGGGTTATGTTGCGCCTAATTTAGGCGAAGTGCCGCCGCAGGCGAGCCCCGGCGGCTACGTGATGGACTCGCGCCCCGGTTTGTACGATTCGGTTCTGGTGCTGGATTATAAAAGCCTGTATCCATCAATCATCCGCTCTTTTTTGATTGACCCGGTGGGGCTGGTTGAAGGGATGAGCCAGCCGGATACGGAGCACAGTACCGAAGGTTTTCTCGGCGCCTGGTTCTCACGCGATAAACATTGCCTGCCGGGGATCGTCGGTCAAATCTGGCACGCTCGTGATGAAGCTAAAAAGCATAAAAATAAACCACTTTCACAGGCGCTGAAGATCATCATGAATGCGTTTTACGGCGTGCTTGGCACCAGCGCGTGCCGCTTTTTTGATCCGCGCCTTGCGTCGTCGATCACCATGCGCGGGCACGCGATCATGCGCCAGACCAAAGCGCTTATCGAATCCAAAGGTTACGACGTCATCTATGGCGATACGGACTCCACCTTTGTATGGCTAAAAAAAGCGCATGATGAAGACGCCGCGGCGAAAATTGGCCGCGAGCTCGTTGAATTTGTTAACCAGTGGTGGGCCGATGAGCTACAAAAATCAGGCTTAACCAGCGCGCTGGAACTGGAATTTGAAACCCACTTTTGTCGCTTCCTGATGCCGACCATTCGCGGCGCCGATACGGGCAGTAAAAAACGTTACGCCGGGATGATTCAGGAAGGTACGGAACAAAGAATGCTTTATAAAGGTCTCGAAACGGTTCGCACCGACTGGACGCCGCTGGCGCAACAGTTCCAGCAGGAGCTCTATCTGCGCATCTTCCGCAACGAGCCTTACCGCGACTACATTCTTGAAACCATCGATAACCTGATGGCAGGTAAGCTCGACAGTAAACTGGTCTATCGCAAGCGCCTGCGCCGTCCGCTGGCTGAATATCAGCGCAACGTGCCGCCACATGTGCGCGCGGCGCGTCTGGCGGACGAACACAACGCACATCTGGGCCGCCCGCTGCAGTATCAGCAACGCGGCAGCATCAAATATGTCTGGACCACCAGCGGCCCGGAACCGCTGGATTATCAGCAGTCACCGCTTGATTATGAGCACTACCTGACAAAACAATTAGCGCCCGTTGCTGAAGGAATTCTCCCCTTTGTCGACGACGATTTTGCTACAATAGTGACAGGGCAACTGGGGCTATTTTGACAGGTGACTAACGCCGCGCCATCCAGTACCATAGCGCCCTTTCCATTCCTGGACCTCATTCATTCGCCGCCTCTCCTTCAGGCGGTGGATGGGTATTGCCTGCAATTTACAAAGAGATAGAGCCGAACACTTATGCCTTTTACACTTGGTCAACGCTGGATCAGCGATACAGAAAGCGAACTGGGACTTGGTACTGTTGTTGCAATGGATGCACGCACCGTCACCCTGCTCTTTCCGGCTACCGGAGAGAACCGTCTGTATGCCCGAAGCGACTCCCCCGTGACCCGCGTGATGTTCAATCCTGGCGACACGATCACAAGCCATGATGGCTGGCAGTTGCACGTTGATGAAGTTATTGAAGAAAAAGGCCTGTTGGCCTATGTTGGCACCCGTCTGGATACGGAAGAAGCCAATGTCGTGCTGCGCGAAGTGCTGCTCGACAGCAAACTGGTTTTCAGCAAACCACAAGACCGCCTGTTTGCCGGGCAAATCGACCGTATGGATCGCTTTGCCCTGCGTTACCGTGCGCGTAAATATCAGAGCGAGCAGTACCGCATGCCGTACAGCGGCCTGCGTGGTCAGCGTACCAGCCTGATCCCTCACCAGCTCAACATCGCCCACGATGTGGGTCGTCGCCACGCGCCGCGCGTGCTGCTGGCCGATGAAGTCGGTTTAGGTAAAACCATCGAAGCCGGGATGATCCTGCATCAGCAGTTGCTTTCTGGCGCGGCCCAGCGCGTGTTGATCATTGTGCCGGAAACCCTCCAGCACCAGTGGCTGGTTGAGATGCTGCGCCGCTTCAACCTGCGCTTTGCGCTGTTTGACGATGAGCGTTATGCCGAAGCGCAGCACGACGCCTATAACCCGTTTGAGACCGAACAGCTGGTCATTTGCTCGCTGGACTTCGTGCGTCGTAACAAGCAGCGTCTGGAGCATTTGTGCGACGCCGAATGGGACATCATGGTGGTCGATGAAGCCCATCACCTGGTGTGGAGCGAAGAGGCGCCAAGCCGTGAATATCAGTGCATCGAACAGTTGGCGGAACGCGTGCCGGGCGTCCTGCTGCTGACCGCGACGCCGGAACAGCTGGGGATGGAGAGCCATTTTGCGCGTTTGCGCCTGCTCGACCCGAACCGCTTCCACGATTTTGAGCAGTTTGTCGAAGAACAGAAAAACTATCGCCCGGTGGCCGACGCGGTCGCGCTGCTGCTGGCGGGCAACAAACTCAGCAACGACGAGCTGAACACCCTGGGCGAGTTGATTGGCGAGCAGGATATCGAAGCCCTGCTGCAAACGGCGAACAGCGACCGCGACGGCGCAGAAGCCGCACGCCAGGAGCTGATCAGCATGCTGATGGACCGCCACGGCACCAGCCGCGTGCTGTTCCGCAATACCCGTAACGGTGTGAAAGGGTTCCCGAAACGCGAGCTGCACACCATCAAACTGCCGCTGCCGACGCAGTATCAAACCGCGATTAAAGTCTCCGGCATTATGGGCGCGCGTAAGAGTGCGGAAGAACGCGCTCGCGACATGCTTTACCCGGAACAGATTTATCAGGAATTTGAAGGCGATACCGGCACCTGGTGGAACTTCGACCCGCGCGTGGAATGGCTGATGGGTTACCTGACCAGCCACCGCTCACAGAAAGTGCTGGTGATTTGCGCCAAAGCCGCCACCGCGCTGCAACTGGAACAGGTTCTGCGCGAGCGCGAGGGTATCCGCGCCGCCGTGTTCCATGAAGGGATGTCGATCATCGAACGCGACCGCGCTGCGGCCTGGTTTGGTGAAGAAGACAGCGGCGCGCAGGTGCTGCTGTGTTCTGAAATCGGTTCTGAAGGGCGTAACTTCCAGTTTGCCAGCAACCTGGTGATGTTTGACCTGCCGTTCAACCCGGACCTGCTGGAGCAGCGTATTGGTCGTCTGGACCGTATCGGTCAGGCGCACGATATTCAAATCCACGTGCCCTATCTGGAACGCACCGCGCAGTCCGTGCTGGTTCGCTGGTTCCATGAAGGTCTCGACGCGTTCGAGCACACCTGCCCGACCGGTCGCACCATCTATGACAGCGTGCACGATCAGTTAATCAACTACTTAGCCGCGCCGGAAAACAGCGAAGGCTTTGATGAACTGATAAAAACCTGTCGCGAACAGCACGATGCGCTGAAAGCGCAGCTGGAACAGGGCCGTGACCGTCTACTGGAAATCCACTCCAACGGCGGAGAGAAAGCGCAGGCGCTCGCCGAAAGTATTGAAGAGCAGGATGACGACACTAACCTGATCGCCTTCGCCATGAACCTGTTTGATATCGTCGGTATCAACCAGGACGATCGTGGCGAGAACCTGATTGTCCTGACGCCATCTGACCATATGCTGGTCCCTGACTTCCCGGGCCTGCCGGAAGATGGCTGCACAGTGACCTTCGAGCGTGATATTGCGCTGTCCCGTGAAGACGCGCAGTTCCTCACCTGGGAACACCCGATTATCCACAATGGTCTGGATCTTATCCTCTCCGGCGATACGGGCAGCAGCACAATTTCCCTGCTGAAAAACAAAGCGCTTCCGGTCGGTACGCTGCTGGTCGAACTGATTTACGTCGTGGAAGCCAATGCGCCGAAACAACTGCAGCTCAACCGCTTCCTGCCGCCAACGCCGGTGCGCATGCTGCTGGATAAAAACGGCACCAACCTGGCGGCACAGGTGGAATTTGAAACCTTCAACCGCCAGTTGAGCGCGGTAAACCGCCACACGGGCAGCAAGCTGGTTAACGCCGTACAGCAGGACGTCCACGCGATTCTGCAGCTGGGTGAAGGCCAGATTGCCAAAGCCGCGCAGGCGCTGATCGATTCTGCTCGCAGTGAAGCGGATGAAAAACTGAGTGCCGAACTGTCGCGTCTGGAAGCCCTGAAAGCGGTGAACCCGAACATTCGTGATGACGAGCTTTCCGCTATTGAAAGCAACCGCCAGCAGGTGATGGAAAGCCTGTCGCAGGCTGGCTGGCGTCTGGATGCGTTGCGCCTTATCGTCGTGACGCACCAGTAACAGGAGCCCGCTATGGGAATGGAAAACTACAATCCGCCGCAGGATCCGTGGCTGGTTATTCTCTATCAGGACGAGCACATTATGGTGGTCAACAAGCCAAGCGGCTTGTTGTCCGTGCCGGGCCGTCAGGAAGAGCATAAAGATAGCGTGATGCTGCGCGTGCAGCGCGACTATCCGCAGGCCGAATCCGTCCATCGCCTGGATATGGCGACCAGCGGTGTGATTGTGGTGGCCCTGACCAAAGCGGCTGAGCGCGAGCTTAAACGTCAGTTCCGCGAACGCGAACCGAAAAAACAGTACGTGGCACGCGTTTGGGGGCACCCAAAACCGGCAGAGGGTCTGGTGGATTTACCGCTGATTTGCGACTGGCCGAACCGACCTAAGCAGAAAGTGTGTTACGAAACCGGCAAAGCGGCGCAGACGGAGTATGAAGTGCTGGAGTACGCGGATGATAACACCGCCCGCGTGTTGCTAAAGCCGATTACCGGGCGCTCGCACCAGTTGCGCGTGCACATGCTGGCGTTAGGGCATCCGATTCTGGGCGATCGCTTTTACGCGACGCCCGAAGCACTGGCGATGGCCCCGCGTCTGCTACTGCACGCGCAGACGCTGACCATTACGCATCCGGAGTTTGGCAACAGTATGACGTTTAAAGCACCGGTGGATTTTTGAAGCCTTTGCGGCCTGATGCCCTCACCCCGGCCCTCTCCCACAGGGAGAGGGAGCAAACAGCACCGTCTGTCCCCTCTCCCTGTGGGAGAGGGTTAGGGTGAGGGGCCCCACAGTACAATCCTACTTAAATCCTTTCTGTTCCTTAATCAGCTCGTACGCACGCTGAATTTCCTGCGCCTTCTGCTTCGCCATCTCCATCATTTCAGGTGGTAAACCTTTTGCCACCAGCTTATCCGGGTGATGTTCGCTCATCAGCTTGCGGTACGCGCGTTTGATTGTTGTCGCATCGTCGGTGCTTTTCACGCCGAGCACGTTGCAGGCATCTTCCAGCGTCGGGCCACGCTGCGCCTGTTGCCAGCCGCCTGCGCCTTGCGACTGCTGCTGATAACCGCCGCCAAACTGCGCCCCGCCCTGCATCATGCGCAGGAACTGATCGAACTGTGCGCGTGAAATCCCGAGTTCTTCGGCAATCACATACAGCACGTCACGTTCATTCGGATGCAGTGAACCGTCAGCAAATGCCGCCTGAATCTGAATTTCAAGAAACATCCTAATCAGATCAAAACGACCAAAGCAGACGCTACGGAACTGACGCATTTTTTCACGCAGCGGATAGTTATCTGATTTGCCCACGCGAAACGCCTGCTGCGCCGCAGTGCGAGAAGCGCCGTGCAGGTTCATTCGGTCCATTAACAGACTGGCGATATGAATATCCGCTTCCGTAACACGCCCTTTCGATTTGGTCAGGTGTCCCATGACTTCAAAGGTGGTGGCAAAAAAGAGAGACTGACGCTCCTGTTGATTCGCAAACCAGTTCATCCGGCGGCTGCGCGCCTTGTCAAACATGTGGCCCACGAGCAATCCGAGGACTACGCCCCAGAACCCGCCACCCATCATTAAGGCGATGGCCACACCAATCACTTTACCCCAATACTGCATATACTCCCCAAATCGTCATGCCAGCGGCTAAAATATGCATTATCATACCCGTCATTCAATGCCGTGCCTAACACCTCTGGCCGGGACGGGCAGGATAAGTACTAGCGTCAAGCCGTTGAGTACGTTAGTCTCTGACCGTTTGCAAGCCGCAATGCTATAGATGACGGAACAACAAATACAACGTATGAAAAAACGTATTCCCACCCTCCTGGCGACTATGATTGCCAGTGCCTTGTACAGCCAGCAGGGCATGGCTGCCGATCTCGCTTCGCAATGTATGCTGGGCGTGCCGAGCTACGACCGTCCATTGGTGAAAGGCGAGACTAACGATCTGCCTGTCACGATTAACGCCGATCACGCAAAAGGGAACTACCCTGATGACGCGGTGTTTACCGGCAACGTCGATATCAACCAGGGAAATAGCCGCTTGCAGGCCGATGAAGTTCAGCTTCATCAAAAACAGCCTGAAGGCCAGACGGCGCCCGTGCGCACGGTTGATGCCCTCGGTAATGTACACTATGACGATAACCAGGTGATCCTGAAAGGTCCGAAAGCCTGGTCGAATCTCAATACGAAAGATACCAACGTCTGGGAAGGTGACTACCAGATGGTGGGTCGTCAGGGCCGCGGGACGGCGGATCTGATGAAACAGCGCGGCGAAAACCGTTATACCATTCTGGAAAACGGCACCTTCACGTCGTGTCTGCCGGGTTCAAACACCTGGAGCGTTGTTGGTTCTGAAGTTATCCAGGACCGTGAAGAAGAAGTTGCGGAAATCTGGAACGCCCGATTTAAAGTCGGTCCGGTTCCGGTCTTTTATAGCCCTTATTTACAGTTACCGATCGGCGATAAGCGCCGGTCTGGTTTCCTGATCCCCAATGCCCGGTACAGCACCAAGAACTACTTTGAGTTCTATTTGCCTTACTACTGGAACATCGCGCCGAACATGGATGCGACCATCACGCCGCACTATATGCACCGGCGTGGCGGCATCATGTGGGAGAACGAATTCCGTTACCTGACCAAAGCGGGCGCAGGTTTAATGGAACTCGATTACCTGCCATCGGATAAGGTCTATAGCGATGAGCATCCGGATGACGATAACAGCCGTCGTTGGATGTTCTACTGGCGTCATGCGGGCGTGCTGGATCAGGTGTGGCGCTTCAACGTCGACTACACCAAAGTCAGCGACCCGAACTACTTCAACGACTTTGACTCCAAATACGGTTCCAGTACCGACGGCTACGCCACGCAAAAATTCAGCGTTGGCTATGCAGTGCAGAACTTCGACGCCACCGTGTCAACGAAACAGTTCCAGGTCTTCGACCGTAACAACAGTAACTCCTACTCTGCTGAGCCGCAGTTGGATGTGAACTTCTATCAGAACGATGTTGGGCCGTTTGATACGCGTATCTACGGCCAGGCGGTGAATTTCGTTAACACCAACAGCAATCGTCCGGAAGCGACGCGTCTGCACCTTGAGCCGACAATCAACCTGCCGCTGTCTAACGGCTGGGGGAGCCTGAACACTGAAGCGAAGCTGTTAGCGACTCATTATCAGCAAAAGAACGTTGAAAATACCCGGTACGATGACTCGGTAAACCGCACGATGCCGCAGTTTAAAGTCGACGGTAAGATGGTGTTTGAGCGCGATATGGACTGGTCTGCGGGCTATACCCAGACGCTGGAACCGCGCGCGCAGTACCTGTACGTGCCTTATCGCGATCAGAGCAACATCTACAACTACGACTCTTCGCTGCTGCAATCCGATTACAGCGGGCTGTTCCGCGACCGTACCTACGGCGGCCTTGACCGCATTGCGTCAGCCAACCAGGTGACGACCGGCCTCACATCTCGCGTATATGATGAATCGGCGATTGAACGTTTTAACGTTTCTATTGGTCAAATCTACTATTTCACCGAGTCTCGTACCGGTGATGATACAACGACCTGGCAAAATGATGACAACACCGGTTCGTTGGTGTGGGCGGGAGACACCTATTTACGTCTGACCGACCGTTGGGGCCTACGTGGCGGCATCCAGTACGATAAACGTCTGGATAACATCTCCACCAGTAGCACCACCCTTGAGTATCGCCGTGACCAGGACCGTTTAGTCCAGTTGAGTTACCGTTACGCCAGCCCGGAATATATCCAGGCGACATTGCCGTCTAACTACTCGACATCAGAGCAGTATAAGAACGGGATTTCGCAGGTGGGCGGCGTAGCGAGTTGGCCAATTGCCGATCGCTGGTCTGTTGTTGGCGCATACTACTTCGACACCAACAGTCACAAACCGGCCGATCAAATGCTGGGCGTGCAGTATAACTCCTGCTGCTATGCCATCCGTGTCGGCTACGAACGTAAGCTGAACGGCTGGGATAACGAAGGGGCGAAAGATCACGCCGTCTACGACAACGTAATCGGCTTTAATATTGAGCTTCGTGGATTGAGTTCGAACTATGGTCTGGGTACCCAGCAAATGCTGCGTTCGAACATACTGCCGTACCAGAACTCATTGTAACGACACTGACAGAAACTTAAGCCGCCGAGCGGTTTGTTAATTGAAATGGAAAAAGTATGAAGAACTGGAAAACGCTGCTTCTTGGTATCGCGTTAGTCGCGAATACCAGTTTCGCCGCCCCACAGGTTGTCGATAAAGTAGCAGCCGTCGTAAACAATGGTGTCGTACTTGAGAGCGACGTCAACGGTCTGATGCAATCCGTCAAGCTCAACGCGGGCCAGGCGGGGCAACAACTGCCGGACGACGCGACTCTGCGCCACCAGATTCTGGAACGTCTGATCATGGACCAGATCCTGCTGCAGATGGGTCAGAAAATGGGCGTCAAAATCTCTGACGATCAACTGGATCAGGCTATCGCGAATATCGCGAAGCAGAACAACATGACGCTGGATCAAATGCGCAGCCGTCTGGCTTACGATGGTCTGAACTACAGCACCTATCGCAGCCAGATCCGCAAAGAGATGATCATCTCTGAAGTGCGTAACAACGAAGTGCGTCGCCGCGTTTCCGTCCTGCCGCAGGAAGTGGACGCGCTGGCAAGCCAGATTGGCGACCAGAACGATGCCAGCACCGAACTGAATCTGAGCCACATCCTGATTCCGCTGCCGGAAAACCCGTCTTCTGACCAGGTGAACGAAGCGCAGAGCCAGGCGGAGTCTATCGTTGAGCAGGCGCGCGGCGGGGCTGACTTTGGTAAACTCGCTATTTCCTACTCTGCTGACCAGCAGGCGCTGAAAGGCGGGCAGATGGGCTGGGGCCGCATTCAGGAACTGCCGGGTATCTTTGCGCAGGCGCTGACGACCGCCAAAAAAGGCGATATCGTTGGCCCGATCCGCTCCGGCGTCGGCTTCCATATCCTGAAAATCAACGATATGCGCGGCGGCTCTCAGAGCATCTCCGTGACCGAAGTTCACTCTCGCCACATTCTGCTGAAACCGTCGCCGATCATGACCGACGAGCAGGCGCGCGTGAAGCTTGAGCAGGTTGCTGCTGATATTCGTAGCGGTAAAACCACCTTCGATAAAGCAGCAAGAGAGCTCTCTCAGGACCCAGGTTCTGCTAACCAGGGCGGTGATTTAGGTTGGGCAACGCCGGAAATGTACGATCCTGCGTTCCGCGATGCGCTGATGAAACTGAACAAAGGCCAGATGAGCGCCCCGGTTCACTCTTCCTTCGGCTGGCACCTGATCGAGCTGCTGGACACTCGCAAGGTTGACCGCACCGATGCCGCGCAGAAAGACAAAGCCTACCGCATGCTGATGAACCGTAAGTTCTCTGAAGAAGCGGCAACCTGGATGCAGGAACAACGCGCCAGCGCTTATGTCAAAATTCTGAGCAACTAATGACAACAACCCATCGTGTGGTGATCACGCCCGGCGAACCCGCCGGGATTGGTCCGGATCTGGTTATCCAGCTCGCCCAGCGCGATTGGCCCGTTGAACTGGTGGTGTGCGCCGATGGCGCACTCCTCAGTGAGCGAGCCACGCTCCTCGGCCTTCCGCTTTCTCTCCTGCCCTACTCCCCTGACGAATCCGCCCTACCGCAACGCGCCGGTACGCTCACCCTGCTCTCTGTGCCGCTACGCGCGCCAGTGACGCCAGGCGAGCTTAACGCGTTGAATGGTCACTATGTGGTAGATACGCTGGCACGTGCTTGTGACGGCTGTCTGAGTGGCGAATTTGCCGCCCTGATTACCGGGCCGGTGCACAAGGGCATCATTAACGACGCAGGCGTGCCCTTTACCGGGCATACGGAGTTCTTTGAAGAGCGCTCGCTCGCGGCGAAAGTGGTGATGATGCTGGCGACGGAAGAACTGCGCGTGGCGCTGGCGACGACGCATTTGCCGTTAAAGGACGTGAGCGATGCAATCACGGTCGAATTACTCGACGAAGTGATCACCATCCTGCATCACGATCTACAAACCAAATTTGGTATCGCCCAACCGCATATTCTGGTGTGTGGCCTCAACCCGCACGCGGGCGAAGGCGGCCATATGGGCACGGAAGAGATCGACACCATTATTCCGGTGCTGAATACGCTGCGCGCGAAAGGAATGAATTTGAGCGGGCCGCTGCCTGCCGATACCCTTTTCCAGCCTAAGTATCTCGATAATGCCGACGCGGTGCTCGCAATGTACCACGATCAGGGTCTACCCGTGCTAAAATACCAGGGCTTTGGCCGTGGCGTGAATATCACCCTCGGTTTACCCTTTATTCGAACCTCTGTTGACCACGGCACTGCCCTTGAACTGGCAGGTCACGGAAAAGCAGAGGTCGGCAGTTTTATTACGGCGCTTAATCTCGCCATCAAAATGATTGTTAACTCTAAATGAATAATCGAGTCCATCAGGGCCACTTAGCCCGTAAACGTTTCGGGCAAAACTTCCTTAACGATCAGTTCGTTATTGACAGCATCGTTTCGGCGATCAATCCGCAGAAAGGCCAGGCGATGGTTGAAATCGGCCCGGGTCTTGCTGCATTGACCGAGCCGGTTGGCGAACGTCTTGACGAACTGACCGTCATCGAACTTGACCGTGACCTCGCCGCACGTCTGAAAACGCACCCGTTCCTGGGGCCGAAGCTGACCATTTATCAGCAGGACGCCATGACCATGAACTTTGGTGAGCTTTCGCAAACGCTGGGCCAGCCGCTGCGCGTATTCGGCAACCTGCCGTATAACATCTCGACGCCGCTGATGTTCCATCTGTTTAGCTATACTAATGCGATCGCCGACATGCACTTCATGTTGCAAAAAGAGGTGGTTAACCGTCTGGTTGCAGGTCCGAACAGCAAGGCGTATGGTCGTTTAACGGTGATGGCGCAGTATTACTGCCAGGTTATCCCAGTACTCGAAGTGCCGCCGAGCGCCTTTACGCCACCGCCAAAAGTCGATTCCGCCGTCGTGCGTCTGGTGCCGCACAGCACCATGCCGTATCCGGTGAAAGACGTGCGCGTGCTGAGCCGCATCACCACAGAGGCGTTTAACCAGCGTCGTAAAACGATCCGCAACAGTCTCGGCAACCTGTTCAGCGTTGAAGTTCTGACAGAGCTGGGCGTCGACCCGACGATGCGGGCAGAAAATATCTCTGTTGCGCAGTACTGCAAGATGGCCAACTATCTGGCAGAGAACGCGCCGCCGAAGGAGAGCTAAACCATGATTGATTCGCCGCGAGTTTGCGTCCAGGTTCAAAGTGTTTACATTGAATCGCAGTCTCTACCGGACGAAGAGCGTTATGTCTTCGCCTACACGGTAACCATCCGCAATCTCGGGCGAACTCAGGTTCAGCTACTGGGCCGCTACTGGCTCATCACCAACGGCCATGGTCGTGAAACCGAAGTACAGGGCGAGGGCGTCGTTGGCGTCCAGCCGCATATCGCACCCGGTGACGAATATCAGTACACCAGCGGTGCGGTGCTCGAAACCCCGCTTGGCACCATGCAGGGCCGCTATGAAATGGTCGATATCGACGGCAAACCGTTCTCTGTCGACATTCCCGTATTCCGTCTCTTTGTCCCGACACTAATCCATTAAAAACACATGGCTACATACCTTATTGGCGACATTCACGGTTGCTTTGATGAGTTGATCGCATTGCTCGATCAGGTGGAGTTTACCCCAGGGACAGACACGTTGTGGCTGACCGGCGACCTGGTCGCGCGCGGCCCTGGCTCTCTGGACGTGCTGCGCTATGTTAAATCGATGGGCGACGACGTGCGTATCGTCCTCGGTAATCATGACCTGCATCTGCTGGCAGTCTTTGCCGGGATCAGCCGCAATAAGCCCAAAGACAGGCTAAACGCGCTGCTGGAAGCCCCGGACGCCGACGAACTCCTGAACTGGCTGCGTCGTCAGCCTCTGATGCAGGTGGATGAAGAGAAAAAGCTGGTGATGGCCCACGCAGGGATTACCCCGCAATGGGACATGGAAACAGCAAAACAGTGCGCACGCGACGTTGAAGCGGTGCTGTCGAGCGACTCCTATCCCTTTTTCCTGGACGCCATGTATGGCGATATGCCGAATAACTGGTCGCCGCAGTTAACGGGCCTGGCACGTCTGCGTTTTATCACTAACGCGTTCACCCGCATGCGCTACTGTTTCCCAAACGGGCAACTGGATATGTACACCAAAGAAGCGCCGGAAAACGCTCCTGCGCCGCTGAAACCGTGGTTTGCGATACCAGGGCCGGTGACGGAGGAGTACAGCGTGGTGTTCGGCCATTGGGCGTCTCTGGAAGGTCGCGGTACGCCGGAAGGCGTGTACGCACTGGATACGGGCTGCTGCTGGGGCGGAGAGTTAACCTGCCTGCGCTGGGAAGATAAGCAGTATTTCACTCAGGCTTCGAATCGACATATCGATCCCGGAATGGGTGAGGCTGTGGCGTCGTAATGCCCCCTCACCCTAACCCTCTCCCACAGGGAGAGGGAAACGTCTCTGCTCAATATTGAACCCGGCACCGATTTTCTCCCTCTCCCTGTGGGAGAGGGCCGGGGTGAGGGCCCTATCGACGCTCTAAAATCTCAAAGCAGTAACTGTGCGAATTCTGCTCATCCGCATCGTGGAATTCGCTGAACACAGATTCCCACTGGTCCGGATCGTAATCCGGGAAGTGCGTGTCGCCTTCCACTTCCGCATCAATATGCGTCAGATACAGCTTGTGCGCTTTCGGCAGGAACTGCTCGTAAACACGACCGCCGCCAATCACCATAATTTCTTCGACATCGCCGCAGGCGGCAATGGCTTCATCCACAGATTTAACCCACTGAACACGGTCGTCTGTGCCCGGCTGGCTGCTGATGACAATGTTTTTACGGCCCGGCAACGGGCGACCGATCGATTCCCAGGTCAGACGACCCATCACGACAGGTTTGTTAAGCGTGTTGCGTTTAAACCACGCCAGATCGGCGGGGAGATTCCAGGGCATGGCGTTTTCCATGCCGATGACGCGATCTACCGCTAGCGCAGCAATCAGACTGATCATTGAGTGTTTCCCGGATACAAAAAAATTGTCGCCACTATACGGAAAGCATAATCTTTCGTCGACTGGGCGCAGAGTAAAGAATACGAAAATTTTCAGAATTGCTGGCGAGCCCACGGGTGTGAAGTGGACCGCCAGCATTACAGGTAAATAGAAACAGCGAGTTAGACGTAAAGCCTGCGTAACATCACATTTTTACCTTCAGGCAGAGGGCTTAACCTCTGGTTCATCAGCGGGGTTGCCACTGTGTTTGCCCTCTTCCGTTCCCTGCCAGCCGTGACGCTGAATCACCGACAGATGATTACGGTCTTCGTTAATGATTTCCGTCAGCATCGCGCTGGTGCGTTTAAACACGGCCGCACGCGAGGAGGCATCGTTCTCAGCCATTTCCACCATCTCTTCCACCATACGGGTATTAAAACGGCGGAACAGATCAGCGCGTTCCCGCGCCTCATAAGCGCCCAACCCTAACGATTCCAGCGCCATGCGGCCCGACTTCAGCGCACCCTCGAAGGTTTCACGTTCCGGCGATTCTACCCCCGCCTGACGCAACTGAATGTAATGCTCTACGTCGCGCGCACGAGCAATGACTGTCAGGTTAGGGAAGTGCTCTTTCACCAGTTCAGTCAGCTGTAAGCTGGTTTGTGGATCGTCGATAGCATTAATCAGCACTTCCGCTTTCGCCGCTCCCGCCGATTCCAGCATATCGACGCGCGTCGCATCGCCGTAAAAGACCTTCATGTCGAATTTACGCAGGGTATCGACGTGATCCGGATCGTGATCGAGGATAACCATTTTCACGCCGCTGGAGAGCAGCAGACGACCGGTTATCTGGCCGTAACGACCAAAGCCGGCGATAATCACGCGCGGCTGCTCTTCATCAATCTGATCCGCTTCACGCTGTTCACCGCCGCTTTTACGTGCTTCCATGCGGGTCAGCAGCACCAGCAAAATCGGGGTCGCCGCCATCGACAAGGCCACCGCCAGCGTCAGGGCTTTCGCCCAGTCAGCGTCCAGCACGTTTGCCATCTGCGCCGCGCCAAAGACGACGAACGCGAATTCACTCCCCTGCCCCAGCAATACCGCAAACCAGGCGCGCTGCGAGCGCGGTACCTGCAACGGTTTCGCGATAAGCCACAGCATGACCGATTTAATAATCAGGAAGCCAAACAGCAGCGTCACAATACGCAGCGGGTGATCGATAAGCGTGCCGAAGTCGATAGACATACCGACGCCAATGAAGAACAACCCCAGCAACAAGCCTTTAAACGGTTCAATATCGCTTTCCAGCGCGTGTCGGTATTCCGAACTCGCCAGCAATACGCCCGCCAAAAACGCGCCCATCGCCATCGACAGGCCCACTTCTTCCAGCAGGAAACCAAAACCGAAGACCAGGAACAGCGCCACGGCGCTGAACACTTCTCGCAGGCCGGAACGCGCCACAAAACGCAGTACGGGCCGCGTGACGTAGCGCCCCAGCAGGACCACCAGCACCAGTGCTCCTGCCACCTTAAGCGCAGAAAAGGCAAATGCGCCCAACGTGGTGGATGCCCCGCTGGTCGCCAGCAGCGGGATCATCGCCACCAGCGGGATTGCCGCGATATCCTGGAACAACAGCACTGCAAATGCGCTACGTCCGACCTGAGAGACGGTCAAATTACGTTCGTTCATTGCCTGCATGGCAATCGCCGTTGAAGAGAGCGCCAGCGTCATACCGATCAGTTCCGCCACCTGCCAGCGCAGGCCGAGGAACATACAGAACAAGCCAATTAAGGCACCGCACACCACCATCTGCAGCAGGCCGCCGCCAAATACCGAGGCGCGCAGTTTCCACAAACGTTTCGGGTCCAGCTCAAGGCCAATGACGAACAGCATCAATACCACGCCAATTTCGGCGAAGTGCAGAATCGACTCCGCGTCAGTCACCAGGCGCAGGCCCCACGGGCCGATAATACAACCGGCAATCAGATAACCGAGCACCGAGCCCAGCCCGAGACGAACGGCGATCGGTACAATCAGCGCGGCGGAGCCCAGATAAATCAGCGCCTGAATCAGAGTATGGTTATCCACGGTTATCCTCCTGCCAGGCCAGCAAACGCTGTTTGTAATGACGGGCCTTCGCCTGCAGCGTTTCTTCGTCGCAGATAAAGGTGCTGTGAAGAGTAAACGGCGGCAGCCACTTCAGGCCGCAGTAAATCGCCGTTGCCTCCAGCGGCTGCGCCAGCACGTCAAACCCAGGGTGTGAGCCAATTTCAAAATGGCTTTCTGCCCCGCCGGTGGTGACCGCCCACAGCATACTTTTACCGTGCAGCGCGGTTCCGCCGTGACCATACGCCCAGCCATGCGACAGCACTTTGTCCATCCACAGCTTAAGCAGCGGCGGCGTGCTGTACCATTGCATAGGGTGTTGAAGGATGATGAGGTCAGCGCGGCTAAGCGCGTCCTGCTCCGCGGCGATATCGATATTGAAATCTGGATAGAGGCTGTAGAGGGAGCGAACCTCTACATCGTCCAGCGTCCTTACCTGATCAAGCATCCGCTTATTCGCATGCGAGTGCTGCGGATAAGGATGCGCATAAATAATGAGAATCATGTTTAGCCTGTTTTCACTGCATTATTGTTATGTAACAAACACAGTGTAGACCGCCAGAGGCCTGGCTAACAGTACAATTAGGGGGAGTTGCGCGACAGGTACGTGGGTGGCGCGGCCACCCATCATCAAATCAAAAATCAGTTGTTGAGCTCGTTCATGGATTTAACCTGGTCACGGTTAATCTGCTCAGTTTTGCCGGTTTCAGCATTTTCGTAAGAGACCAGCCCGGTGTCATCGTCCACCTGCGGCTTGCCGTCGGTCACAATCGTCCGGCCATCGGTGGTTTTCACAGACTGATTCGATGAACAGCCCGCGACGGTAAACAGTGCTGCGGCAGTTAAAATAGAGGTGATTACGATATGTTTTTGCATAGTGTTCTCCCTGTTCTCAGACATCTTTTGTCAATTAATTGTTAACTATAGACTAACGTGCTGATGTACGTGTAAGAACCAGAACACTCCTAAGGTGACTTTTTCAGGGCACTGGCTTGCCACGAATCGTCATATTTGCCGTCTGCGTCAGCGACATGCCCCGCGTTTCCGGCGCAAACATCACGGAAATAGCCAGCCCGACGAAGGAAATCCCCGCGCCAATCAACATCACATTGTTAATCCCATCGCGGGTAATAAATACCGGCAGCGCCCAGGTCGAGATTATCGTCCCCACCCGGCTCAGCGACATGATCACCCCCACGGCAGACGCGCGGATATCCGTTGGGAAAAGCTCATTAGGATAGAGCCATTGCAGAATACCCGGCCCACCGGAGAAAAATGCGTACACCGCAAACGCGAACACCACCAGCCCAATCCCCAGGTTAGACACCACGCCGAGCAAGGCCAGCGCCAGCGTCATCATCAAAAAACTGCCGATGAGCAACATTCGCCTTCCAACGCTGTTAAGCCAGAACATCGCCGGCACGCAGCCCAGCATAAAGAAGAGGCTGATCACCACGTTACCGAGCGCCGCACTTCTGCCCTGCTCCCAACCCAACAGGCCGACGATTTGCGGCCCGAAGGTGTAGATAGCGAACATGGGGATCACCTGGCAAGTCCAGATGGCGGCGACAAACAGCACAAACGGGAAATGGCGACGATTGAAGAGTTGCAGGAAGCGCGTCTCTTTCGGTGGTTCATCATCGAATGTGACGGGTTCGCCAAACAGTTTGATCATCATCTGCTGGCACTCTTCCACCCTTCCCTTGCGCAGCAGCCAGCGCGGCGATTCCGGCAGGTCGAAACGACCAATCAGAATGATCAGGCAAGGAATAAAAGCGCTGCCCAGCATCCAGCGCCAGCCGCCCTCAACGTCATACAAGCAGTATCCCACCAGGTTGGCGCAGGTCGCACCGACGTACCACATCGCGGCGATAAAACCGATGGAGAACGCACGCTGACGGGTATTGGAAAATTCGGTGATCATGGAGGTAGCGATGGGGTAATCCGCACCAATCACAATGCCAATCAGTACGCGCATTACCAGCAGCTCAACGGGCGAAGAGACAAACATGGTGGCGACCGATATCACCCCAATGGCGATGATATCGATGAGGAACATTTTACGCCGTCCGACTTTATCGGAAATGTAGCCAAACAGCGTGGTGCCGACGAATAACCCGGCCAGCGTCGCCGCACCGAGCAAACCAATCCATTCTGCGTCCAGTTTCAGGAAAGGCGTGAGCTGCTCGAGCGCAACGCCGATTATCACCAGCACATAGCCATCCAGAAACGGCCCGCCGCTTCCCCACAGCATGATCCTGCGGTGAATCGAGGAGAATTTGATGTCATCAAAGTTTCTGGGCTGCGGCATGGTGGTGTCCTGTTTGTTCCTTTTGCCGGATGGCGCTAACGCTTATCCGGCCTACATATTCCTGAAGAGCATTCGTTAGTTTTTCCCGGTCGGATAAGGCGTCGCCGCCATCCGGCACAAACCTCACCCATACCGAAATTCCACGCCAAATGTGCCGCGCGGGTATTCCCATTTTTCCAGCGCCGTCCCAAGGCCAAGAATGCGGCAGGTTCCACACTCCAGACACCCGGCGTAATCAAACCGCACGCTGCCGTCATCCTGCTTTTTATACAGCCCGGCGGGGCAGGCTTTTACCAGCACGTCCAGCGCCGCTTTATCAGGGTCTGTTTTCAAAATGATGTGCGGGTTTTCTTCATCGACATTGAATTTATTGACGCCCAGTTTGACGTCGACATTCACAGGGGAAGTCATAATACGGTCACTCCTTTAATGCCGTCCTTCATCAGATTGATAAAGCCCACTTTCTTCGCATGCTGAAGGATTTTTTTGCGCATCGGCACCGGCGCGCTGCCATCAACAGTGAACAGGTCGCGGGCGACACCCACCACCATTTCCGGGTAACGCGTAAACATCCGTGGGTTATCGAGGAACGCGGGCAGGCGCTGATACATGCGCATATCGCGCATCGGGCCGTTATCCAGATGCTGGCGATAAGATGCCAGGCCGTTACGGCTGAAGTCATTATTTTGTTTTGCGGATAACACCGCTTTCGCCGCCGCTTCACCCGCGGCCACCGCCAGGTCCATACCACGAATGGTAAAGCCGAGGTTCATACACATCCCGGCAGCGTCACCGGCGATTAATACGCCATCGCCGATCAGTTCCGGCTGCATATTGATGCCCGCTTCCGGTACCACGTGCGCCGAATACTCCACCATTTTTCCGCCCGCAATCAGCGGTGCGACCGCCGGATGCTGTTTAAAATCTTCCAGCATCTGCGGTACAGATTTTCTGGCATCTTTCAGATGGTGCAAGCCACAGACCAGACCCAGTGAAAGCGTGTCTTCATTGGTATAGAGGAACCCGCCGCCCATCAGGCCATCGGTCGGCGATCCGGCAAACAGGCAGGCCGCGCCTTCGTTGCCCTGAAGCTGGAAGCGATCTTCAATCACCGATTTCGGCAGTTCGATCAGTTCTTTCACCCCGAC
The DNA here is from genome assembly GCF_008369545.1 of Pseudocitrobacter sp. 73. Lineage (NCBI taxonomy): Bacteria > Pseudomonadati > Pseudomonadota > Gammaproteobacteria > Enterobacterales > Enterobacteriaceae > Pseudocitrobacter > Pseudocitrobacter sp. 73. Next base: position 271,099 of record NZ_VTZO01000009.1, on the reverse strand, counting down.
GGCCACGTTGGCGGCATCCACGCGCTTCGCCATACCGAGTTTTTCTGCCAGCAGAGAATTCACACCGTCAGCGAGGATAACCACCTTCGCTTCGAGGATATCGCCATCCGCTTCCACGCCGACCACTTTGCCGTCCCGCTGTACGACGTTATCGACGCGGATCCCGGTGATCAGCTGCGCGCCCGCCTCTTCCGCCTGCGCCATTAGCCAGGCATCAAATTTACTGCGTAGTACCGAATAAGAGACCTGCGATGCACCGGCCTCTTCAATGTTGAGGTAGTCCATGGTCATCGCCCCTTTTTCGGTCATAAAGGCGAGTTTTTCATGGGTGATGCGCCGCTCAACGGGCGCAATTTCGGCAAAGCCAGGAATGATGCGCTCCAGGCTATGGGCATAAATACGCCCACCGGTAACATTTTTCGCGCCCGCAGAGTTACCGCGTTCGATAACCAGCACATCGGCGCCTTCACGGGCCAGCACCAGCGCCGCCACCGAACCCGCAAGCCCGGCACCGACGATAATGGCATCAAAGATATCTTCAGACATAACCACTCCAGAAGTCAGAAGACAGGGCGCGAAACGCCCTGTACAGAGGCGCTAGCGGGCTAACGTGCGGGTCAGCTCAGGCAGGATCTTCATCAGATCGCCCACGATGCCGTAATCGGCATACTGGAAGATCGGCGCGTTTTTATCTTTGTTGATCGCGCAGATCGTCTGTGCGCCGTTCGCGCCGACCATATGCTGGATCTGTCCGGAAATACCGACTGCCAGATAGAGCTCCGGTTTCAGCATCAGATTGGAGATACCGACATAGCGCTCATGCTCCATCCATTTTTCGTTTTCCGCCACCGGGCGAGAACAGGCCAGTTCAGCGCCGATCGCCTGACATAGCGCCTCGGCAAGCGGGATATTCTCTTTGCTGCCGATACCGCGACCCACGCTGACCACCAGACGTGCTTTGTCCAGATCAACATTGCTGCTCTGGCGTGGCTTCGTCGCCGTGCGGGCGATCGCTACCGCAGGGGCTTGCCACTCGACTTTCTGCGCCTCGCCGCTGAGCGATGCATTCGGCAGTACGGCATCAAATGTTCCGCTGCTGATCGTCATCACCGCAAACGGCGAGCGGATCGTCTCTTCGCCAATCGCCAGGCCGCCATACACCATATGTTTAACCGCAACGTCTCCCTCTTGCGCCACAACCGCGCTGGCATCGTTAGAGACCGCTGCCGACAAGCGGAAACCGAGTTTCGCCGCCAGCAATTTGCCGCGACGGCTGTTTGGCAGCAGTACGAGGCCGTTCGCCCCCTGCTGGCGAATGGTATCGGCCATCACGCCCGCATAATCTTCCATCATGCGATCGTCCGGCTTGCCACACAGTTGCCATACCTGATTGGCCCCCAACTGGAACGCCAGCGCGCTATCCGCGTCGCTAAGGGTGAACGTATGGATTTTTTCGCCTAATACCTGTGCACCACTCATCAGTTCCGGCAGGCGAGAAGGGGTATCGCTGAATACCCAGACACTGGAAAACTTGCTCATAACATCCCCTATTAGTTAATGATTTTGCGCAGATGATCGACAAATTTGGCGACCTGTTCTTCGCCATCGCCTTCAATGATGATGCGCTGACGCTCGCGCTGTTTCGGCGCGGCAACCTGCTGTGAAGAGGTGCTTTCCTGCGCGATGAAGCCAATATCCGCTGGCGACCACACCTGAACCGGTTTTTTCGCCGCGCCCAGAATGGCTTTCATTGAAGGAATCTGTGGGGTATTGATATCGGTTGAGACAGCCACCACCGCCGGCAGCGGGATGGCCAGCGTTTCGGTTTCATCTTCCAGTTCGCGCTCAACGGTGAGCGTGTTGTCGGTAAGTGACAGGATCTTGCTGACGCCGTTCACCGCCGGGATACCCAGGGTTTCGCCCACCAGCAGGCTCACCTGCTGCGCATAAAGATCAGAGGAACCGTCACCGCACACAATCAGATCAAAGCCAGACTTCTGTGCCGCAGCGGCCAGCGCGGCGGCCGTGTGCTGCGGCAACGCGTGTTCGAATTGATCGTCAATCACCACAACCAGTTCATCCGGCCCGCGAGAGAGCACATCTTTGCGGCCTTTGACATTGGTCAGCGCCTTACCGCCCACGCTCATGGCAATCACCTGAGCGTCTGCGGCCTGTTGTTTTAACTGGCAAGCGGCTTCGATGGCGTTGAGATCGTACTGGCTGATCTTCGCATCCGCTTTGCTGAAATCTAATGAACCATCAGCGTTATTGATCGCAATATCCTGTTCATCAGGCACGCACTTGTAGCAAGTAATTATCTTCATTGCATCTCCAGAAATCATGAAGGGATCATCGTCCATATCGGCGGTGGTAAATATAGATATCACGCACTTTAATTCGGAAATAAAACAATAATCACCAATATTGAAAATGTCACACGCTGAAAAATACAACTTTCAATAATGTTATCTATCTCAACAATATTGAACACATGCTCCTCGCCCGTCAGATTTTCAATATTGTTTGGCGGATCACCAATATTGAAAGACAACGGCCTCAATCAGGCATCATAAAACAAATAACATAATGATTATTAATCACATTTTATCTATTTATGAACAAATTACCTCGCGCAATGAAGTGTGACCACAATCACAGAATGCCTGAATTCGAATACCCATTATGAATTACTTTCCAACGCCACTTTAAGGTTAAATAGTTATTAATAAATTATTAACAATAATAGACAAAAAATGGAACAACCGGGAACGCTAAATAATTTTAGTCTTCACAGTGGAATTCACTCATGAAAAATGAAAAGAGAAAGTCAGGAATAGAGCCGAAGGTTTTTTTCCCGCCGTTAATTATTGTGGGAATACTTTGCTGGCTAACCGTTCGCGATCTTGACGCGGCGAACGTCGTTATTAATGCCGTATTTAGCTATGTTACCAATGTCTGGGGTTGGGCATTTGAATGGTACATGGTCGTCATGCTATTTGGTTGGTTCTGGCTGGTGTTTGGCCCGTACGCTAAAAAGAAACTCGGTAACGAACCACCGGAATTCAGTACCGCCAGTTGGATCTTTATGATGTTCGCCTCCTGTACGTCAGCGGCCGTGCTGTTCTGGGGGTCCATCGAAATCTACTACTACATCTCCACACCGCCGTTCGCGCTTGCACCAAACTCGACCGGAGCGAAAGAGATTGGTCTGGCGTATAGCCTGTTCCACTGGGGGCCGCTGCCATGGGCAACCTACAGTTTCCTCTCCGTGGCGTTTGCATACTTCTTCTTTGTTCGCAAGATGGATGTGATTCGCCCCAGCTCCACCCTGGTGCCGCTGGTTGGCGAAAAACACGCGAAAGGTCTGTTCGGTACCATCGTCGATAACTTCTACCTGGTGGCGTTAATCTTCGCGATGGGCACCAGTCTGGGTCTGGCGACGCCGCTGGTCACCGAGTGTATGCAGTGGCTGTTTGGCATTCCGCATACGCTGCAACTCGACGCCATCATCATCACCTGCTGGATTATCCTGAACGCCATCTGCGTCGCCTGCGGCCTGCAAAAAGGGGTCAGGATCGCCAGTGACGTGCGCAGCTACTTAAGCTTCCTGATGCTGGGCTGGGTATTTATCGTCAGCGGCGCCAGCTTCATCATGAACTACTTCACCGACTCCGTCGGGATGCTGCTGATGTATCTGCCGCGCATGCTGTTCTATACCGACGCGATCGGTAAAGGCGGCTTCCCGCAGGGCTGGACAGTCTTCTACTGGGCATGGTGGGTGATTTACGCCATCCAGATGAGTATCTTCCTGGCGCGTATTTCCCGCGGTCGTACCGTGCGTGAACTCTGCTTCGGTATGGTGCTTGGCCTGACCGCATCAACCTGGATTTTGTGGACCGTCCTTGGCAGTAACACTCTGCTGCTGATGGATAAAAACATCCTCAACATTCCGCAACTGATTGAACAACACGGTGTGGCGCGCGCCATCATTGAAACCTGGGCCGCATTACCGCTCAGCACCGCCACCATGTGGGGATTCTTCATCCTCTGCTTTATTGCCACCGTCACGCTGATTAACGCCTGCTCCTACACCCTGGCGATGTCCACCTGTCGCGAAGTGCGCGATGGCGAAGAGCCGCCGCTGCTGGTTCGCATCGGCTGGTCAATCCTGGTCGGCATTATCGGCATTGTCCTGCTGGCGCTCGGCGGCTTGAAACCGATACAAACGGCGATCATCGCCGGCGGCTGCCCGCTGTTCTTCGTCAATATCATGGTGACGCTCTCCTTTATCAAAGACGCGAAGCAGAACTGGAAAGACTAATTAAACCCAACACGATTAAGAGGTTAGAAGATGGATTTCAATTTGAATGATGAGCAGGAACTGTTTGTCGCCGGTATTCGTGAACTGATGGCCAGTGAAAACTGGGAAGCCTATTTTGCCGAGTGCGATCGCGACAGCGTCTATCCGGAACGTTTTGTGAAAGCGCTGGCCGATATGGGAATCGACAGCCTGCTGCTGCCGGAAGAACACGGTGGACTGGATGCCGGGTTTGTCACCGTCGCTGCGGTGTGGATGGAGCTGGGCCGCCTCGGTGCGCCAACGTACGTGCTCTATCAATTGCCAGGCGGCTTCAACACCTTCCTGCGCGAAGGTACCCAGGAGCAGATCGACAAGATAATGGCCTTCCAGGGCACCGGTAAACAGATGTGGAACTCGGCGATTACCGAACCCGGCGCGGGCTCTGACGTCGGCAGCCTGAAAACCACCTACACTCGCAAAAACGGCAAGGTTTACCTCAACGGCAGCAAATGCTTCATCACCAGTAGCGCTTACACCCCATACGTGGTGGTGATGGCGCGCGATGGCGCATCGCCGGACAAAGCGATTTACACCGAATGGTGCGTCGATATGAGCAAACCAGGTATCAAGATCAACAAGCTGGAAAAACTCGGTCTGCGCATGGACAGTTGCTGCGAGCTGACGTTCGACGATGTTGAGCTGGAAGAAAAAGACATGTTTGGCCGCGAAGGGAATGGCTTCAACCGTGTGAAAGAGGAGTTTGACCACGAACGCTTCCTGGTGGCGCTGACCAACTACGGCACCGCGATGTGCGCCTTCGAAGACGCCGCCCGTTACGCTAACCAGCGCGTGCAGTTTGGCGAAACCATTGGCCGCTTCCAGTTGATTCAGGAGAAGTTCGCGCACATGGCTATCAAACTTAACTCCATGAAAAACATGTTGTTTGAAGCAGCCTGGAAAGCCGATAACGGCACCATCACCTCTGGCGATGCAGCGATGTGCAAATACTTCTGCGCCAATGCGGCATTTGACGTTGTAGATACCGCGATGCAGGTGCTGGGCGGCGTGGGGATTGCGGGTAACCACCGCATCACCCGTTTCTGGCGTGACCTGCGCGTAGATCGTGTCTCCGGGGGGTCTGATGAAATGCAGATCCTGACGCTGGGCCGTGCCGTGCTGAAACAATATCGTTGATAAGGCACGTTTCGTAGGCCGGATAAGGGTTTACACCGTATCCGGCAATCGTGCGCCGATGCCTGATGCGCTTCGCTTATCAGGCCTACAAAATCTGTCAGGAGCTGTTATGGAAAATCTACCAATGCCGAAATTCGGTCCGCTGGCCGGATTACGGGTTGTCTTCTCGGGTATCGAAATTGCCGGGCCTTTTGCCGGGCAGATGTTTGCCGAATGGGGCGCGGAAGTTATCTGGATTGAAAACGTCGCCTGGGCTGACACCATTCGCGTGCAACCCAACTACCCGCAACTGTCGCGCCGCAACCTGCGCGCGCTGTCGCTCAATATTTTCAAAGATGAAGGCCGCGAAGCGTTTCTGAAGTTAATGGAAACCACCGATATCTTTATCGAAGCCAGTAAAGGCCCGGCCTTTGCGCGTCGTGGAATTACCGACGAAGTTCTGTGGCAGCACAACCCGAAACTGGTTATCGCCCACCTCTCCGGCTTTGGTCAGTACGGCACGGAGGAGTACACCAATCTTCCGGCTTATAACACTATCGCTCAGGCCTTTAGCGGCTATCTGATTCAGAACGGCGATGTCGACCAACCCATGCCCGCGTTCCCGTACACCGCAGACTATTTCTCGGGAATGACCGCCACCACCTCCGCCCTCGCGGCGCTGTATAAAGTGCGCGAAACGGGTAAAGGCGAAAGCATTGATATCGCGATGTATGAAGTCATGCTCCGTATGGGTCAGTACTTCATGATGGACTATTTCAACGGCGGCGAAATCTGCCCACGCATGACCAAAGGGAAAGACCCCTACTACGCCGGTTGCGGGCTCTATAAGTGCGCCGATGGCTACATCGTAATGGAACTCGTAGGCATCACTCAAATCAATGAATGCTTTAAAGATATTGGCCTCGCGCACATTCTGGGTACGCCAGAAGTACCAGAAGGCACACAGTTGATCCATCGCATTGAGTGCCCCTATGGTCCACTGGTAGAAGAGAAGCTTGATGAATGGTTGGCGGCGCACACCATCGCCGAGGTACAGGCCCGTTTTGCCGAGCTGCATATTGCCTGCGCCAAAGTGCTGACCATCCCTGAACTGGAAGGCAACCCACAGTACGTCGCTCGAGAATCCATCACCGAATGGCAAACCATGGACGGTCGCACCTGCAAAGGCCCGAACGTAATGCCCAAATTTAAAAACAACCCAGGGAAAATCTGGCGTGGTATGCCGTCGCACGGCATGGACACCGCCGCCATTCTGAAAAATATCGGCTACAGCGAGAGCGATATTCAGGCACTGGTCGGCAAAGGGCTGGCCAAAGTTGAGGATTAACAGGATGCGTTAGCCGGGCCACCGGCTAACCACAGGACTATTTTGTGGGTGAATGTGCAATGGATATGGTTGGCGGGCAACACTTGCGTCAGATGTGGGACTGTCTGGCGGAAGTTTACGGAGAGAAAACGGCGCTGATAGTGGAATCCTGCGCGGGCGACGTGCAGCAATTCAGTTATGCATCGCTCAATGCGGAAATCACGCGCACAGCAAACCTGTTTCACGCGCTGGGCGTGCGTAAAGGCGACAAGGTTGCCCTGCATCTTGATAACTGCCCGGAGTTTATTTTCTGTTGGTTTGGGCTGGCCAAAATCGGCGCGATTATGGTGCCGATTAATGCGCGGCTGTTACAGGAAGAGAGCGCATGGATTTTACATCACTGCCAGGCACGCCTGCTGGTGACCACCACCCGTTTTTACCCGATGTATCGCCAGATTCGCGCGGCGCACACCACCCAACTGGAAACGATCTGTCTGATAGATGGCGAAGACGAAGAGCTTGATTTTCAACGTCTGAAAGCGGAACAGCCCGCCACACTGCGCTATACACCACCGTTAAGCCCGGAAGATACCGCCGAAATTCTGTTTACCTCTGGCACCACGTCACGCCCCAAAGGCGTGGTGATCACCCATTATAATCTGCGTTTCGCAGGCTATTACTCCTCCTGGCAGTGCGCGTTGCGCGCAGACGATGTTTATCTGACGGTGATGCCCGCGTTTCATATCGACTGCCAGTGTACCGCGGCGATGGCGGCCTTTTCCGCCGGGGCGACGTTTGTGCTGATTGAAAAATACAGCGCCCGCGCCTTCTGGGGGCAGGTTCGTCACTATGGCGCGACCGTCACAGAATGCATTCCGATGATGATCCGCACGCTGATGGTGCAGCCGCCTGCGCCGACCGACAATCAGCATCGGCTACGCGAAGTGATGTATTACCTGAATCTTTCGGTCGCGGAGAAAGACGCGTTTATCGAGCGCTTTGGCGTCCGGCTACTTACCTCCTACGGCATGACTGAAACTATCGTCGGCATTATTGGCGACAGGCCCGGTGATAAACGGCGCTGGCCGTCGATTGGTCGCCCTGGTTTTTGCTATCAGGCGGAAATTCGCGATGACCATAACCGACCGCTCCCCCCGGGTGAAATCGGTGAAATTTGCATCAAGGGCGAGCCCGGGAAAACACTTTTTAAAGAGTACTATCTGCGCCCGGATGCCACTGCCAGCACATTGCAGGCGGATGGCTGGCTGCACACGGGCGATTCGGGCTACTGCGACGACGAAGGCTTTTTCTATTTTATTGATCGCCGCTGCAACATGATTAAACGCGGGGGAGAAAACGTCTCCTGCGTCGAGCTGGAAAATATTATCGCTGCGCATCCCAAAATTCAGGACATCGTGGTGATTGGTATTAAAGACGATATTCGCGACGAAGCCATAAAAGCCTTTGTGGTACTCAATGACGGTGAAACCTTGAGTCAGGAAGAGTTTTTCCACTTCTGCGAAACGCATATGGCGAAATTTAAAGTGCCGTCTTATATGGAGATCAGAACTGACCTGCCCCGTAACTGCTCAGGGAAAATAATTAAGAAGAACCTGAAGTAACAGCCATAGCGGCAGTCATGCCGCTGAATATTCTCTGAAAACAAAAACGCATCTGTTTTTGCGGGTCAGGTATTGCCCGCTGAAAACAGAATAAGGAGTGGAAAAATGAGTGATTCATTACATCTGACCCGTAACGGCGCGATTCTGGAAATAACCCTCGACCGCCCAAAAGCCAATGCCATCGATGCAAAAACCAGCTTCGAAATGGGCGAAGTCTTTCTTAATTTCCGCGATGACCCGGAACTGCGCGTCGCCATTATTACCGGTGCGGGCGAGAAATTTTTCTCTGCGGGATGGGATCTGAAAGCCGCCGCCGAAGGGGAAGCGCCAGATGCCGACTTCGGCCCGGGCGGGTTCGCCGGGTTAACCGAAATTTTTGACCTCGATAAACCGGTCATTGCCGCAGTGAACGGCTACGCCTTTGGCGGCGGCTTCGAACTGGCTCTGGCCGCTGATTTTATTCTGTGCGCGGATAATGCCAGCTTCGCCCTGCCGGAAGCCAAACTCGGTATCGTTCCGGACAGCGGCGGCGTGCTGCGTCTGCCGAAATATCTGCCTCCGGCAATCCTCAACGAAATGGTCATGACCGGGCGTCGCATGACGGCGGAAGAAGCGCAGCGCTGGGGCATCGTGAACCGCGTAGTGTCGCAGCCAGAACTGATGGCGAACGCCCGCGAACTGGCACAGCAGTTAGTGCAAAGCGCCCCGCTGGCGCTGGCGGCGTTGAAAGAAATTTACCGCACCACCAGCGAAATGACCGTTGAAGAGGGTTACCGTTTCATGCGCAGCGGCGCGTTAAAACATTACCCGGCAGTGCTGCATTCCGAAGATGCCATCGAAGGCCCATTAGCGTTCGCCGAAAAACGTGAACCGGTGTGGAAGGGGCGTTAACCCGGCAATGCCCCCGTAGGCCGGATAAGGCGTTCACGCCGCCATCCGGCAAATCCCGGCACAGGAGTCAACATGAGCATATACGCCTTTGAAGGCCTGATCCCCGTCGTTCACCCGCAGGCTTACGTCCACCCCAGCGCGGTGCTGATTGGCGATGTCATTATCGGCGCGGGTGTCTACGTGGGCCCTCACGCCTCACTGCGCGGCGATTACGGGCGGTTAATCCTTGAGACCGGGTCAAACCTCCAGGATGGCTGCATCATGCATGGCTATTGCGACACGGATACCATCGTGCGCGAAAACGGCCATATCGGCCACGGCGCGATTCTTCACGGCTGCGTGATTGGCCGCGACGCTTTAGTCGGCATGAACAGCGTCATCATGGACGGTGCGGTAATTGGTGATGAAAGCATTGTCGCCGCCATGAGCTTTGTGAAAGCCGGATTCGCCGGTATGCCCCGGCAAATGCTGGTCGGTTCCCCCGCGCGAATTTTGCGTGACGTGACCGATGAAGAAATGCGCTGGAAGCGACTGAATACCCGCGAGTATCAGGATCTTGCGGTGCGCTGCAAAACCGGATTACAACTAACCGAACCTTTAACGATGATGGAAGAAAACCGCCCGCGTCTGAAAGGGACGACAGAGGTAAAACCAAAACGCTGAGGTTGCCGGATGGCGGCGCTACGCCCTCCGGCAAACGTGATTACCGACGCATACTTTTCGACAGCATCATTTGCCATTTTTGCTCACGATTAAGCCCGGCTGGCGGTACCGCAGGTATGTGCGGCGTTTTCCTCACACCCGCCATTTTTTCCCGTACATGTTGATTAACTCGCTCATACAGCTGAGAATCAATGGCCACCACTTTTACCAACCGCTGACACTGACACCCTCGCCCTTCCAGCTTATTGGGGATCATTTTGACTTCACAGCTAATTTCTCCCACCTCAGAGAGAATATAGGAAAGTGTATTAATCGCTTTGCTGTGTTCAATATCGAAATGAATGGAGATCTCTCTTGCGGTTACCCAACGATCTTCTGCCATGATCCATTCGGCAATTAACAAGTAGAGTGGCTTACCAACACATTGTTCACTCATATTCACACCATTTTTACGAATTAAAAATCTGTTATGGCCTGCTCACATTAAGCCACATTAAAATCAGGGTTATGTGAAATGGTATGCGACTTAAATGTTGAGGGATGTGATCTAAATCGTGGTTGTTACAATGAAAAGAGATTAAGGGCACCAGGAATGAACTGAAGGCGAAAAAAAACGGTTCCTTTACAGGAACCGTTTCATCAGACGATGAGAAATGCGATTACTTCGTGATTTGCGCGTGCATTTCCTGCACCGAAATCACTTTCTCTTTCGCATCCGCATTCAGCGCCATGGACGTTGCGAAACCGCCGTTCAGGGTGGTGTCGTAATGCACCTTGTACTGCAGCGCGCTGCGGCGAATCAGCTTGGAGTCTTCAATCGCCTGGCGACCCGCAGTGGTGTTGATGATGTAGGTGTATTCGCCATTCTTGATACGGTCCTGAATGTGCGGACGACCTTCATGCACCTTGTTCACCAGACGTGGGTTGATACCTGCTTCGCCCAGCACAATCGCCGTGCCGTGCGTCGCGTCCAGCTCGAAGCCATGCTTCAGCAGTTTTGCCGCCAGGTCAACAACGCGTTCTTTGTCGCCTTCGCGCACGGAGAGCAGCGCGCGGCCCTGTTTCTTCATGGTGGAGTTACTGCCCAGTTGCGCTTTAGCGAACGCTTCTGCGAACGTGCGGCCCACGCCCATCACTTCCCCGGTAGAGCGCATTTCTGGCCCTAACAGCGGGTCAACGCCCGGGAATTTGTTGAACGGCAGCACCACTTCTTTCACCGAGTAGTACGGCGGGATGATTTCTTTGGTCACGCCCTGCTCGGCCAGCGTTTTGCCTGCCATCACGCGCGCCGCCACTTTCGCCAGCGGAACACCGGTCGCTTTAGAGACGAACGGTACGGTACGCGCCGCACGCGGGTTAACTTCAATCAGGTAGACTTCGTTATCTTTCACCGCAAACTGCACGTTCATTAGGCCGCGCACCTGCAATTCGAAGGCCAGTTTCTGCACCTGCTGGCGCATCTCATCCTGAATTTCCTGGCTTAAAGTGTACGCAGGCAGAGAACATGCGGAGTCACCGGAGTGTACGCCCGCCTGCTCGATGTGCTCCATAATGCCGCCAATCAGCACCCTTTCGCCGTCGCAGATAGCGTCCACATCCACTTCTACCGCATCGTCGAGGAAGCGGTCGAGCAGAACCGGTGCGTCGTTAGAGACGCTGACGGCGGTCTGGAAGTAGCGTTTCAGGTCAGCTTCGTCGTAGACGATTTCCATCGCGCGGCCGCCAAGGACATAGGACGGACGCACCACCAGCGGGTAGCCAATCTCTTTCGCTTTCTCAACCGCCATTTCGATAGCGGTGACGGTGGCGTTTGCCGGTTGTTTCAGTTTCAGACGGTCAACCGCATGCTGGAAGCGTTCACGGTCTTCCGCACGGTCGATGGCGTCCGGGCTGGTACCGATAACCGGTACGCCAGCGGCTTCCAGTGCGCGCGCCAGTTTCAGCGGGGTCTGGCCGCCGTACTGGACGATAACGCCTTTCGGCTTCTCGATACGCACGATTTCCAGCACATCTTCCAGGGTAACCGGCTCGAAGTAGAGACGGTCGGAGGTGTCGTAGTCGGTGGAGACGGTTTCCGGGTTACAGTTCACCATGATGGTCTCGTAACCGTCTTCGCGCAGCGCCAGCGAGGCATGTACGCAGCAGTAGTCGAATTCGATACCCTGGCCGATACGGTTCGGGCCGCCGCCGAGAACCATAATTTTGTCACGGTCAGATGGGTTGGATTCGCACTCTTCTTCATAGGTGGAGTACATGTACGCGGTGTCGGTCGCGAATTCTGCCGCGCAGGTATCCACACGCTTGTAGACCGGGTGCAGGTTGTACTGGTCGCGCAGCTTACGGATTTCCGCTTCGCGTACGCCTGCCAGTTTAGCCAGACGCGCGTCGGCAAAGCCTTTACGTTTCAGGCTACGCAGGAAGTCTGCGTCGAGGCCGTTGATGCCCACTTCCGCCACTTTCTCTTCCAGACGCACCAGTTCTTCAATCTGTACCAGGAACCAGCGGTCGATGTTGGTCAGGTTGAAGACGCCGTCTACGGACAGGCCCGCACGGAACGCATCCGCGATGTACCAGATACGCTCTGCGCCAGCGTCTTTCAGCTCGCGACGAATTTTGGTCAGCGCTTCCGGGTCATCCAGGCTCACTTTCGGGTCAAACCCTGTTGCGCCCACTTCCAGGCCACGCAGTGCTTTTTGCAGAGATTCCTGCTGCGTGCGACCAATCGCCATCACTTCCCCGACGGATTTCATCTGGGTGGTCAGACGGTCATTCGCACCGACGAATTTCTCAAAGTTAAAGCGCGGGATTTTGGTCACAACGTAGTCGATGGACGGTTCGAAGGAAGCCGGAGTACGGCCATCGGTGATGTCGTTCATCAGCTCATCAAGGGTGTAACCGACCGCCAGTTTCGCCGCCACTTTAGCAATCGGGAAGCCAGTCGCTTTCGATGCCAGTGCAGAGGAGCGAGACACGCGCGGGTTCATTTCGATAACAATCAGACGACCATTTTTCGGGTTAACTGAGAACTGGACGTTAGAACCGCCGGTTTCAACGCCGATTTCACGCAGTACCGCCATCGAGGCGTTACGCATGATTTGGTATTCTTTATCGGTCAGGGTTTGCGCCGGCGCCACGGTGATGGAGTCACCGGTGTGGATGCCCATCGCATCGAAGTTTTCGATAGAGCAGACGATGATGCAGTTGTCGTTTTTATCACGCACCACTTCCATCTCGTACTCTTTCCAGCCGATCAATGATTCATCAATCAGCAGTTCATTGGTCGGGGAGAGATCCAGGCCGCGTTCGCAAATCTCTTCAAACTCTTCGCGGTTGTAGGCGATACCGCCGCCGGTGCCGCCCATGGTAAAGGAAGGACGGATGATGCACGGGAAGCCGACGTCAGCGGCAACCGCCAGCGCTTCTTCCATAGTGTGCGCGATACCGGAACGCGCGGTATCGAGGCCGATTTTCTTCATCGCCACGTCGAAGCGACGGCGATCTTCTGCTTTATCAATCGCGTCGGCGGTGGCACCAATCATGGTGACGCCGAACTCTTCCAGCACGCCCTGACGCTCCAGTTCCAGCGCGCAGTTCAGCGCCGTCTGGCCGCCCATGGTTGGCAGCACCGCATCCGGGCGCTCTTTTTCAATAATCTTGCGTACCACTTCCCACTGAATCGGCTCGATGTAGGTCGCATCGGCCATTTCCGGGTCGGTCATGATGGTTGCCGGGTTGGAGTTCACCAGAATGACGCGGTAACCCTCTTCACGCAGCGCTTTACACGCCTGGGCGCCGGAGTAGTCAAACTCACACGCCTGGCCGATAACAATCGGGCCCGCACCCAGAATCAGGATACTTTTTATGTCTGTACGTTTTGGCATGGCTTTTATAACTCCTGATTATTTCGCGGACTGACGGTATTGCTCAATAAGCTCGATAAAGTGGTCGAACAGCGGTGCGGCATCGTGCGGGCCCGGGCTCGCTTCCGGGTGACCCTGGAAACTGAACGCTGGCTTATCGGTACGGTGAATACCTTGCAGCGTGCCGTCGAACAGAGATTTATGCGTCACGCGCAGGTTTGCCGGGAGTGTCGCTTCATCCACTGCAAAACCGTGGTTCTGCGCGGTGATCATCACCACGTTCTTATCGATATCTTTAACCGGATGGTTGCCGCCGTGGTGGCCGAACTTCATCTTGATGGTCTTCGCACCGCTCGCCAGCGCCAGCAGCTGATGGCCCAGGCAGATGCCGAATACCGGAATGTCGGTTTCGAGGAATGTCTGAATCGCGGTAATCGCGTAATCACACGGTGCCGGGTCGCCGGGGCCGTTGGAGAGGAACACGCCGTCCGGGTTCATCTTCAGCACATCTTCCGCAGACGTTTGCGCCGGAACGATGGTCAGGCGACAGCCACGGTCAACCAGCATACGCAGAATATTGCGTTTCGCGCCAAAATCGTAGGCAACGACGTGGAATGGCAGCTCTTCTTCTTTTTTGGCTTCCGGCAGCTCTTCTGCCAGTGTCCAGCTACCCTGCGTCCAGCTGTAGGATTCGCGGGTGGTGACTTCTTTCGCCAGGTCCATTCCGTTCAGGCCCGGGAACGCACGGGCTTTTTCCAGCGCCAGCGCCGCATCCAGGTTATCCCCTGCGATGATGCAACCGTTCTGTGCGCCCTTCTCGCGCAGCAGACGCGTCAGCTTACGGGTATCGATATCGGCAATCGCCACGATGTTATGGCGTTTCAGGTAGGAAGAGAGATCTTCAGTATTGCGGAAGTTGCTGGCAATCAGCGGCAGGTCACGGATAACCAGACCCTGCGCATGAACCTGAGAAGACTCTTCGTCAGCAGCATTGGTGCCGACATTGCCGATATGGGGATAAGTAAGAGTAACGATTTGGCGGGAATAGGAAGGATCAGTGAGGATTTCTTGATAACCGGTCATTGAAGTATTGAAAACGACTTCCCCAACCGCCGAACCTGTTGCCCCTATGGCCCGACCGTGAAACTGGGTTCCGTCTTCCAGAACCAATAGCGCTGACTTAATCAAAACACCCTCCAGAGAATATTCACTCACTTTATTTGCATATTAATTCACAATGGTGACATAAATCAATGCAAATCTGCTTACCTTTGAATTTCTGGCAAACGGCGGCATTCTAGAGAGAGCCCAGACAAAAGTCTACCTTAAAGGGCATTTTTTATTATTATTTTGCGCCACTGGCCTTAACTGATGCTTTTAACAGGCAAAAAGATCATCTAACTTGCACTGGAAAACGCTTGCGGGGCACGAAGAATGTTAAAAATGGACTCAGGCGTGAAAAAAGTAGACCGGATGGTCAAAATTTACATTTAAATAACCACAAACACGAAGATAACTTATTATTTTACTGCCTTCACATATAAAACAATACGTAACAAGTAAAATAAAGGGCGATAAAATATCGCCCTATGCAATCAATACCTTACCGACTGCAATACCACATCACGATGGGTAATAAATACTATAATTCATTAAGATTAAGCACATCACGCATATCAAAAAGACCAGTTTGTTTCGATTTCAGCCACAAAGCCGAACACACCGCGCCATTGGCAAACGTCATACGGCTGGACGCTTTGTGCGTAATCTCTACGCGCTCGCCGATATCGGCGAACATCGCCGTATGTTCGCCGACGATATCGCCCGCACGCACCGTCGCAAAACCGATCGTACCCGGCACGCGCTCACCGGTGTAGCCTTCACGGCTATATACCGCGCACTCTTTCAGATCTTTATTCAGCGCCGAGGCAATCGCCTCGCCCATCGCCAGCGCCGTGCCTGATGGCGCATCCACTTTGTGACGATGGTGCGCTTCAATAATTTCGATGTCGGTATAGTCGCCCATCACTTTGGCCGCTTTCTCCAGCAACTTCAGCATGACGTTTACGCCGACGCTGAAGTTGGCGGCAAAGACAATCGCTATCTCCTGAGAGGCATCGCGAATAGCCTGCTTGCCGGCATCATCAAAACCGGTGGTCCCGATAACCATGCCTTTCCCGTGTTCACGACAGAACGCCAGATGCGTCAGCGTGCCTTCCGGACGGGTAAAATCGATAAACACATCAAAATCATCTTTAACCGCGTCGAGGCTGCTCTGAACGGTTACGCCCGTTTTCCCCGCACCCGCCAGTTCGCCCGCATCACTGCCCAGCAGGCTGGAACCTTCGCGCTCCAGCGCTGCGCCCAACTGAACGCCGTCCATTGCCATCGCCGCCTGAATTAACTGGCGCCCCATACGTCCACCGGCCCCGGCAATGGCGACACGGATTTGTGCATCATGCATAGCTATTCTCTTTTGTTAATTTTGCGTAAACCGTTCTCAGAGTAACCAGCCCGCCCGGAGGCCGCCAGCCGAAAACGCCCATAATTAGAATTAAATGATAAACAGAGGGGAATATCAGTAAAAGCCATGATTCATCGGGAAGGACGAATCATGGCTAAAAAGAGGAGCCAGTAGCAGAATTTAGTTCTTAAAAAGCATTCCAGCCGGAAAATGGCTTAAAAACCAGGTCACCGCCAGCAGATCGGCGCTGCCGCCAGGGCTAAGATGGCGGGCAATCAACTCATCATCAAGCTGCTGCAGGGCTTCAATTCCACCGGGGTGTAATACTCCACCTTCCCACAGCAATTTCTGCGCTTGCTGTTGCACGTAATAGAGCCCCGATAATCCCCCGCGCGCCACCAGATTGGTGTCATCGTTCCAGGCCATGAGATGCAATAAGGTTTGCAGGAGTGCAAGATTCGTATCTCCCAGTTCTGCCATCACCCGGTTATAGACCGGCAGCGCCTGCGTACGCACGGTGCGAAAACCGCTTTCCGCTTCGCCACGGGCGCCGGCCAGACCAAACTGTAGAAAGTGAGACTCACTTTTACTGAGTTTTCCGCCCTTTGGCACCGACAACTCTTTTGCCACCAGGTGATGGCAAAACTGCGCGACTACATCACACATCAGATTTTGTTCCAGTGGAACATTCTGCGCATTCAAACGACCTATCGCCGCACTAAGCAGACCGAACGCAAAAATTGCACCGCGGTGAGTATTCACGCCCCCCGTCACCTGCAACATATCGCATTCGCAGGCAACGCCAATTGGCCGGATCATAGGCAACACCCACTCGGCGTTTCCCGTCGCTGACTCATAACCTATTTGATAAAACCGGGCCATCCACGGCGCAATCGCCGCCGTGCTTCTTTCAAAAGCGGCCAGGTCCATGTCCTTGTGCGCGCCCGTATTACGAATGTCTACCAGACCGGGCTTAGGCGTTAAGCGTACCTCGGTGAGAAGGGCCAGACGAACCCGCTTTACCAGGCTCTCCTCATCAAAAGCACAGACTTTGTTTACGGGCGATTCAGTCATCAGTATTTCGCTCATAGCTCTCAATCCTTCGGGCAACGTCGTCCAGCAGCATCGCCAGCGAATGCGTTCTGGCACGTGCGCACAGATGCGCGTCCTTCTCACAAATCAGGCAACGGCGCGCCGGAAGACCAAGCTCTCGTCGCGAAATTGCCGTGCCAACTTCATTAATGACGTCCAGATCCCACAGTCGCCCCAGCGGATGCATTCGCTCAAGTTCGACCAGTACCTCTTTCAACCTTATCGACGGCGCGCAGACCGCTATCATCCATTCAGGCCCGCTATTCGCGACACACTCCACGTTACCTTCAATACGCCAGTCGTAGCGCTGGCACAGTGTTAACACGGCCTTACGCGCGGCTTCGGCAACATCGCGCCAGGCGGGGCTATTTTTGATAGGCCCGGGCGCAACAAGTGTGAAAGAGACCAGCGGCTGGCAATAAAGCCCCAGCATTCGTTGCTGCCGAATAACGCGCTGCTCGCGCGCCTGAAGCATCTCTGTGAGCGTAACGGGCTGCCCTTCAAAGAGCAGATCTGCGCGTTTCATCAGGCTTTAACCTGGCGGATAACGTCTATCACCGAGCCATCGCGATAGCGCACGACTGCCACGACACGGTCAGTGAATTCAATCGGTTGAGGTTTACCCGTTAGCAGCTCCGCACGCTGCTGCAACTGCTCAATGGTCATCATGGGAATACCCGCCTCACGCAGGTTATCGATCAAGTCCTGACGCGCCGGGTTTACGGCGATACCGTGATCGGTGACCAGCACATCGACGCTGGCGCCCGGCGTTACGGTGGTGAGCACTTTCTCCACCACGCACGGAATGCGCCCGCGTACCAGCGGCGCGGTAATAATGGTGAGATCCGCCCCCGCCGCCGTATCGCTGTGGCCGCCGGATGCGCCGCGCAGCACGCCATTCGAGCCCGTCATAACGTTTACGTTGAAATTGACGTCAATTTCCAGCGCGCTGAGCATCACAACGTTGAGCCTTTCGCAGGATGCGCCTTTAGAGGTCGGGCTGGCATATTGATTCGTCGAGATTTCAATATGGTTGGGGTTTTGCGCCAGCGAACGCGCAGCATCGCCATCAAAAGATTGCGTGTCCAGCAGCGCTTTAATCAGCCCTTTTTCATGCAGATCGACCATCGTGCCAGTGATCCCGCCCAGACCGAAACTGGCGGTAATATGATGGCGACGCATTTTATCTTCCAGGAAACGCGTCACCGCCAGCGATGCGCCACCGGTACCGGTTTGCAGCGAAAAGCCCTCTTTGAAATACCCGGAGTGCTCAATCACATTTGCCGCCTGGCGGGCTATCAACAGTTCGCGCGGATTGCTGGAAAGACGGATCGCCCCGGCGGTAATTTTTGCCGGATCGCCCACCTCTTCGACCTGAACGATCAGATCAACCTGATCCTGCTCAATGCTGGCCGGATAATTGGGATAGGCGACCCACTCTTCAGTCAGCAATACCACCGTCTTCGCGTATTGCGCATCAACTTTGGCGTAACCCAGCGAACCACAGCGCGATTTGCCGCTAAACCCGTTAGCGTTGCCGAATTCATCGCAGCAAGGCACGCCGAGGAAGGCGACATCAATGTTTAACTCGCCCGATTGCAGCAGATTCACGCGACCGCCGTGGGAATGGATCTGCACCGGATTTTCCATCAGCCCAGCGGAGATCTCTTCACCTAATTTACCGCGCAATCCCGAGGTGTAAATCTGGCGGATGACGCC
Source organism: Pseudocitrobacter sp. 73 (assembly GCF_008369545.1). Classification (NCBI taxonomy): domain Bacteria; kingdom Pseudomonadati; phylum Pseudomonadota; class Gammaproteobacteria; order Enterobacterales; family Enterobacteriaceae; genus Pseudocitrobacter; species Pseudocitrobacter sp. 73. The sequence continues at coordinate 251,988 of NZ_VTZO01000009.1, read as the reverse complement.
ATTTTTGATGTGTTCAATAAGCGGCCAGTGCGCGTCAATCAGTGAACTGGACGCCAGCGTGAGATCGCGAAAGCCCATCTGCGCCAGTTTCTCTACCACCATATTGACGACCTTGTCGCCGCCACGAAACGCGTGATGGAAGGAGATGGTCATCCCATTCTGTAGCCCGGAGCGGCGAATCGCGTCTTCTAACGATGCGCAGATTTTGCGTGAGCGTTTCTCTTTTTCACAGGCCAGCCAGGGACTATGGGCGCTAACGCCAGCGTAGGGCTTAAGCCCTTCGGGCACAATGTACTGCTGATGCAACATTTCCACGGTATCTTTCATCATCCCTTCCCCTTAATCGCGTACGCCGGAGGCAGACAGCGCCACCACTTTGCGGGCGTGATCGATAATCGGCCCGTCAATCATTTTGCCGTTTAATGAAACGACGCCCAGCCCGCGAGACTCCGCCTCTTCAGCTGCCGCAATGACTTCAAATGCATGAGCGACTTCGCCGCGCGTTGGCGCATAGGCCTGATGCAAAAGCTCAATTTGCCGCGGATTCACCAATGATTTACCGTTGAAACCCAATCCTTTGGCGAGCTGCACTTCCTTCAGGAAGCCTTCTTCATTATTGATATCAGACCAGACCACATCGTAGGCCGCGATCCCGGCGACACGCGCGGCGTGCAATACCGCACAGCGCGCATAAAACAGCTCGCTACCATCGCCACGGCAGGTGCCCATGTCCATCACGTAGTCGAACGCCGCCAGCGCAATCGCCACCATGCGCGGGCTGGAACGGGCGATCTCCACCGCGTTGACCACACCAGTCGCTGACTCAATCGCCGCCATCAGTTTGGTGCTGCCCACCTCACGGCCACACGCGCGCTCAATGCGCTCTACGTGTGCTTCCAGCTCCAGCACATCTTCTTTACTGTCCGTTTTCGGCAAACGCACGATGTCCACACCGCCGCGCACAACGGCTTCCAGATCGGCCAGACCGAATGGAGTATTCAACGGGTTAATACGTACGACCTTCTCCACATCCTGGTAAAACGGATGCTGTAATGCGTGATGCACCAACAGCCGCGCACTGTCCTTTTCGCGCAGGGAAACTGCATCCTCAAGGTCGAACATGACCGCATCCGCGCCATAGACAAAAGAGGTACTTAACATGGCGGCATTCGCGCCGGGAATGAACAACATACTGCGACGTGGCTTCATAATGCCTCCCATACAATCTCAGCTTGCCCCGCAGCGCGCATGGCTGCCGCCTGCACGCGAGCACGCAGCACGCACTCCAGCGCGCCTTTGTCATCGACTGCAACGGCGGCGTTGGTCACGCCTAACTTTGCCAGCGTTTCACGGGTAACCTGTTCTATCGCCGCGCCAAACTGCTGTTTCACCAGGCTCTCCAGCTCAAGCTGGATACCCGGCTCGCTGGATGGGCCGATCCTGACCATCACATCGCTGGATTCCAGCGTGCCGGCCAGGGCATCTTTTATGATTTCCATGAAGTCGTTCCTTATTAATAAAAATCGTATCAGGCGGTTTGCGGACTCTCCGCCGCCAGACGCGTCAGAAAATCGAGTGTTGTGGGTGGCACCAGTTGAGCAATCGCACGCCAGTTGCGCTCGGCATAAAGTTTGCGCACACGCGAAGCAGAAATTGCGCCCCCCTGTTGTTCCAGCCGTGGAAGCTCCACAACCTCAACCGTCGGCGCCAGTAACGTTTTCATTCGCTGGTTATAGGCGCGGGTTAACGGGCAGAAAGGTTCCGTGCCAACGAAACGGTGAGTGATACCCAGAGCGGGGGCGAAGCGTTCGCGAAAAAGCTGTAGATCGATCTGGCTGTGGCAATCATCAACCACGCCCTTATCTTTTAAGAAATACCCCGGGAAGGTGGCGCGCGAAATTAACCACGCCGATCCTGGGTGGAGGGTAACGTTATGGATCCCCGCGATACCTTGCTCGATCAATTGCCAGCGATCGGCATAGCTAAAAAAGGAGGCGTCTTCTTTAACCATCAGCAGATGCAGCCAGTCGCACTGCGCGGCGGCCTGCGCCACTAACCAGAGATGCCCCAGCGTGAAAGGGTTGGCGTTCATCACGATGGCGCCGATTTTCTTCCCGGGACGACGATACAGCGAGAGCTGTCGGCAGTAGCGTGCCAGCCGCTCACGGCTGTTTTCCATCAGCACCGCCTGCCCTTCAGCCTGCGCAATCGGCCAAAACCCTGCTCCGGAAAAAAGCGCGACATTTTCAGGTTTCGTGAACAGAAATAGTTCACTGTGGCCACGTTCAAACGCCAGCGTCACCAGTTCCGTTAATAATTTCAGGCTTAAGCCACTGCCCTGAAGCGTGGGATCGACCGCGATGCATTTAATGACATTTCCGGCAATTGCCCCGCATCCCACCAGCCGCCCCTGAGACTTCGCCATTACCAGCACGTCGCAATCGGCTTCAAGTTTTAGGTGCGCGTTAGCAAGAAAGGCCTCAACGGCCTGACGGCTAGCGATGTCATGATGCGGGTCGCAGCAGTGATAAATAAGATCCATAACTCAATGTCCGTCGGGAATAACGGCGGCTATTTCGCCACTATTCACTCACCGCGTCCTGATGTTAAATCACACTTTTGCGTCTGGTTTTATTGTCCTTATGGTTTTTATGTTGTTAATTAATTCGGAAAGATAAAATAATTAAATTAATTAAAAACACTACCGGAAAGTGAAGATTATCACAATCAACAGCAGGCCTCATTTATTACCATCCGCAGCGTATTACCACTCCCTTTATCAACGACAGGATGCCCTATGAGTAACATCAGCACATCTCCTGAGACGGAGAAGAAAGGCGTGCGTGACCTGCTGAATTTTAAGATATTTGGTATGTCTCTGCCGCTTTACGCGTTTGCGTTAATCACTTTATTACTTTCCCACTTTAACGATAAGCTGCCGGGCGATGTTGTCGGCGGTTTTGCGCTAATGTTTATTATTGGTGCTGTATTTGGTGAGATTGGTAAACGCCTGCCGATATTTAATAAATATATTGGTGGCGCACCGGTAATGATTTTTCTTGTCGCCGCTTATTTTGTGTATGCCGGAATATTCACGCAGAAAGAGATCGACACCATTACCAAAGTCATGGATGAAACGAACTTCCTGAACTTATTCATTTCCGTATTGATCACCGGGGCAATCTTATCGGTTAACCGTAAATTATTGCTGAAATCACTGCTGGGATATATTCCAACGATTCTTCTGGGGATTCTGGGCGCGTCTGTTTTTGGGATTCTTATTGGCCTGTGCTTTGGCATTCCGGTCGATCGCATCATGATGCTGTACGTACTGCCGATTATGGGCGGCGGTAATGGCGCAGGCGCGGTTCCGTTGTCGGAAATTTATCACTCTGTCACCGGTCGCTCACGTGAAGAGTACTACTCTACCGCGATTGCGATTCTGACTATCGCGAACATTTTCGCCATCATCTATGCCGCTTTCCTCGACATCATCGGCAAGAAATACCCGGTATTAAGCGGCGAAGGCGAACTGGTGCGTAAAGCCTCTTTCAAAGCGGAAGAAGATGAAAAAGCAGGCCCAATTACTCATCGTGAAACCGCGGTTGGCCTGGTGCTCTCCACCACCTGCTTCGTGCTGGCCTATGTCATGGCGAAAGCCATTCTGCCGAACATCGGCGGCGTAGAAATTCATACTTTTGCCTGGATGGTACTGATTGTCGCAGCGCTGAATGCCTCAGGCCTTTGCTCACCGGAAATCAAAGCGGGGGCTAAACGCCTGTCCGATTTCTTCTCTAAACAGATGCTGTGGGTGCTGATGGTCGGCGTCGGCGTTTGCTACACCGACCTCCAGGAAATCATTGATGCGCTGACCTTCGCCAACGTCATTATCGCCGCCGTTATCGTGATCGGTGCCGTGGTCGGCGCAGCGCTGGGCGGTTGGGTGATTGGCTTCTTCCCGGTCGAATCCGCGATTACCGCAGGCCTGTGTATGGCGAACCGTGGTGGTTCCGGTGACCTGGAAGTGCTCTCCGCCTGTAACCGTATGAACCTGATCTCTTATGCACAAATCTCCTCTCGTCTGGGCGGCGGTATTGTGCTGGTCATCGCCAGCATCGTGTTCGGCATGATGGTGTAACGCATTCGCACAACGGTACGCGCAGAGGGTAAGTGGCGATAGCGATAAGAGCCTGAGCCGGGGCGGCTGGGGAAATCCACTCTTTACCGTCGCACTTTACCTTCCAACGTACCGTTGTGCTCTTACCTGAGAATCTCATCATGAATGATGCCGCACTATTGGGCGAAGGGATCACCCTGATGCTCCTGGGAATGGGGTTTGTCCTCACCTTCCTTTTTTTACTCATCCTGGCCATCCGGGGTATGTCCACCCTCATCAACCGCTTCTTTCCTGAACCCGAACCGGTTGCTGTGCCACGCCCTGTTCCTGCTCCCGTCGATGACTTTAGCCAGCTTAAGCCGGTTATCGCGGCGGCTATTCACCATCATCGTCGCCTTAATGCTTAATTCACGGAGAAATTTATGACCGTTGCTATTACCGATGTCGTCCTGCGCGACGCTCACCAGTCTCTGTTTGCCACCCGTCTGCGTCTTGACGATATGCTGCCGGTTGCCGCGGCGCTCGATGACGTGGGCTACTGGTCGCTTGAATGTTGGGGCGGCGCCACCTTTGACGCCTGCATTCGCTTTCTGGGCGAAGACCCGTGGGTACGCCTGCGTGAGCTGAAAAAAGCCCTGCCGAAAACCCCGCTGCAAATGCTGCTGCGCGGGCAGAATTTACTGGGCTATCGCCACTACGCCGATGACGTGGTGGAACGCTTTGTCGAGCGCGCCGTGAAAAACGGCATGGACGTGTTCCGCGTGTTTGACGCCATGAACGATCCGCGCAATATGAAGGCCTCCCTTGAAGCGGTGCGCAGCCACGGCGCGCATGCGCAGGGCACACTCTCTTACACCACCAGCCCGGCGCATAACCTGCAAACCTGGCTCGACCTGACGGAACAACTGCTGGAAATCGGCGTCGACTCTGTCGCCATCAAGGATATGTCCGGCATCCTGACGCCCGGTGCGGCGTATGAACTGGTCAGTGAAATCAAAAAACGCTATGACGTGCGTCTGCATCTGCACTGCCACGCCACCACCGGCATGGCGGAAATGGCGCTGCTCAAAGCGATTGACGCGGGCGTCGATGGCGTCGATACGGCGATTTCGTCGATGAGCGCCACCTACGGTCACCCGGCCACCGAAGCGCTGGTCGCCACCCTGGCGGACACGCCGCACGATACCGGTTTCTCGCTGCCGCAGATTGAGAAAATCGCAGCCTACTTCCGCGACGTGCGTAAGAAATACCACAGCTTTGAAGGTCAACTGAAAGGCTATGACAGCCGCATTCTGGTGGCGCAGGTACCGGGCGGGATGCTCACCAACCTGGAAAGCCAGCTGAAGCAGCAGAACGCCGCCGACAAGCTTGATGCGGTGCTGGCCGAAATCCCACGTGTGCGCGAAGACCTCGGGTTTATTCCCCTGGTGACGCCCACGTCTCAGATTGTCGGCACTCAGGCGGTGCTCAACGTGCTGACCGGCGAGCGCTATAAATCCATCGCCAAAGAGACGGCGGGAATTTTGAAAGGCGAGTATGGCCGTACACCCGCACCGGTGAACGCCGCGTTGCAGGCTAAGGTGCTGGAAGGCGGGCAGGCAATTACCTGTCGCCCGGCAGACCTGCTGAAACCGGAACTGGCGACGCTGGAAGCGGATATCAAACGTCAGGCGCAGGAAAAAGGCATTACGCTTGCCGATAACGCCATTGATGATGTCCTGACCGTGGCGCTCTTCCCGCAGCCGGGCCTGAAGTTCCTTGAGAATCGCGATAACCCGGCGGCCTTTGAGCCGCGCCCTGAGCTGGCGTCCGCTAAGCCAGCCGCCCCGGTCAGCGCGCCAAAACCGTCGGCCTCCAGCGGTATTTATACCGTCGAAGTGGACGGCAAAGCCTGGGTGGTGAAAGTAAGCGATGGCGGCGATATCACGCCTGTCGCCGCATCATCGGCTCCGGCGCCACAGGCTCCTGCTCCGGCGGGCACAGGCACTCCGGTTGCCGCGCCGCTGGCCGGGAATATCTGGAAAGTCATCGCCAGCGAAGGCCAGAAGGTGGCAGAAGGCGACGTGTTGCTGATCCTCGAAGCCATGAAGATGGAAACGGAGATCCGCGCCGCGCAGGCAGGCACGGTACGCGGCATCACGGTGAAAGCCGGGGATGCGGTTGCGGTGGGTGACACCCTGATGACGCTGGCGTAACGGGGGCGGATATGGAGAGTCTGAACGCCCTGCTTCAGGGCATGGGGCTGATGCACCTCAGCGCAGGCCAGGCGGTGATGCTGCTGGTCAGCCTGCTGCTGCTGTGGCTGGCCATCGCGAAAAAGTTTGAACCGCTGCTGCTGCTGCCCATTGGCTTCGGCGGCCTGCTGTCGAACATTCCGGAAGCCGGGATGGCAATGACCGCGCTGGAGAGCCTGCTGGCGCATCACGACGCCGGGCAATTGACAGTGATAGCCGCGAAGCTCAACTGCACGCCGGATGTTCACGCCATCAAGGAGGCGCTGGCGCTGGCGTTACCGTCGGTGCAAAACCAGATGGAAACGCTGGCAGTGGATATGGGTTACACGCCGGGCGTGCTGGCGCTGTTCTATAAAGTAGCGATTGGCTCCGGCGTCGCGCCGCTGGTGATTTTTATGGGCGTCGGGGCGATGACCGACTTCGGCCCGCTGCTGGCCAACCCGCGCACACTGCTGCTCGGGGCGGCGGCGCAGTTCGGCATCTTCGCTACGGTACTGGGCGCGTTGGGGCTGAACTACCTTGGGTTCATCCACTTCACCCTGCCGCAGGCGGCGGCGATCGGCATTATCGGCGGCGCGGATGGCCCGACGGCTATCTACCTCGCCAGTAAACTGGCGCCGGAGCTGCTCGGGGCGATTGCTGTAGCGGCCTACTCTTACATGGCGCTGGTGCCGTTGATCCAGCCGCCCATCATGAAGGCGCTGACCACCGAGCGCGAACGCAAAATCCGCATGGTGCAACTGCGGACCATCAGCAAGCGGGAAAAAATCATTTTTCCGGTGATCCTGCTGTTGCTGGTCGCGCTGCTGCTGCCGGACGCTGCGCCGCTGCTGGGGATGTTCTGCTTTGGCAACCTGATGCGTGAAAGCGGCGTGGTGGAGCGCCTGAGCGACACGGTGCAGAACGGGCTGATTAATATCGTGACCATTTTCCTTGGTCTGTCGGTGGGCGCGAAGCTGGTGGCGGATAAATTCCTGCAACCGCAGACGCTGGGCATTCTGGTGCTGGGGGTGATCGCCTTTGGTATCGGGACGGCGGCGGGCGTGTTGATGGCAAAATTACTGAATAAATTCAGTAAGAATCCGATTAACCCGCTCATCGGCTCAGCAGGCGTCTCGGCGGTACCGATGGCGGCACGCGTGTCTAACAAGGTCGGTCTGGAAGCAGATGCGCAAAACTTCCTGCTGATGCACGCGATGGGGCCGAATGTGGCAGGCGTGATTGGCTCGGCGATCGCCGCAGGCGTGATGCTGAAGTATGTTCTGGCGATGTAAACAACCAGGCCCGGTCAGCGTCATGCTGACCGGGCTTTCTTTTCACTAAATGAATTCTGATTTCTGCAAAAGTATGAGGGCGGACAGCTCATCTTTTGCTGAGATCGTGAAAAATGCAGCTTTTGATATCAATATGGTAGCGAAAAGACTAACCCACTGGTTTGCCCGTCGTTCCTTTCAGAATCGCATCTTTTTGCTGATTCTTTTCACATCGACCGTCGTGATGCTGGCCATTACCTGGTATCTCACCAGCATCACCGAAGAACGTCTACATTATCAGGTAGGCCAGCGCGCATTAATTCAGGCAATGCAGATTTCGGCCATGCCGGAGCTGGTTAGCGCCGTAGAAAAGCGAGACATTCCACGAATTAAAGAACTGATTGACCCGATGCGTTCATTCTCTGATGCCACCTACATTACCGTTGGTGATGCGCAGGGTCGTCGGCTTTATCATGTTAATCCTGAAGAAATTGGCAAATTTATGGAAGGCGGCGATAGCCAGGACGCGCTAATAAATGCCAAAAGCTACGTCTCCGTTCGTCAGGGTTCGCTTGGCTCATCCTTGCGCGGTAAATCGCCCGTCCAGGACAGTACCGGAAAAGTCATCGGCATCGTATCCGTGGGCTACACCATTGAGCAACTGGAAAGCTGGCTCAGCCTACAACTTAGTTCTGTGTTATTACCGATGGTCGCGATGCTGGTACTACTGCTATTTTGTGCTCGCCGCTTCTCACTGCATATCAAAAAACAGATGCTCAATATGGAGCCCCAGCAGCTGGCACAGCTCTTGATCCAGCAAAACGTATTATTTGAATCAGTTTTTGAAGGGTTAATCGCCATTGACTCAGGTTGGCGAATTACTGCTATCAATCAAACTGCACGCCGCTGGCTAAATCTGGTACAGCCGGAACATCTTCTGATTGGTAAAAACATCTCTGATGTCGTTTCACCCAATGCCTTTTTTTACGACCGTCCGGAAGTGAATAAAAAAGATGAAATCGTCATCTTTAATCACATCAAGATGATCGCCAGTCGCATGGCCTTGATCCTCAATGATGAACCACAGGGGTGGGTGATCAGTTTTCGTAAAAAGGACGATATCAGCACACTGAGCCTACAGCTCAGCCAGGTTCAGCAGTATGCCGATAATCTGCGGGCCGTTCAGCATGAGCACCGAAATCTCATTTCTACCATTGCGGGCCTGTTATTCCTTAAACGTTACGATAATGCCCTGGCACTAATTCAGCAGCAGTCGGAAAGTCACCAAAAGGTGCTCGATTTTATTGCTCAGCGCTTTAACAATAATCACCTTGCCGGGCTTCTGATTGGTAAATATTACCGGGCTAAAGAGCTGGGGCTGGAACTGGTGTTTGATCCCGGTTGCTATGTTGATGCCCTCCCCGAAACGCTGACGCCTAACGAGTGGATTTCGATCGTCGGTAATTTGCTGGATAACGCCTATAACGCAACGCTGCGCCATCCCGAAGGGGCAACACAGATTGAATGCTTAATTAACAGCGAAGGTGCGGAGTTTTTGATCGAGGTCGCCGATCAGGGATGCGGGATCGATGAATCCCTGCGCGATCATATTTTCGAGCGCGGTGTCACCAGCAGCAATAACCGCGATCACGGTATTGGCCTGTGGCTGGTGCGTAGCTACGTTGCCCAAGCTGGCGGTACCATTGTTGTGGATAACAACCTTCCAGGCGGCACCATTTTTACACTCTATATTCCCCTGACCAGAGAAAAACATCATGGATAGTATTACTACCCTTATTGTCGAAGACGAGCCGATGCTGGCAGAGATTTTGGTCGAAACCCTAAAACCCTTCCACGGTTACAAAGTCGTGGGCATCGCGGATAAACTGGAAAGCGCTAAGAAAATGATCAGGCTTTATCAGCCGCAGCTCATATTACTTGATAATTTTTTACCTGATGGCAAAGGTATCGATCTGATTCGCTATACCGTCAATAACCATTTCAGCGGACGAATTATCTTTATTACCGCGGATAATCATATGGATACGATTAGCGAGGCCCTGCAACTGGGCGTCTTTGATTACCTGATTAAACCTGTGCACTACCAGCGACTTCAGCATACGCTTGAGCGGTTTTCCCGCTACCGCAGCTCGTTGCGATCCAGTGAGCAAGCCAGTCAGAATCATGTGGATGCCCTCTTCAATATGCAGGCAAAGGAAGACATCACGCCCCCACCCTCTGCGCTACGCGGCATCGACGAAAATACGCTAGGTAAAGTACGCGAAGTTTTCAGCGACCTTAGCGCCGTCCACACCGCCGACAGTCTGGCCCGCCTGCTCGGTAGCAGCAAGACGACGGCCAGACGGTATCTTGAGCAAGGCGTCAAAGAAGACTTTCTGGTGGCTGAAATTCACTATGGGAAAGTGGGCCGCCCGGAGCGGATTTATCGGGGGAAACGGTTACCGATTGCGTAAACCCGCACGATTCCCGGATGACCAGCGCAGGCGGAAGGATAATCCGCTTCGGTGGTTCATCATTGCCCTGAATGCGACTAAAAAGTAACTCCCCCGCTTTGCGGCCAATTTCTTTGGCCGCGACGGACACCGTGGTTAACGCCGGCTGCACCAGCGCCGTTTCGGTAATATCATCAAAGCCCACCAGCGCAAAATCCTGGCCGGGTTCGCGCCCCATCTTACGCAGCGTTAGCATCACGCCCAGCGCCACGATATCCTGGTAACAAACTGCGGCAGTAATTTGCGGATAGCGACGTAACAGTTCTTCCGCCGCCCGCGCGCCGTCGCTTTGGCTGGCCTGCGAGGTGACGATCCATTCCGCATTTGGCGAGATCCCCTTTTCCAGTAATTTACTGGTAAAACCGCCAATACGTTGGGCACGTGTGCCGGAGTTCTGGCTACCGCCGATAAAAGCGATATGTCGATGTCCCAGCTTAAGCAAATGCGCCGTCGCCATTTGCGTGCCGAGGAAATTATCGGTGCCGACAAAATCGAAATCGGGATCGCTAAGCGGCCTGACAACCATAATTGCCGGAATATTACGCCGTTTCAGCCCATCAAAAAAAGATTGCGGCGTTTCTCGCGCGGCGCATAGCACCATCCCGCAGGCGTTGTTACGCATCAGCGAATCTACAAATCGTTGCTGCCGTTCACCGGATTCTTCACTGTTGGCAAGGAAAAGTAGCAGGTCATGACGCTCCATCTCATGGCTTAACCCGGCAGTCATCTCGCCGTAAAACGGGTTAGTGATGTCATGTAACAGCAGCCCGACCTGATTGCTGCTTCGGTTGCGCAGATTCGCCGCCGTTTGGTTATAGACGTAGCCCGTTTCGTCAAGTGCCTTGAGAACCCGCTCGCGAGTTGCCTGCGAAATTCGCCCCCGGTTTCGCAAGACCATAGATACCGTCGCAGTTGAAACACCCGCGCGCTCTGCGACATTCGCCAGGGTTATCGTGGTCATTATCACCTCCATTTTGTTTAGATTAATCGAATAACCTCTTTTTTGCACTACTGCGTGTGAGACGCTTCACACTCTCCTGCGAGATTAACGATGAATTAGCAAAACTTGCAGGTTAATCGCGTTAACCACTCTTTTCATAAAGGGTTAATCGATTAATCTTAAATCAAAGATTAAGGAGATTAACGATGAATCATTCCGTTTACGATAAGTACCCTGAAGTTGCCGTTGCCGGGTACGATCATGAAGCCTGGCAAGGGTGGGAGCCCATTATTACGGCTCTGCGCAACCGTCTATCACAACGTAATAATGTGACGCTGGTTGTGGATTGCTATCCAGGTGTCAATTTGCGAGAACTGGAGCAGAACGTTTTTCCCGCTCTACAACCCAGCCAAACCCTGAACGTGGAAAATGCACGCCTGGACGAAACGGCATTGCATCATTTGCTGGCGCGCAACCTGACCGATGACCGCGTGTTCGGCGTGCTCTCCTGCCATCACTTAACTGAATTTTTCGACGCGGGGAAAATGGCACACCTGCGTGACCAGGCAGAAAGCGTACCCGGTTTAACCATCATCTATGGACCCGGCGCGGCGCTGGTGCATCCGGGCGATGTGCTGGTCTACGCAGATCTGCCAAGATGGGAAATCCAGCAGCGGATGCGCCACCAAGGATTAAGTAATTGGGGAGCCAATAACGCCGATGAAGATATGCTTCGCCGTTATAAACGCGCTTTCTTTATTGAATGGCGCGTGTTTGACCGGCACAAAACCCCGTTACTCAACCGCACCGATTTTCTACTGGATACCACGCAACCCGGTAAACCCGCCATGATCAGCGGCGATGCCTTACGTGCGGGTCTGCAACACACCACACAACGCCCCTTCCGCGTGATGCCTTTTTTTGATCCCGGTGTCTGGGGCGGTCAGTGGATGAAAAACAAATTCGATCTCGATCCCACGGCCCCCAATTACGCATGGTGTTTTGATTGCGTGCCCGAGGAAAACAGCCTGTTGCTGCGTTTTGGTAACGTGCGGATCGAGATCCCCTCACAAGATCTGATTCTTTTACAACCCCGGGCGTTGCTCGGTGAACGCGTTCACGCCCGCTTTGGCGCGGAATTCCCGATCCGTTTTGATTTCCTCGATACCATGCAGGGACAAAACCTGAGCTTCCAGGTTCATCCTCTGACTGAATACATTCAGCAGCAGTTTGGAATGCACTACACCCAGGATGAAAGCTATTACATTCTGGATGCCGAACCCGGCGCGCACGTTTATCTGGGCACGAAAAACGGCACACATCCGCAGGCGATGCTGGACGATTTACATGCCGCCGCCAGGGGCGAAAAAGCGTTTGATGATGCCAGATTTGTTAATCGCTTCCCGGCGAAAAAGCACGATCACTTTTTGATTCCCGCAGGCACGGTTCACTGCTCTGGTGCAGGCACAATGGTGCTGGAAATCAGCGCAACGCCTTACATTTTCACCTTCAAGCTCTGGGACTGGGGTCGTCTGGGCATGGATGGGTTGCCGCGTCCGGTCCATCTGGAACATGGTGAGCAAGTGATTGACTGGCAACGTAATACTGACTGGGTAATGAAGAATCTGGTCAATCGGATAGACCCTATCGCACAAGGCGATGGCTGGCATGAAGAGCGCACTGGTTTGCACGAACGCGAGTTTATCGAAACGCGTCGCCATTGGTTTACCGCGCCGGTTACTCATCATACGGGGGGCGGCGTTAATGTTCTTAATCTGGTGGAAGGTGACGAAGCTGTGGTTGAAAGCCCCACTCAGGCTTTTTGCCCGTTCATTGTGCGCTATGCGGAAACCTTTATTGTTCCGGCAAGCGTCGGCGAATATCGCATCTCGCCTACCCACACAAGCCAGGGCCAGCGTCTCGCGACCATTAAAGCCTGGGTAAGGGGGGAGTGATGATTCATTTTATTGTTGCCTCACATGGCCCTCTGGCGACCGCGCTGCTTGAAAGCAGTCGCATGGTCTATGGCGAACTTCCTCATGTTCACGCCGTCACGCTCACCGAAGAAGGCGGAATTGAAGGCTTCAAACAGGACTTCGCTCGCGTTCTGGGTTTAGCGAGCCAAGGAGCCTGCGGCGTGGTCGTGCTATGTGATATGCAAAGCGGCACGCCGTGGAATGTCGCGTGCCAGCATGGTTTTTCTCCGCAAACGCAGCCGCCTGTCGCCGTGGTGGCCGGTGTCAATTTCCCCATGTTGCTGCAAACCGACGAGGTCGCTCATCTCAACGACGTCCATGCAGCAGCGCAACACCTGATTGCATTAACCCAACCGACGATTACCCAGGCTGTTCTGACAACGTCAGCGCAGTCGGATGATTTTTAAGGAGCCAAATATGAGTATTTCGTTTGTTCGCATTGATGACCGCGTCATCCATGGGCAACTCGTCACGCGGTGGGCAAAAGAGCTGCCCTGTGACGGTATTGTCGCCATTGATGACGCAGTCGCTGCCGATCCCCTGCTCTCCTCCGTCATGAAGGGAGCGGTTCCGGATACCAAAGTCTGGCTCTTCGACACGGCGACCGCCATAGAAAAGCTGCCGAAAGTGATTGCCAGCGAAAAGCGTTACTTTGTGATTGGGAAATCTCCTCTCACGCTACAGCGCATTGAGCAAGCCGGTATCAGCCTGAAAAATGCCAATGGCAAAATCAACGTTGGCCCAATGAGCGCTCGTGCGAATACCACCACGATCGGCCCCAATCAGTCCGTAAATAGCGATGAAATCGCAGCCTTCAACTGGCTAACGGAGCAAGGCCACTCTATCGAATTTCGCCTGGTCCCCGATGCCAGTTTTTATAGCTGGCAGGACGCCTGGCAAAAGCTGAAATAAGGAGCGCGCGATGATTTTCGAAGCCACATTAATTGGCATTCTCTGTTACCTGGGCGCATTGAGTAGCCCCTGGCTGCTGGGCCTGACCGGCGGCTGGTATATGATAACGAGGCCGCTGGTCTCCGGCTTACTGGTTGGCTTAATTCTCGGCGACGTGAAAACCGGTATTATGATCGGCGTCGCCGTGCAGGCCGTCTACATTGCAATGGTCACTCCTGGCGGGTCGATGCCCGCAGATTTAAACTTTGTCGCCTACCCCGCCATTGCGCTGGGGATCCTGTCAGGCCAGGGGCCAGAAGTGGCCGTCGCGCTGGCGGCGACCATTGGGATCGCCGGGACTATCCTCTTTAACACGATGATGGTCGTTAACTCATTCTGGAATCATCGTGCCGATACGGCTATCGATCAGGATGATGCACGGGGGATTTATCTCAATAGCGTTATTTTCCCTCAGGCCACCAACTTTGTTCTGCGCTTCGTTCCCACATTTATCGCGGTCTATTTTGGCGCGCAGTACATCAGCGGCTTTATGGAAAGCCTGCCTAAAGTCGTGCTGTCCACCATGAACGTACTGGGCGGCATACTCCCGGCAGTGGGGATCGCGATTCTACTCAAACAGATCATCAAAAATTACACCATGTTGATCTACTTCCTTGTCGGCTTTGTGTGCATCGTTTTCCTGAAGCTGAACATGGTGGCGCTGGTGATTGTCGGCGCGCTGCTGGCGCTGATTCATTACAACTACAAACCTGAAGCGCCAGTCACGACATCACCGGTCGCCAGAGTTGAAGATGAGGATGAATTCTGATGGAACAACGTAAACTTACACGCACGGATTTGCGCCGCTGCTGGCGGGCATGGATGATGCATAACCTCTCCTCCATGAGTTTTGAGCGTCTGGAATCTTTTGGCTTTTGTCTGAGTATGCTACCGGTTGCGAAGAAGCTTTATCCGGACGCCGTTGAGCGAAAAGAAATGCTGCGCCGCCATGCTTCTTTTTACAATACGGAGCCGCAGCTTGGCGCGATTGTTAACGGTATGGTACTCGGACTGGAGGAGAAAAAAGCCAACGGCGAGCCTATCGATGGCGAAACGATTAACACGCTCAAAGTGGGTTTAATGGGGCCGATTGCGGGCATTGGTGATTCAATGATCCCGGGAATGTTGATCCCCATTTTGCTCAGTATTGGGATGGCGCTGGCCGCTGGCGGCAACGTGCTGGGGCCACTCTTTTATATCATTGCCTGGCTGGCGATCATTATTCCCGGATCGTGGTTCCTGTTTTTGAAAGGCTACAAGATGGGATCGGGATCGGTTGAAATGCTGGTCAGCAGTAAATCGACACGTCTGCGTGAAGCGCTCTCTTTGTTAGGGGTCTTTGTGATGGGCGGCGTGGCGGCCAGCTACGTCAAGCTGGGTACCGGGCTGGAGTTCATCACCAAAGATGGCGTAAATATTCATCTCCAGCAGATGCTGGATGGTATTTTCCCGCAGCTCTTACCTCTGGTTGTGGTTCTGGGCACCTGGTATGTGATGGCAAAACGCGGCGTCTCACCGGTGAAAGCAATGCTGTTACTTTTAGTGGTGGCAGCAATCGGTGTGGCAACGGGCTTGTTTGCAGGGTGAGTGTTACAGATATTGTAGCCGGGGCTTTCGCCCCGGTTTTTTTATGGGTGGAAATTACGCCAGAGATCAGCCACTTTATCCGGGCGGGAAATAAACTGAAAGCGAGCCGGATCGTCGATAAACTGCTGATAGATAGGCTCATCAGAGAGACCAAATTCACGGTACTGACGCGGTGTAATAACCTGCAAGCGCCCCGGCATATAGTGAGTATTATGCTGCCAGACGATTTGCTTTTCCTGTACCAGTGGATACCAGGCTAACCCTTTATGCGCCCGCACGGCATCATATTCAAAACCATATTCACGGTCACACCATGCCCCAAAAGTGAGGGCTTCATCCGGGCTCGCGGATATGGTCGCATGTCCCCATCCTGGCGGAACGAGTACCTTATCACCCGGCCCCGCCAGTACGGCGAAACAACGGCCAGGATCGTCATCCACATACTCCTGCATGTAGATAATGGCTTTCCCCTGCCAGATTTCATACAGTTCTGGCGGCGACCAGCCGCTGTGAAGACTGATGCGATGAACGTGCCCCTGACTGCGTATCGGCTCTTCGCCTAAGGTTCCGGCAGCATAAGTTACAACGCCAAAAAGTAGCATTCGCTTTTCCAGCTCTGCGCGATCCTGCATTCGCGCAACATCCATCGCGATGGCATACACCTCTTCCGGCCCTTCGCATTGCGGATCGCGCAATGAAGGACGGATTTGATCGAGTGTGCGGATCTCAGGCATTGGCCCGGTAACGTCGTCGCCATAACTAAAGCCCAGAGGCGATGAGTGAACAGTCATATCCACGCCAAAATTAGTCATGATTCACCTCCATAACTCGCACGCTGCCCGCATCATCAACCACACGTAACGCAAAACCGTTTTTGAGCGCTGAATAGTCATGGCCCGCAGAGCAAGGCCAGACGGCTAATGCACTCAAAATTTCATTCCCGGTATTGATTAACCGATGCGCTGTAAAGCCAGGGATAGTATGAACGGAGCCAGGATAAACCCGCTCAAGGCGAGTGCTATTTTGCTCATCCTGCAAAAGTAAGAGTCCTTCGCCACGCAGACCGATATAAACCTCTCCTTGCTCACGCCGCGCATGAAAATGCCCGCGCGTCATAAAAAACTCTTCGCCAACTTTACCCGGCATAAGATGCGTAACGCCCGTGTAAAGCTCACCGGGTCTGTCAGGAGTGGCAAACATTTCAACGTGATAAACAGGTTTTGACCCTGCGAGCGATTGCCAGCATGTATGATCGGCAAACACGCCGGGAAGATCCTGAAGCGTCGTGGATTTAGTGAGAAGCGGCGCACCAGAAAGCGCGCCGCTACACCACGCCAGGTGCGGCGGCTGAATAATAGTAGAATCCATAATTGTCTCCGGCCCAAGGAGAACAGCCAGAAAACAATAGCAGATTAATCGATTAACCTCACGGCAAGCTGTACCGTTTCGCAATCTGGTTCACAACTTTATTTTTCAGGACCCTATTCACCCTTAACTTTTTTTAAAATATGCATGGTTAATCATATTAATCAGCTTACGGCCTCTTGATAAAGAGATTAACCTAAGGATGCAACCTTTCGATAATGAAGGTTCTTTTCTCCTTTCTCCCTGTTACGATAAGGATAGTCGCCATGAATACATTATCCCGTTCAGAACGGATAATTTATGAATATATACTTTGCAATGCGCATCGATTATCTACATTATCGGCAAAAACAATCGCCAACGTCACATTTACAACAACAACGTCAGTAAATCGCGTCAGTAAAAAGATGGGGTTTTCCAGCTATACGGAACTTCGATATAAATATCAGTCAACGCACAGTTTTCAAAGTCAGCACGACGGCGTGAATTATTCCATGGCGGAAAATGAACTCAATGCGCTCTGTAACGAATTTAAGAGCGGCCAGCATATCTATTTGTATGCCCGTGGCGCCACCTTAACCAGCCTCAATTATCTCTCACGCTTTCTCTCAATCGCTGGCATTCCACACTTAACGTTAGTGGATATCCACCAGCTTGCATTAATCAACCGGGGCATACTGCTCCTGGTCAGTAAATCCGGTGAAACAGCGGACATTCTCGACATGGCACGTAACGCAAAACGCAAGAACTTACGCGTGATTGCCATTACGCAGGCGAACTCCTCGCTGTGTAAACTCGCTTCGCGGGCATGGCATGTTGAATCTAACGAGAACGTGACCACCCTCTATAAAAGAGAAACGCAAATTACTATTTTGAATTTTATCGATGGTATTGGCTATCAGCTTTTAGATACCGCTATTAGCTAACATGAATTCCCCCCACACATTTTACCCGTCAAAAAAAGCCCCTGCGCAAAAAAACATAAAACAGTTTTATCATACATTCGTTGTACCGCCATACACTTGACTAAAAAAACCGTTCTCTTAAATATACTGTCAGTAAACTAAACCAACACCCGATAATGATTCTATTAATATCGTTTTATAAAGAACGATTATGTTAGCCACCATGAATAATTAACTCAAATAACATAACAAATCGCACCATTTTGGGGGGTATATGTTGTTAAGTGATGTAACATCTCAGGAATTAATCCTTCTTGACCAGGAGTGGTCCAACCGCGAAACCATTCTTGATAACCTCACCACCCTGCTGTTTGAAAAGGGAAAGATCGGCGATAAAACCGCATTTCTGCACGCCGTCTGGGAACGAGAGAATATATCCGAAACCGGATTCGAACAGGGTATCGCCATACCTCATGGAAAATCCCCCACAGTTAAAGAGCCCGCCTTTGCCGTCGCTCGCCTGAAGCAACCCATTGCGGATTGGCCCACTATGGATGGCGAAGACAACGTCTCATTAGTCTTTCTGTTAGCCGTTCCACAAGGGGATGATGATGGGCATTTGCGTTTGCTCTCAACGCTAAGCCTGGCGCTGATGGATGAAAACAATGTTCGCGCGTTAAAGGCCGCTCCCACGATTGAAGCATTTCTGAGCCTCCTTGATAACCATCACGCTGGCACAGAAAAGCATCTCGTTAATGATACGGGCCAGAGCATTATTGTGATCACGTCCTGCTCCGCCGGGATCGCCCACACCTATATGGCAGCGGAAGCGCTGGAAAAAGCCGGAGCTGCCCGCGGGATCCGCGTATTTAGTGAAAAACAGGGTGCAAACGGTATTGAAGATGCCGTGAATGCCGGGCAAATAGCCCAGGCAAGTGGCGTTATTTTTGCCGCCGCGCTGCCGCCAAAAGGGAAAGCCCGGTTTAACGGGAAAGCCTTCATCAACACGTCGGTTTCAGAACCATTAAAGGATGCCGACGGGCTAATTGATCGCTTACTCACTCACCCGGATGGCATGGTCAACGAAGCCGAAAACGGCGATCGCCAGGCAAGCCCGAATACACTCTCTTTTGGCAGACAAATTTATCAGGGGATCTCTACCGGGATCTCTTACATGATTCCGGTGATTGTCGCCGCGGGTTTGATGATGGGGATCGGTCAGTTACTTGCCAGCACGCTGGGCATCACAGATATCGGCAACAATAGCTATGCCAGCAACGACAATACCTTACTGATTATTTGCCACTTTTTAACGCTCTATGGCGCCATGATCATGAAGTTCATGTATCCGGTTTTCGCCGCCTACATGGCCTATAGCATCGCCGACAGGCCAGGCCTGGTTCCGGGATTTGTCGGGGGCGCTTTCGCTGGCGGGTTGCATTACACCTTCTGGTCTGTGACTGGCGGCATTCCCTCTGGTTTTCTCGGTGCTCTGATTCTGGGTGCGCTGGCGGGATTTATCGCTAACTATCTCAACCACCATATTCGTCTGCATAAGCACCTGCAGGCGATGAAACCGATGTTGATAGTACCGGGGCTTTCCGTCCTGATTCTCTTCTTTATCAATTTCTATTTTGTCGATCCTGTTTTCGGTGGCCTTAACCGCTTCCTTCAGCAGTTTATTACCGAGCACGGCACCTCCAGCACGTTGACACTGGCCGTCATCATCGCCTCGCTCACCGCTTTCGACCTGGGCGGCCCGGTCAATAAATCCGCCGGTGCGATTGCCATTGGGCTGGCAGCAGATCACATTTTCCCCCTCACTGCCAGAGTGTTGGGGATCGTTATCCCCCCCATTGGTATTGGCCTGGCCACGCTTATCGATCGTTTTATCGTTCGCCAGCGCGTGTTTGACGATAACCTGCGCGTCACAGGCACCACATCATTAATTCTGGGATTTCTGGCCATTGGCGAAGGTGCGATTCCCTTCATGCTGAAAAACCCAATCATTACGATTTCAATCAATATCATTGGCGCTGTAATAGGCGCGTTAATCGCCATTAGCCTGGGTTCCGTGCAATGGCTTCCCCTCCCCGCCGTATGGGGTTGGCCGTTAGTGCAAAACCTTCCGGCGTATCTTTGCGGCATGGGCGCCGGGATTGTCTTCATTGCTTTCGCCAATGTTCTGATTCGCTACTACTTCATCAAAGTTGGCAAGATAACACTGAATTGACCAGGAGATTTACGCAAATGACGTCAAAACACGTCTATGTTGTTCCGCACTGCCATTGGGATGCTGAGTGGTATTTTACCTGCGAGGACTCGCATATTCTGCTCATCGAGAATATTGATTATCTGCTGGATTTGCTGGAAGGCGATGTAACCTTTCCCAGCTATTCCTTTGATGGTCTCGCTATCGTTCTCGACGATTATTTGCAGGTGCGCCCTGAGAACGCCTCACGTATCGCCGAACTGGTCCGTCAGAAACGGCTTTACGTCGGCCCCTGGTACACCCAGTGTGATTCGTTGTTAATTCGTACAGAGTCGCTAATCCGTAATCTGCAATACGGTATTCGCACCGCGA
The DNA here is from genome assembly GCF_008369545.1 of Pseudocitrobacter sp. 73. Lineage (NCBI taxonomy): Bacteria > Pseudomonadati > Pseudomonadota > Gammaproteobacteria > Enterobacterales > Enterobacteriaceae > Pseudocitrobacter > Pseudocitrobacter sp. 73. The sequence continues at coordinate 231,563 of NZ_VTZO01000009.1, read as the reverse complement.
AACAGTTTGGACATAGCATGAATGTCGGCTATTTACCGGATATTTTCGGCCAGCACGCCTATCTTCCGGCGATATTCACCGATGCGGGTATTGATTATTGCGTTCTGCAACGCGGCATTTATACCGATCAAATCCGCGGCGATTTGAATTTCCTCTGGCAGGCGCCGAATCATAGAACCGTAGCGACTAACTATATGTATTACGGCTACGGTCCGGGAAAATTCCTCTCCACTGATACCGATTATCTCAATCATCGCCTGCTGCCTATTCTTGAACGGCTAAGCGCCATGAATAGCCACACCGATAACCTGCTCCTGCCTTGCGGCGGCGATCAGGTTTTGCCGAATGCGCAATTCCCGCAAACGGTCAAGGCGTTGAATCAACGGGATACGCCTTACCACTTTACAATGTCCAGCTATGAAGAGTACATGCAGGAGACCTGGAAAGAGCGCTCTTTTAATAACGTCATTGAGGGCGAACTTTTTGCCTGCCAGAAATCGCGTATCCACCGCACGTGTCACTCAACGCGCGCGGATATAAAACGCCAGACGTGGCAAACCGAACATCAGCTGCTCGATCAACTGGAACCGCTCACCGTGATCGCGTCCCAGCTCGGTATACATTGGCCGCAGCCGATGATGGATGCGTTATGGAAAAAGGTATTCTCTGCTCATGCGCATAACGGCATTGAAGCCACAAATGCTGATCCAGTAAACCACAATATCAAACATCGTCTTATCAGCGTGGAGCGCTCGGCTCTCAGTCTTATTAACCTGCTGAAAAAGAAAATCAGCCACGCAATCAGCCAGCAAATGGCGCAGGACAATATTCTTGTCGTGTTTAACGGCGACGTCAGCCCATTAAATCGGTTGGTCCATGCCGTCGTTTTCACTAAAGATAAAGGCATCGCCCTTAAGCGGGGGAGTAAACCCGTTGAATGTACGGTGCTCAATCAACAGGAACTGGATGGTGGTCAGCGGGTGATTGTCACCGCGGCAGGCGAGAAGCTGGAGCAGGTCGATAATTACTATCGCAGTGAAATTCTCTTTCCTGCGCAAGGCATTAACGGGCTTGGCTATCAAACCTACGAGATAACAGAGGCGAGTGCAGCGATGATGCTGACGCAGACGGCGCGTCAGACCATTGAGAGCGATCGTTATCGCGTGAGCCTGAACGACGGCAAATTAGCACTGGAAAATCGCATTACCCGGCAGTGCGTAGAAGATTTCTTAACCTTCGTTGACTGTGGCGACAACGGTGACGAGTTCGATTTCGCACCGCTTGAAACGGAACAGCCGATCATCAGTAGGGCATTTACCCTTCTCGCCAGCGAGGTCAGCCCGATGGTCAGCCGAATGACGCTGGAATCGACGCTGAAGTTACCACAGGATATCCCACAGCGACTGGAGGGGGACTGTACTTCAGCGCTTCTGATTCATACCACCATCGAACTGCGTCAGCATGAAAATTATGTTCGCGTAACCCATAGTCTGGTGAATCAGGCGGATAATCATCGCCTGCGCGTTTACCTCAAAACCCCCGTCAAAAACCCCCTTGATTCTTATGCCGATCAAGGCTTCTCGTTGCTGCGTCGCGACAACATTAGCCCCTATGTCACTGACTGGCGCGAGCAGGGTTTTGTCGAAAAACCGATGCCTATCTACACGATGGAAAACTGTGTTGCATTGCGTAATGACGACCACTTCTTCGGCGTAATCACTAAAGGGATTAAGGAATATGAAGTCTTCCCTGCTGAAGACACGCTGGCGTTAACGCTGTTTCGTAGCGTCGGGCTATTGGGTAAAGATGATACGCTGTGGCGACCAGGGCGTGCGTCAGGCATTAACAACAAGGTTGTTGAGACACCCGACGCGCAAATGCATCAGGCCATGACGTTCGATTATGCGCTCGTCATGGATAGCCAGGTTGATGACGCGACGCTCATGCTCTCCTGCCATCACTATCGTGAACACTATCTGACGTATCAACTCCAGCAGTTGAATACCTTTGAGGAACGTCTTGAGCGCTTCACCATTCCGCTCCCGACAACAAAAATTCCCCCATCAGCGGCATGGCTCTCTCAGGATAATCCTCGGATCATGTTAAGCATGTGCAGGCCTGGAGAATGCGCTGGAGAGTTTATCCTTCGCCTGTTTAACCCAGGCGAAACCCCACAGCCGCTATTTTTCTCCTCTTCCTGTGATTATCAGCTCTCAATACTGACCTTACAGGAGGAACGCCGCGAGCCTGTAAATAGCCCCCTAACCCTTGCCGCCAGAGATTACATTACGCTTGCCGTGAGAATGATTGACGGGCCCGAGCGTGTGCCGGGTGCATGAATAACAGATAAGGGGCGCACCGGTAGTGCGCCTCAGAACACAAGCATTCTCCACAGGACCTGTTTATGACCCCAACATCCATTACCGCCCTTCGCCCTCAGATCGTCTCGCTTATTGAGGCACTATATCCAGGACAAGAGTCTCCGCGAATTGCTGAGGCGATCCTGTCCTGCGCGCAAAAGTGGCATACAGAGGCCCGGCACTTTTCGCCACTCGATGAAAAAACCGTTTATTTCATTACCTATGGCGATGCGATTTCCGCCGCAACGGGTACGCCACTACAGGCGCTGCATACCTTTGCCCGCCGGTTCCTGGCTCCGACCGTGAGTGATATTCACCTGCTTCCGATGTTCCCTTACAGTTCGGATGACGGATTCAGCGTGATTGATTATTACGGCGTCGATCCTGCATTGGGTTCATGGTCGGATATTCAGGCGTTATCTGGCGACTTTTCTCTGATGTTTGACTGTGTCATCAATCATATTTCCCAACACAGCGAATGGTTTACTGAATATCTGAAGGGTAACCCTGACTATCAACACTTCTTTATTGAAGCGGATAAAAACGCCAATTATCAAAATGTGGTTCGCCCCAGAACATCACCGCTATTTAGTGCGTTTACGCGTCGTGATGGGAAGTGCGTACAAATCTGGACAACATTCAGCGACGATCAGATCGATCTTAATTTCAATGAACCTGACGTCTTACTCGAAAGCATTAATATCCTGCTTTATTACGCCGCACATGGCGCGACATCTATCCGCCTTGATGCGATTGGCTTTATCTGGAAAGCGTCTGGCACAACCTGTATTCATCTTCCGCAAGCGCACCAGATTATTCGCCTGTGGCGACTGCTCCTGGATGCCATATTTCCGGGCTGCCGCATTATTACTGAAACCAACGTGCCTCATCAGGAGAATATTGCCTATTTTGGTCAGGGCGACGAAGCGCAGATGGTGTATCAGTTCCCTTTACCACCACTCACGCTACACGCCTTTTTGCGCGGCAATGCACGCTGGCTGCGTCAATGGTCGACATCGCTGGATAACGAGCTGTTGCCACCGGGAGCAACGTTCTTTAATTTCCTCGCCAGCCACGATGGCATTGGACTCAGGCCAACAGAAAACTTGCTGGATAATGCGGAAAGAGATTTTCTGGTCAGCGAAACGCTGCGTAAAAAAGGACGCGTCTCGTGGAAAAATAATAGTGATGGTTCCACATCGCCCTATGAATTAAACATTAACTATCTCAGCGCCCTGAGCGAGCCGGGCGATAGCAATGCCATCAAAGTGGCAAAAACGACGGCCGCTCACGCAATTCTCATGGCATTAAAAGGCGTTCCCGCTATTTACTACCACAGCCTGCTGGGCAGCGAAAACGATCTTGCTGGCGTTGAACAATCGGGCATCAATCGCCGCATTAATCGAGAGAAACTCACCTTAGAAGCATTAGAGTCAGACCTGTTGGCGCCGCATCATCTGCGATGCATGATCTTCAGTGCGCTCAAACAATTGCTTGTGATTCGCAAAGCTCATCCGGCCTTTTCACCCGCGGCAACGCAGACAACGCTCGCGCTTGCGGACGCGTTTTTTGGCGTGCGTCGTCATGATGTTGTCTCGGGAGAAACGATAACCTGCGTTGTGAATGTGACTGGAGAAGCGCAGCCACTCGCGCTGGATATCAACGGCGAATGTCTATTCACTGGCGAGAAAATTCAGGGGGCCATCACGCTTCAACCCTGGCAGGTATGCTGGATAAATCACACCGCATAGACGTAGCAATATGCCCGTAGCGATACGGGCATATGACATTACATCCTGCAACTAGGGTGCGGCTGCCAGCACCTCCGCCACCCACGCACGGAATCCGTCCACATCCAGCCCCAGCGCAACCTGCACATTCGCCGGTTGGCCGAGTCGGCCCTCAATGTCTACAACTGTAGTACCGGCGGTGTACGTTCCCTGCGTCTCGACCGCGACAAAGCACGGTTTCAGGGTAAACAGCTCTGGGCGTACCAGCCACGCGATAGCGCAAAGGTCGTGCATGCGCAGGCCGCTTTGCATGCTGCCGCTACGGTAGTGGCTGAACAGCGAGTGCAGCATTTTGCCGGTTTTGTTGAGCACCGGGAGCGTGGCCAGATACTCTGGCGTCAGGACGGCCTGGTTAGTCACATCCAGACCGCACATCACAATCTCCAGCCCGCTCTGGAAGACTTGTGCGGCAGCTTCTGGGTCGATGGCGATGTTGAATTCGGCGTTTGGCGTGAAGTTACCGCGCCCGGCTGAGCCGCCCATAATCACCAGGCGACGAATATTAAACTGACACTCCGGGTACTGAGAGAGCAGTAGCGCGATATTAGTGAGTGGGCCGATGGCGACCAGAGTGACAGGTTCAGGCGAATGCATCAGCGCATCGCGAATGGCGATAAACGCCGGTTTCTCCAGCGGTTGGCGCTGATGTTCGGTAAAGTCATAACCTTCCATCCCCGACTGCCCGTGCACATAGGCCGCGTCGCGCAGCGGGCGCACCAGCGGCTTTGCCGCCCCCTGCGCCAGCGGAACGTTTGCCTCCCAGAAATGCAGCAACTGGAGGGCGTTACGCGTGGTCTTTTCGACGGAAACGTTGCCCGCCACGGTGGTCATTAACTGGAGATCCAGCGCCGGGGAAAACAAAGCAGCCGCAATGGCAGCGGCATCGTCAATGCCAGGATCGGTATCAAGAATAATCGGCAGGCGCATATTTCCTCCATAAAAAAATGCCAGACGTTAAGTCTGGCATATTGTCATATTCATGAAGGGAATAACTTACTCGACTTCACGAACATCCACTCGCAGCTCGCGAGGGACTTCAAAGACAATGTTCTCTTCACGACCTTCCAGCGGGATGGCTTCACCACCGCCGAGGGTTTGCAGGCGCGCAATCACATTCTGCACCAGAATGTCTGGCGCGGAAGCCCCGGCGGTGACACCGACACAGGCGGCGTCTTTCACCCACTCTTCCTGGATATCTGTGGCATCGTCAATCAGATAGGCCGCTTTGCCCATCCGCTGTGCCAGTTCAGCCAGACGGTTGGAGTTAGAGGAGTTTTTCGAGCCCACGACCAGCACCACATCAGCCTGTTCCGCCAGCGAACGCACGGCTTCCTGACGGTTAGTGGTGGCGTAGCAGATATCATCTTTACGCGGGCCAACGATTTTCGGGAAGCGCTTGCGCAGCGCATCAATCACATCAGACGTATCGTCAACGGAGAGCGTGGTCTGGGTCATAAACGACAGTTTGGCGTCGTTTTTAACATCCAGCGTCCAGACATCTTCCGGCGATTCCACCAGGTACATTCCCCCTTCAGGGTTGCTGTACTGACCCATAGTGCCTTCCACTTCCGGGTGACCGGCGTGGCCAATCAGAATGGATTCTTCACCACGACGGCTGGCGCGAGCCACTTCCATATGAACTTTGGTCACCAGCGGGCAGGTGGCATCGAAGACGGTCAGGTCGCGGTTTTTCGCTTCGTTGCGCACAGCCTGCGAAACACCGTGAGCGGAGAAAATCAGAATCGCGCCGTCCGGCACTTCACTGATCTGCTCGATGAAAATCGCCCCGCGCTCGCGCAGGCTGTCGACCACATAACGGTTGTGTACCACTTCATGACGCACGTAGATTGGCGCGCCGTAAATCGCCAGCGCGTTTTCAACAATGCTGATAGCGCGGTCTACACCTGCGCAAAAGCCGCGCGGGTTAGCCAACAGGATCTGCATTTCAGGCCTCCAGTACCGGATCGATCTCCAGTACTTCAATATCAAAATGAACGGTATGGTCTGCCAGCGGGTGGTTGAAATCAACGGTGATAGAGTCGCCGTTAATTTCGCGAATAACGCCAGGCATCTCGCTGCCATCCATAGCGGTAAAGAGCATGATTGCGCCGATTTCAGGTTCGCCCGCATCCATAAATTCGCGGCGGGAGAAGTACTGAATCAGGTCTGGCGAGGAGATGCCAAACGCGGCATCCGGCTCCAGAGAAAATTCTTTTTTGTCACCCGCTTTCAGGCCAAGAAGATGTTGTTCCAGCCCTTCGGAGAGCGAGCCATCGCCCAGGCGGAACAGCGCCGGCTTGCCATTGTTGCGGGTCGATTCGGCGGTAGAACCGTCATCGAGTTTCAGTGAGAAATGCACCAGAACGGCGCTGTTGCTCTGTACAGATTCAGACATGCAGGTTTGCTCTAAGTTTCAGCCTGTCTGCCCGGAAGCGCTACGCTCAGCGGGCACACAAGACTTTATTGCGGTCTTTTCGCCGGATGGCGCTTCGCTTATCCGGCCTACAATGGGTGATATTCATGTAGGCCGGATAAGCGAAGCGCCATCCGGCAATGATTTTATTATTGTTTTTTCTCTTTGGAAGGTAAGAAACCTTCCAGCACGATCAACGCCGCACCGACGCAGATTGCGCTATCGGCCAGGTTGAAGGTGGCAAAGTGCCAGTCGCCGACGTAGAAGTCGATCATATCGACCACGAAGCCGTGCCACAGGCGGTCAAACAAATTACCCAACGCACCGCCAATAATCAGCGCATAGGCGATGTTATTGAGCTTCTGGGTGGCCTTCGAGCGGTACATCAGCACCGTCAGCGCCACGCAGATACCGATAGCGATACCGGCGAAGAACCAACGCTGCCAGCCGCCGCTGTCGGCAAGGAAGCTAAACGCCGCGCCATAGTTGCGCGCGTAATGCAGATTAAGCGACGGGAACAGCGATACCGTATCCCCCAGAGCAAAGTTCTGGAGGATCAGGAATTTGCTGCCCAAATCGATAATCAGCACGACGACGACCAGCCACAACCAGCGTAGCCCTGTTGAACACATCGATTTACTCATCAGGCAAACTTACGTTTTTCGCCGTCACCGGCGATGTTGCTGACACAGCGTCCACAGATATCTGCGTGTTCCGCCACCTTGCCGATGTCCTGAGTGTAATGCCAGCAGCGCGGGCACTTCTCACCTTCGGCTTTGCTCAGCGCTACTTTCAGCCCTTTGAGCAGTTCGCTCTGCTGAGCATCAGCAGGTGCGGCACTATATTCCGCAACGTTCGCCCCCGAGGTCAACAGGACAAATCGCAGTTCTTCACCCAGCGCGGTCAGTTTCGCCGCCAGTTCGGGTTCCGCGTACAGGGTCACTGCCGCTTCCAGAGAACCGCCGACTTTCTTATCCGCACGTGCCTGTTCGATAACTTTGTTCACTTCGCCACGCACCTGCAGCAGAACGTCCCAGAAGCCGTCGTTCATGGCTTCGGTTTCGCCCAGACCAAACAGGCCTTCATACCATTCACCGGTGAACACGTATTTCTCGCGGTCGCCCGGCAGGTAGCCCCAGATTTCATCTGCGGTGAAGGACATGATCGGCGCCATCCAGCGCACCAGCGCTTCGGCGATGTGGTACAGCGCAGTCTGGCAGCTACGGCGCGCTACGCTGTCTGCTTTCGCGGTGTACTGGCGATCTTTGATGATGTCGAGATAGAACGAGCCCATTTCAACGGAGCAGAAGCGCATCAGACGCTGTACCACTTCGTGGAAATCGTAGGATTCGTACGCTTTCAGAATGTCTTCCTGCGCTTCTTTCGCACAGCCAACCGCCCAGCGATCCAGCACCACCATCTCTTCCGGTTTCACCATGTCTTTCAGCGGATCGAACCCGTTCAGGTTCGCCAGCAGGAAGCGCGCGGTGTTACGGATACGACGATAGCTGTCGGCAGCACGTTTCAGGATTTCGTCAGAAACGGCCATTTCACCGGTGTAGTCGGTCGATGCCACCCACAGACGCAGGATATCCGCGCCGAGTTTATTCATCACGTCCTGCGGAGAAACGGTGTTGCCGATGGATTTGGACATCTTACGGCCCTGACCATCCACGGTGAAGCCGTGAGTCAGTACCTGACGGTAAGGCGCTTTGCCTTTCATCGCCGTGGAGATCATCAGAGAAGACATGAACCAGCCACGGTGTTGGTCAGAACCTTCCAGATACATATCCGGCGTATGGCCGCCAAATTCCGGGCGCGCATCAACCACGGAGTAGCTGGTAGACCCGGAGTCAAACCAGACGTCCAGGGTATCCGGCACTTTCACGTAGTTGTCTGCGTCGTCACCGAGGAGCTCACGCGGGTCGAGATCCCACCACGCCTGAATACCGTCTTTCTCAACGTATTTTGCGACTTCTTCAATAAGTTCAGTGGTACGCGGATGCAGCTCTTCAGTGTCTTTATGCACGAACAGCGACATTGGCACGCCCCAGGTACGCTGACGGGAGATACACCAGTCAGGGCGGTTCGCCACCATGGATTCGATGCGCGCTTTACCCCATGCCGGGATCCAACCGCTCAGATTTTCTTTCGCCAGACCTTCCTGCTCGATACGGTCGATCTCTTTGAGCGACTGAATACGCAGGCCTTTTTGATCCATGCTGATGAACCACTGCGGGGTCGCACGGAAGATGATCGGCGTTTTGTGACGCCAGCAGCAAGGGTAGCTGTGCTGCATTTTTTCTACGTGCAGCAGTGCGCCTTTCTCTTGCAGCAGTTCAACGATTTTATCGTTGGCTTTGAAGACGTTAACGCCGTCCAGCCCTGGGTACGTACCCGCCAGGTAAGCGCCATCCGGGCCAACCGGGTTAGCGATTTCCAGACCATACTTCTGGCTGATGGTGTAGTCGTCTGGGCCGTGGCCACCGGCGGTATGCACCGCACCGGTACCCGCGTCCAGCGTCACGTGGTCGCCCAGAATCGCCGGCACATCGAAGCCCATGAACGGGTGCTGGAAACGCATCAGTTCAAGCTCAGCGCCGTTTACGGTGCCCAGAACGGTGTAATCTGCCGCACCGATGCGTTTCATCACGCCATCAAGCAGATCTTTCGCCACGATAACGGCCTGACCTTCAACCTGTACCAGCGCGTAATCGAACTCTTTAGACAGCGAAATTGCGCGGTTTGCTGGCAGCGTCCACGGGGTGGTGGTCCAGATAACCAGAGAAACCGGCCCGTTGACGTTGGCAACACCGAATTTCGCTTTTACCGCATCCGCGTCAACCGCGTGGAAGGCCACGTCGATGGACGGAGAGGTTTTGTCATAGTATTCCACTTCCGCTTCAGCCAGCGCTGAACGGCAGTCGACACACCAGTGAACCGGCTTCGCGCCTTTCAGCATGTGCCCGTTGTGGATGATTTTACCGAGCGCACGAATGATGTTGGCTTCGGTTTTGAAATCCATGGTCAGGTACGGATGCTGCCAGTCGCCCAGCACGCCCAAACGGATAAAGTCTTTACGCTGACCGTCAACCTGGCCCGCTGCGTATTCACGACATTTGGCGCGAAACTCTGCGGCGGTGAACTTCTCACCCGGCTTACCGAACTCTTGCTCGACTTTCAGTTCGATTGGCAGACCGTGGCAGTCCCAGCCCGGCACGTACGGAGAGTCGTAGCCCGTCAGACCTTTGGACTTAATAATAATGTCTTTGAGAATCTTGTTAACAGAGTGACCAATATGAATGCTGCCATTCGCATAAGGAGGGCCATCATGCAGAATGAAGGTTTTTTTGCCCTTTTTCGCGGCACGAATGATGCCGTACAGGTCATCTTCGGTCCAACGCGCCAGCATTCCCGGTTCGCGCTTGGCGAGATCGCCGCGCATCGGGAACCCTGTTTCCGGCAAATTCAGGGTAGATTTATAGTCACTCATTAGATTCTCGATTCCGTATTTAAACGTATTCAGGCATTAAGCCGGTTTTGAAAGCCCAAAAAATTCGCGGGCCGTTAATTCGTCACGCGCGATTTGCGCCTTAAGCTCATCCAGCGACGCGAATCGCTGCTCATTGCGTATTTTTTTACGCAGGATAACGTCTATATGGCGACCGTAGAGGTCCATTACAACGTCCAACAGATGCACTTCCAGTTGCTGACGCACGCCAGCCACCGTTGGGCGGGTACCGATATTGGCAACGCCGGTAAACACGTTGTCGCCAAGCCCCGTCACTTCTACCGCATAAACCCCTTTAACCGGGGAGACCTGACGACGCAGCGGTAAGTTTGCCGTCGGGAAACCGATAGTACGCCCCAACTCATCGCCGTGCACCACGCGCCCGGAGATAGTAAAAGGATGCCCCAGTAAATTTTCAGCCAGTTCGAGCTGGTCATCCGCCAGCGCCTGGCGCACAGCGGTGCTGCTAATACGTACACCGCCTTCGCAGAAGGTTTGCGAGCTGGTGACATCAAAGCCAAACTCAGCACCCGCCTTCTGTAATAACAAGAAATCACCCTGACGACCAGCGCCAAAGCGGAAATCATCACCCACAGCCAAAAACTGGACGCCTAAACGCTTCACCAGCAGGTCGCGGATAAAGTCCTGTGCGCTCAGCGCGGCAAAGCGACGATCAAAACGCAGACAGACGACATAGTCGACGCCGCTCTCGGCCAGATAGCGTAGCTTTTCACGCAGACGCGTCAGACGCGCGGGGGACTTATCACCCGCAAACAGCTCCAGCGGTTGCGGTTCAAAAATCATCACCACGACAGGCAGATTACGCGCACGCCCTTCGGCACGCAGACCCTGTAGCAACGCCTGGTGGCCACGATGCACACCGTCGAAATTTCCAATGGTCAGCACACACCCGTGCGGGGCCTGACTGAGATTTTGTATGCCGCGTATCAGCTTCATGTCTGGCTCAAAAGAGTGAAAATCGCCAAAGTATACCTTGTACAGCAGTCGACGTTAACCGGCGATTGCACCTTGTACAGGGAAAGAGACAATGATTTCATCAGCATCACGATAAAAGGCAAGAAAATCTGTGCCGGTCGTGCGAATTTTATGCCGGAAAGGCTGTATTCATCGCCGACAAGCTGGTAGAATCCTGCGCCATCAATACGTAATGAAGCGTTGATACATTAACGGCGCTTATTTGCACAAATCCATTGACAAAAGAAGGCTAAACGGGCATATTCCTCGGCCTTTGAATTGTCCATATAGAACACATTTGGGAGTTGGACCTTGGCTAATATCAAATCAGCTAAGAAGCGCGCCGTTCAGTCTGAAAAGGCTCGCAAGCACAACGCAAGCCGTCGCTCTATGATGCGTACTTTCATCAAGAAAGTATACGCAGCAATCGAAGCTGGCGACAAAGCTGCTGCAGTTAAAGCATTTAACGAAATGCAACCGATCGTGGACCGTCAGGCTGCTAAAGGTCTGATCCACAAAAACAAAGCTGCGCGTCATAAAGCAAACCTGACCGCTCAGATCAACAAACTGGCTTAATCGCCCGCTTGTTATCGCTTTGTTGAAAAAACCCGCTTCGTGCGGGTTTTTTTACGTCTGTGTTTTATTGAGGAAGCGCAAACAGCGCGGCGTAATCCCGGTTACAGATACGCTGTACCGCCGGATGCTGAATCATTCGCTCAGCAAATATGGCGTGGTACTCCTCCATCACACTCTCCATCCTGCCAATCTCGATAATGCTCTCATCGGCAAAGAAATCGTGTCCATAAAGCGTCGGTGCCACGAAAATCGCATTGTGCGCAGAGCCAAACGCTTTCATTAATGCCGCATCATCAAACTCACCGAGAATTTCAACTTTCAGCCCCTGGGTGTTAAACCAGTTCAAAAGCTTGCGTCCGAGCATCGAGCGGCGGCCCGGTATTAACAAACGACGCTCCTCCAGGCAGGCGGGAAACGGTTTTTCCGGCGGCGGGTTCATGCACCAGAAACTGACGCCACATTCACCAATTTTCACCGAAAAAAGCCCTTCCTGCTGGGTAGAATCGATTGGACAGTCAGAGATAATCATATCCAGCTTGTGCTGGCTGAGCTGTTCAAGCAGCATCTCGTGCGTCGATTCAAAGCAACGCAGATGAATTTGTTCATCTTCCACGACAGCCGCGTCCAGCACCCCGCTCACCAGCCTTTTAGAGAGCGCATCGGCTACGCCCACATCAAACAGCAAATTCGACTCTTTGCGGTAGTTGATGATATCGAGCATCTCCTGGCTCAGGGTAAACATCTTATCGGCATAGCGAAACACCAGTTCACCCAGTTCGCTGGGTTCAATACCGCGCCCTTTGCGTTTGAAGAGCTTGCCCTGCAAACGCTCTTCGAGAGCTTTAATCTGCCCGGTGATGGTTTGCGGCGTCAGATACAGCGCTTCTGCCGCGCCAACGACTGAGCCTTCTTTATAGACATGCCAGAAATAGTAGAGATGGTTGTAATTAATGTGCGACATATGTGCTTTCCTCCCTGAATTCGTCATCACGTCGGATGGCGCTGATGCTTATCCGACCTACGCTTCGGTAGGCCGGATGAACGTAGCCATCCGGCAAATCATTCACGTTAATTATGCCCGCTCTGGCTTCAGATGCATACGCAGCAAACTGTATCCCACGACTGCCGACAGCAGCGAGCCCAGCAGAATGCCGAGCTTAGCCCAGGTAATCAGCGCCGGATCGACCGCGCCAAACGCGAGGCTGGCGATAAAGATAGACATGGTAAAGCCGATACCGCACAGCAGACCGACCGCCATGATCTGCGAGAAGTTTGCCCCTTCCGGCAGACGCGCCAGCTTGAGCTTCAGCGCCAGCCAGCAGAAGAGGGAAATCCCCAGCGGCTTACCGATAAACAGGCCGGCGATAATGCCCAGCGGCAGCAGCGAGGTTAACCCTTCCATCGTCACGCCCTGCAAGGATACGCCCGCATTGGCAAAGGCGAACAGCGGCAGAATCATAAACGCCACCCAGGGATGCAGCACATGTTCCAGCTGCTTCGCCGGTGACTTGTCATTTTGCGTCTTCAGCGGAATGAAGAAGCCGACAATCACCCCGGCAAGCGTGGCGTGAACCCCCGACTTCAGTACCGCTGTCCACAAGATCACGCCCACCAGAATATAGAGCCCGGTGCGACGCACACCGCTGACGTTCAGGATAGCCAATACCGCAATAGCCGCAGCAGCCACCGCCAGGGACAATAGCGATAAATCGTTAGTGTAAAACAACGCAATAATAACAATGGCGCCAAGGTCATCGATAATCGCCAATGCCATCAGGAAGATTTTTAAGGATGCCGGTACGCGACTGCCAAGCAACGCCAGAACGCCTAATGCAAATGCAATATCTGTGGCGGCAGGAATTGCCCAACCGCTGCTGGCAATCGGATCCTGATAATTAAATGCGAGATACACCAGCGCCGGTACCACCATTCCACCAATTGCGGCGACAACCGGGAAAATGGCCTGCCGACGGGTTGCCAGCGCGCCTTCAACCATCTCGCGCTTGACCTCCAGGCCAATCAGCAGGAAGAAGACCGCCATCAACGCATCGTTGATCCACAGCAGCATGTTTTTATTGATTTCAAGCGCGCCCACTTTCAACTGGACCGGCGTATCCAGAAAGGCATGGTAGAGACCGCTGGTCGCCCCCATATTTGCCAGAAGCATGGCAAGGCTCGCCGCAATAATCAGGATTATCCCGCCAGAAGCATCACCATGAAAGAAACGTTGTAGATGTTTCACTTTTACTCTCTCTTTTACTGCTTATTCATCGATTAAACTAGGGTATCGCGAATAAAAGATCGGCAAAATAAGTTTATTTCTGGATTATAATTCAGCTTTAACGATGTTTCTTGTGAATGAATCAGAATCGTGACTGCAAATAAAAAACCCCATGCGAGCACGGGGTTTCAGATTTTACTGCACAAGCTGAGCGTTAGCGCGTCAGATCGTCAAAGAACTTTTTCACGCCATCAAAGAAGCTTTTTGAGCGCGGGCTGTTTTTCTCACCCGTCGGGCCACCAAAGCTTTCCTGCAACTCTTTCAGCAACTGTTTCTGCTTCTCGTTCAGACCAACCGGCGTTTCTACCACTACGCGGCACAGCAGGTCACCCTGCGCGCCACCGCGAACGGATTTCACACCTTTACCCCGCATGCGGAACAGTTTGCCGGTTTGGGTTTCGCCTGGCACTTTCAGATTAACGCGACCATCCAGCGTCGGCACTTCGATTTCACCGCCCAGCGCCGCCATGGCGAAGTTAATCGGCACTTCACAGTACAGGTTATTGCCTTCACGCTCGAAGATAGCGTGCTGTTTTACCTGAACCTGAACGTACAGATCGCCTGCTGGTGCGCCATGTTCCCCTGCTTCACCTTCGCCGGAAAGACGAATGCGATCGCCGGTATCCACACCCGCGGGAATTTTAACTGACAGGGTTTTGGTTTTCTCAACGCGACCATGACCATGACATTTGTTGCACGGATCTTTAATCAGCGTGCCGCGGCCCTGACAGTGCGGACAGGTCTGCTGTACGGCGAAAAAGCCCTGACGCATCTGCACCTGGCCTGCGCCATGACAGGTCGGGCAGGTTTGTGGCTGGGTACCCGCTTTAGCGCCGCTGCCGTGGCAAACGTCACACTCTTCCAGCGTCGGGATGCGGATCTCTTTGGTGACACCACGGACCGCTTCTTCAAGGGTCAATTCCATGTTGTAGCGCAGGTCGGCACCGCGTGAAGCACGCTGACGGCCACGACCGCCGCCGAAGATGTCGCCAAATACGTCACCAAAGATATCGCTGAAGTCAGCGCCGCCGCCAAAGCCGCCGCCACCGCCCATACCACCCTGTTCAAAGGCAGCATGACCATACTGGTCGTAGGCCGCACGCTTCTGCGCGTCGGTCAGGATTTCGTAAGCCTCTTTAATTTCTTTAAATTTGGCTTCGGCCTCTTTATCACCCTGGTTGCGGTCCGGGTGATATTTCATGGCCAGGCGCTTGTACGCCTTTTTGATTTCACGCTCTTCCGCTGTCTTGGAAACGCCTAAAATCTCGTAATAGTCTTGCTTTGCCATTGTTTTTTATCTGCCCCTAACATGCATGAACGGGCGGAGAGGAAACCCTCTTCGCCCGTGTCAGTAATTACCCAATCAAAGGGCGATTATTTTTTGTCTTTTACTTCTTCGAACTCTGCGTCGACAACATCGTCATCTTTCGCATTGTTCGCGGAAGCATCAGCGCCTGCTGCACCAGCCTGCTGCTGAGCATGCTGCTGCTGAGCAATTTCCATCAGTTTCTGGGAAACCTGCGCCAGCGCCTGCATTTTCGCTTCAATGTCGGCTTTGTCTTCACCTTTCAGAGAACCTTCCAGTGCAGTCAGTGCAGACTCGATAGCGGTTTTGTCATCAGCCGGCAACTGGTCGCCTGCTTCTTCAACCTGCTTACGGGTGCTGTGCAGCAGATGGTCACCCTGGTTACGCGTCTGAACCAGTTCTTCGAACTTACGGTCAGACTCGGCGTTCGCTTCCGCTTCGCGCACCATTTTCTGGATCTCTTCTTCGTTCAGGCCAGAAGAAGCCTTGATGGTGATTTTCTGCTCTTTACCGCTGTTTTTGTCTTTCGCGGAAACGTGCAGGATACCGTCAGCATCGATATCGAAGGTGACTTCGATCTGCGGCATGCCGCGCGGTGCCGGGCTGATACCATCCAGGTTGAACTGACCCAGAGATTTGTTATCAGACGCACGTTTACGTTCACCCTGAATCACATGGATGGTTACCGCAGACTGGTTGTCTTCAGCGGTAGAGAACACCTGGCTGTGTTTCGTCGGGATCGTGGTGTTTTTGTTGATGAGCGCAGTCATCACGCCGCCCATGGTTTCGATACCCAGAGACAGCGGGGTAACGTCCAGAAGCAGTACGTCTTTCACTTCACCCGTCAGTACACCACCCTGAACAGCCGCACCGATAGCCACAGCTTCATCCGGGTTAACGTCTTTACGCGGCTCTTTACCAAAGAATTCAGCCACTTTCTTCTGAACCATTGGCATACGCGTCTGACCACCGACCAGGATAACGTCCTGGATATCGGACACAGACAGGCCAGCGTCTTGCAGAGCCACTTTCAGCGGGTCGATGGAACGGTTAACCAGATCTTCAACCAGGCTTTCCAGTTTCGCACGTGTCACTTTAATATTCATGTGTTTCGGACCGGTCGCGTCTGCGGTGATGTACGGCAGGTTCACGTCGGTCTGCTGAGCAGAAGAAAGTTCGATTTTCGCTTTTTCTGCTGCTTCTTTCAGGCGCTGCATAGCCAGCGGATCGTTACGCAGGTCGATGCCCTGATCTTTCTTAAACTCATCAACGAGGTAGTTGATCAGACGGGTATCGAAGTCTTCACCACCCAGGTGGGTATCACCGTTGGTTGCCAGAACTTCGAAGGTTTTTTCACCGTCAACTTCGTCGATTTCGATAATAGAGATATCGAAAGTACCACCACCCAGGTCGTATACCGCGATAGTGCGGTTGCCGACTTCTTTATCCAGGCCGTAAGCCAGTGCGGCAGCGGTCGGTTCGTTGATGATACGTTTTACTTCCAGACCCGCGATACGGCCAGCATCTTTGGTTGCCTGACGCTGAGCATCGTTGAAGTATGCAGGTACGGTGATAACCGCTTCCGTTACCGGTTCACCCAGGTAATCTTCAGCCGTTTTCTTCATTTTTTTCAGCACTTCAGCAGAGATCTGCGGCGGTGCAGTTTTGGTGCCTTTCACATCCAGCCATGCGTCGCCATTGTCTGCGGCAACGATTTTGTACGGCATGATAGAAACGTCACGCTGAACTTCTTCGTCCTGGAAGCGGCGGCCAATCAGGCGTTTAATCGCAAACAGGGTGTTTTGCGGGTTTGTCACTGCCTGACGTTTAGCCGGCTGACCAACCAGAGTTTCACCATCCTGGGTATAAGCAATGATAGAAGGTGTGGTGCGATCGCCCTCGGCGTTCTCCAGCACACGTGCAGTAGTGCCATCCATAATCGCTACACAAGAGTTGGTAGTACCCAGGTCGATACCAATAATTTTACCCATCTAAACGTCTCCACTAAAAATTCGGTCAACATGTGGTTGTGAATCTGTAATAAGGGCGAAACGTGCCGTTTCAACTGCCCTGAATCGTTTTTTTTCAGACTCACCACTGCGGTTGACTACAAGATGGGGTCGTAACCGCATCCATCAAGGGGGAAAGGTAAAAAATTTTTTGTATTGCTAAACAGACGGCAGAAAAAAGGCGTTAAACAGAAAGAAAACTGACGCCAATACATTTATTGAATGAATCAATAACATCAAAACATTCACTAACTAATTGATAATAAAAACAACAGGCACTAAAAGCTCAACTCACCGCAAATGAAATCATTATCCTCCTGCGCACTCCTTTTTTATGCCAGAGATAATCATGACGCCATTCACCCATGCCTCCGCCAGCCTGTTATTAAGCCTGCTGCTGGTCAACGCGGCCCACGCTAATGATCACAAATTGTTGGGCGTGATTGCGCTTCCCCGTAATGAAACCAACGATTTGACACTCAAGTTACCCGTGTGCCGGGTCGTGAAGCGTATCCAAATCACCGTCGACCACGGAGATGCGCAGCTCAGCGGGGCCTCCGTCTACTTTAAAGCGGCCAAAAGCGCCAGCCAGAGTTTATCGGTGCCATCCGAACTGAAAGAAGGCGTCACGACAGAGTGGATCAACATTAACAGCGACAATGACAACAAGCGCTGCGTGTCAAAAATCACCTTCTCCGGCCATACGGTGAACTCCTCCGATATGGCGACGCTAAAAATTATCGGCGATGACTAACATCGTCTGCCATTCACTTATTAAACAGTCAGTAAATTATGAACGTCCCCTATCTTAACGATGACGACCTGCAGTTTCTTCAACACTGTAGCGAGGAGCAACTGGAAAGCTTTGCCCGGTTGCTCACTCATAATGAAAAAGGTAAACGCCGTTTATCCAGCGGCCTGTTACATAACGAACTTTTTATGGCGATGGACGGCCATCCGGCGCGACATCGGCAAAACTGGCAATTGATTGCCGGAGAACTTCAGCATTTTGGCGGAGACAGTATCGCCAATAAATTGCGCGGACACGGGAAGCTGTATCGCGCAATCCTGACCGACGTCGCGAAAAGGCTGAGTCTGAAAGCGGACAAAACCATGTCCACCTGGGAAATTGAGCATGAACTCCTGACCCATTTTATCCGCCGCTGCTGGAAAAAAATGACCGACGCACAGAAGGGCCGTTTCCTGGAAGCTGTGGAATGCAGAGTTCATGAGCTAGAAGCTGTGTTACCACAGCTTATCCAGTCATCGAAGCTGGCGCACGGGATCTCACACCTCTTAGGCGACCAACTTAGCCATATTTTGCGAACCCATGCCGCCGTAAGCGTCATTGGTCACGGCATGATACGCGGCGCGGGTCTTGGAGGCCCGGTTGGCGCGGCAGTTAACGGCGTGAAAGCCATGAGCGGCAGCGCTTATCGGGTGACGATCCCCGCCGTATTGCGCATCGCCTGCCTGCGGCGAATCATCGAAAACGCGCGGTTAAGCGCGCATCAATGATAAAAGGGGGAAATATTTCATTTTCCCCTGATCAGATCATAGACAGCCACACTTCGCCTGATTATTATGCCGCGCCCCGCTGCCTGTATCGTTGCGCGGGAAAATTATTTCACCATTTAATGATGATTTTTTTGAGGAATTATGGGCAACACTAAGTTGGCTAATCCGGCTCCGCTGGGTCTGATGGGTTTTGGCATGACCACGATTTTGCTGAACCTGCACAATATTGGGCTTTTCCCGATGGATGGCATCATCCTGGCTATGGGCATTTTTTACGGCGGTATCGCGCAAATTTTTGCCGGCCTGCTGGAATTTAAGAAAGGCAATACCTTCGGTTTAACCGCCTTTACCTCTTACGGTTCCTTCTGGCTGACGCTGGTTGCGATTCTGCTGCTGCCGAAAATGGGTCTGGCCGATGCGGCTGACGCCCATTTCCTGGGGGTGTACCTGGGCCTGTGGGGCGTCTTGACCCTGTTCATGTTCTTCGGTACGCTGAAAGGCGCGCGCGCGTTGCAGTTCGTGTTCCTGAGCCTGACCGTGCTGTTTGCCCTGCTGGCCATCGGCCACCTGGTGGATAATGAAAGCATCGTTCATGTTGCAGGCTGGATTGGCCTGGTGTGTGGCGCCAGCGCTATCTACCTGGCGATGGGTGAAGTGCTGAACGAACAGTTTGGCCGCACCGTACTGCCGATTGGTGAATCTCACTAATCGTTGTGGCTCCTGCCTGCGGGCAGGAGCGATATCCGACATCAGCGCGCCAGCGTTTCCAGCATCTCTTCCGAAAGCCCCGTCAGCTGTAAAATCTGTAGCCGATCGATACCGCTTGCGATCATCGCCTGAGCGATTTTAAACGTGGCTTCTTCGCGGCCTTTTTCCAGGCCTTGCACCAGACCTTGTTCAATTCCTTGTTCAATTCCTTGTTCAAGCCCCTGCGCAAGACCTTCCTGTCTCAGTTCCTCAGCCAATGTCATGATAATTTCTCCCTGCTGCGATACGCCTTCCGCCAGTTCGCGAAAAAATGCGCTTTTATCTTCGGTGAAACCGACCTGTAGGATATACGTCAGCGCGGTTCGCAGCTGACTATCCGAAGTGTATCCCGCCTGTAAAAGCTTGACCAGCGATGCCGTCAGGGCCATGAGATCGCGCTGACGGATATGCTTTTGCAGGAACTCAAGAATCGCGATCCGCCGATGGGTAAGAATCGCGTCGTCCGGGACTTCGGTAATATCAACTAACGGAAAGGGAGCCGTGTAGATCCGCTTTGCCAGCTCCGCATCGGAAAATGCATCAAACCAGCACATCGAGTAGGGATAAGGCCGCGTCGCGCCGTGGTAGAACAGAATCGGTACAACCACCGGCAACGTTTCATGACCCGCTTCAACATGGCGCTGCATCGCCGCCAGCGAGTAGCGCATCAGCCGTTGGGTCATCTGTTTATCCGGTTTACTTTGATGCTCAATCAGCGCGTACAGGTAGCCTTTTTGCTGGTTCATCTGCACCGACCACAGCACATCGGAATAGCGGGCGCGTAGGTCGTCTTCAATAAAGTTACCGGACTCCAGCTGGAGCGTACTTAAATCACACATCGCGCGTACATCTTGCGGAAGATGAATATCCAGAAAATCGCGCGCCGCATCGGGCTGTGTCATCACCTGGCGAAAAAAGGCATCGTGCGGCCCTGCTGAGACTTTCCCTGTCATCGTTTCCTCCTGATAAGCCGATTCGCGGCGCAGTATTACTCCGCCGCGCGTGCCTGTCAGGAATGCGTATCTAATCTGGAAGCCTGCTCGTAATTCCCCTCCTCCTGCGCATCCTGTCGCAACGCTATCCCCAGGACCAGGCCCAGTAGCGACAACGCCAGTACGTACCATGCCGGAGCCAGCGGCGAGACGCTCATCAGTAACGTCACCACCACTGGCGTCAGGCCGCCAAAGATGGCGTACGAGACGTTATAAGAAAAGGAGATCCCGCTAAAACGTACTGCCGGAGGAAACGCGCGCACCATGACGTAAGGCACCGCGCCGACCACGCCGACGCACAAACCGACCAGCCCATAAAGCCCAAACAGATGCGCCACGCTGAGCCCGGCAAAATGATAGAAGATCCAACTGGAGGTCCCCAACAGCAGGCTGCCGAGGATAAAGGTGCGACTGGCTCCCCATCGGTCCACCACCAGCCCGGCAATCAGGCAACCAACACAGAGCATGACGGTCGCGAGACTGTTAGCCTGAAGCGTCAGAGCAGGTGCAAAGCCGTAGTGTTTTTGCAGCCAGACCGGCGACATCAGGATCACCACCACAATCCCTGCGGAGAGCAGCCAGGTTAGTAGCATCGATACCACCACGGCTTTCCGGTGGCGGAGCACCACGGCCTTCACCGGAAATTCCTGAGCCAGTGTCTTACGCTGCTGCATTTCGAGAAAAATGGGCGTCTCCTGCAACCAGCGCCGCAGATACATCGCCACCAGGCCAAATGCACCGCCCAGCAGGAACGGAATTCGCCAACCACCATCGTGAATGGTTTGCGTCGTCATATTGGTGTTAATTAACGTCGCCACCACGGAGCCCAGCAAAATGCCGACCGTCAGCCCCGCCGTCAGCGTTCCGCAGGCGATACCTGTACGCCTTGCGGGCACATGCTCAGCGACAAACACCCATGCCCCCGGCACTTCGCCGCCAATAGCCGCCCCCTGAAGAATGCGCATCAGCAACAGAAGCAGCGGCGCAGCAAGCCCGGCGCTGGCATAGGTTGGCAGCAGGCCCATCGCCAGCGTTGGCACGGCCATCAGCAGAATGCTCAGAGTAAACATCTTCTTACGCCCGACGATGTCACCGAAATGCGCCATCACAATGCCGCCTAGCGGGCGCGCCAGATAGCCGGCCGCAAAGATGCCGAAAGTCTGTACCTGTCGCAGCCATTCGGGGATATCCGCCGGGAAGAAAAGCTCGCCAATGACGGCAGCGAAGAAGACGAAAATGATGAAGTCATAAAACTCCAGTGCCCCGCCAAGCGCGGCGAGCGTCAGAGTTTTATAATCCTGTCGATTGAGAGGTCGTGCATAGTGTGACATGAAACCTTCGCCCCTTACGGCATATGTAAACTAAAAGTTAATATACCGTAAGGAAATCGCCACTCCAGCGAGGCGGAAGGTTATCTCATGAATGCGTTACTTTCAGGCGTTCGTTTCGCGACGCGCGCTTTTCGGGCGAAAAGCTGCTACCACCTGGCTGTCGGTTTCAATGTACGGCCCTTCCAGCAGCTGTATACAGTAAGGCACGCTGGCAAAGATACCGTTGACCAACACTTTTCCTTCCGCGTCTTTAACGCCTTCCAGCGTTTCCTCAATCGCTTTCGGCTGACCCGGCAGATTAAGGATTAACGCCTGTTTGCGGATCACGCCAACCTGGCGGGAGAGGATTGCGGTAGGCACAAAGTGCAGGCTCACCTGACGCATTTGTTCGCCAAAGCCCGGCATCACCCGGTCGGCAATCGCCAGCGTGGCATCCGGCGTGACATCGCGACGAGCCGGGCCTGTACCGCCAGTCGTCAGCACCAGATGACAGCTCATTTCATCCACCAGCTCACACAGGGTTTGCTCGATGATAGGTTGTTCATCGGGGATCAGACGCGTCTGGAGTTCAAAAGGGGTGGTCAGAGTTTTGCCGAGCCACGCTTCGAGGGCCGGGATACCTTTATCCTGATAAACGCCGCTGGATGCGCGGTCAGAGATTGACACCAGGCCGATACGTAAAGTGTTCATAGTCATTCCGTTCAAACTTGTACTGTTAGGCGAAATGATACACGGGAATAACGGGCGATCGCATGACACAGATAAAAAAATAACCCGCCTTCATAACGAAGCGCGGGTTATTTATGCGGAACCTAAGGCTGAATTACAGCAGGTCGCCGATCATTTTTTCCAGTTTTTCCTGGTCGATAGCAAACTTACGGATACCTTCCGCCAGTTTATCAACGGCCATCGGGTCCTGATTATGCTGCCACAGGAACTCAGACTCAGTGATACGCGCCGGACGCGCTTTCACTTCGCCGGTGTAAGCCAGTTTACGCTCGATAGCGCCTTCGCTTTCAGCCAGCTCTTTCAGCAGGGCCGGCGCGATGGTCAGGCGGTCACAGCCAGCCAGTTCCAGAATTTCGCCGATATTACGGAAGCTTGCGCCCATCACGACAGTTTCATAGCCGTGCTGTTTGTAATATTCGTAGATTTCGCTAACAGAAACCACACCTGGGTCTTCTGCCGGTGCGTACTCTTTCTTGTCGGTATTGGCTTTATACCAGTCAAGAATACGACCCACGAACGGGGAGATCAGGAACACGCCGGCTTCTGCACAAGCGCGAGCCTGCGCGAAGGAGAACAGCAGCGTCAGGTTACAGTTGATACCGTCTTTTTCCAGCTGCTCAGCGGCACGAATGCCCTGCCAGGTGGACGCCAGTTTGATCAGGATACGGTCGTTGCTGATGCCAGCATCGTTGTAAAGCTTGATCAGACGTTTCGCTTTGGCGATAGACGCGTCGGTATCATAAGAAAGGCGCGCATCCACTTCAGTTGAGATACGGCCCGGGACCAGTTTCAGGATTTCCAGGCCAATGTTTACGGCCAGCTTATCGGTAGCATCGACAACCTGCTGCGCGCGATCGCTGCTCTGGCTACGCGCCCAGGCAATCGCTTCGTCAATCAGTTTACGGTACTCAGGGATCTGAGCGGCGCCCAGAATCAGAGAAGGGTTAGTTGTCGCATCCTGAGGCTGATACAGCTTCATCGCCGCGATGTCTCCGGTGTCAGCCACTACGGTTGTGTACTGACGTAGAGATGTCAATTTGTCCGTCATGATAGTGTTTCTCTTTAAACAGCTGTTAGGGGGATGTAACCGGTCTTCTTCGATGATATCACGCCCCAACGTCAGCGCAACTGCCGCAGTCCCGAGAGCGCAGAGTATGATAAACTGATTCATTCAACATTCAGGGCTGGCAACGGTTTGCCCTTAAACTGGTAACGCTTACACGGGCTGAATCGAATCGTGCTTTTCGCGGTAATTTCGCACATCGGGCCCCTGTTTCGGCATAAACAAGAGGACGTTTAATGCCTGATTTTCTCTCTTTTATCGGCGAAATCCTTTGGGGTTCGGTGATGATCTACCTGCTCCTCGGATGCGGAGTCTGGTTTACCTGGCGCACCGGTTACGTTCAGTTTCGCTATATACGCCAGTTTGGTAAAAGTCTGAAAGGTAGCCTGACGCCGCAAAAAGGCGGTTTAACCTCATTTCAGGTGTTATGCGTTAGCCTGGCCGCACGCGTTGGCAGCGGCAATCTGGCGGGCGTCGCCATCGCCATCACCGTCGGCGGGCCCGGCGCAGTTTTCTGGATGTGGGTGTCAGCCTTTATTGGCATGGCCAGCAGTTTCGCCGAATCCTCCCTCGCGCAACTTTATAAAGAAAAAGACGAGAGTGGTCAGTATCGCGGCGGCCCCGCCTGGTATATGGCGCGTGGTCTGGGGATGCGCTGGATGGGGGTGGTGTTCTCCATTTTCCTGTTGCTGGCCTATGGCCTGATTTTTAATACAGTGCAGGCCAATTCGATGGCGCGCGCACTGGAATTCGCCTTCGATACGCCAAAGCTCGTCACTGGCCTGATTGCTGCTCTGGTGATTATTTTGTTGATCACACGCTCGCTGAAAAGCATCGCGCGCATGATGCAGTGGGTTGCGCCGCTGATGTCGCTTCTGTGGGTCGGCGCAAGCCTGCTGATCAGTCTGTGGCACGCGGTAGAAGTGCCGGCACTGCTTGAGATGATCGTGCGTAGCGCATTTGGCTGGCAGGAAGCCGCGTCTGGCGCTGTGGGTTATACCATCAGTCAGGCCTTAACTAACGGTTTCCAGCGCGGTATGTTCTCTAATGAAGCGGGAATGGGCTCAACGCCGAATATCGCGGCGGCGGCTTCCTCCTGGCCGCCGCACCCTGCCGCGCAGGGTATCGTGCAGATGATCGGCGTCTTCATTGATACGATTATTATTTGCAGTGCCAGCGCGATGGTCGTCCTGCTTTCCGGGCATGACACGGAAATAGTCACCCATAGCGGCATCCATCTCATTCAACAGTCGATGAGTTTGTTGGTGGGCAGTTGGGGCGCAGGTTTTGTCGCCTTTATCATGGTGCTTTTCGCCTTGAGCTCAATTGTCGGCAACTATCTTTACGCCAAAAATAACCTCTACTTTTTGCGGTTACACACGCGATCCAATGTGTGGATTTTACGCATTGTCACCGTGTTAATGGTGCTGGCAGGAAGCCTGCTCAGTCTGCCTGTGGTCTGGCAATTAGCCGATGTCATTATGGCGTTGATGGCGATCACTAACATGACGGCTTTGCTGTTGCTTTCTCCGGTTGTGCGCATTATCGCCCGCGACTATCTGCGTCAGAGAAAACTGGGCGTGCAACCGGTGTTCACTGCCCGCTATTACCCGGATATCGAACAGCAACTGGCCCCTGGCACGTGGGATGAGCCGCCGCGCGAATAGCGCGGCAATCACAGCAATCGATCCGCTCACCCGCTTTTTTTGTTAAAGTTGAGTGAAATTTTTAGTAAGGACTGGATATGCTGATTCTGATCTCCCCCGCGAAGACGCTCGATTATCAAAGCGAGCTGGCGACCACGCGCTACACCCAGCCCGAGCTGCTGGATCACTCTCAACAGCTGATTCGCGAAGCGCGAAAACTTTCCGCGCCGCAAATCAAAAAGCTGATGGGCATTAGCGACAAGCTGGCGGATCTCAACGCCACCCGCTTCCACGACTGGCAGCCTGACTTCACGCCGGACAACGCCCGCCAGGCGATTCTGGCCTTTAAAGGCGACGTCTACACGGGCCTGCAGGCAGAAACCTTCAGCGAGGCGGATTTCGATTTCGCCCAGAAACACCTGCGCATGCTTTCCGGCCTGTACGGTGTGCTGCGTCCGCTGGATTTAATGCAGCCTTACCGTCTGGAGATGGGCATTCGTCTGGAAAACGCGCGCGGGAAAGACCTGTACCAGTTCTGGGGCGACATCATCACGGAAAAACTGAATGCGGCGCTGGACTCACAGGGCGATGACATTATGGTCAATCTGGCGTCCGATGAGTATTTCAAATCGGTAAAACCAAAGACGCTGAAGGGCCGCATTATTAAACCCGTCTTCCTTGATGAGAAAAACGGTAAGTTCAAAGTGATTAGCTTTTATGCCAAGAAAGCTCGCGGGCTGATGAGTCGCTTTATCATTGAGAATCGCCTGACGAAGCCGGAACAGCTAACGACATTTAACAGTGAAGGCTATTTCTTCGATGAAGCATCATCCGCCGCAGATGAGCTGGTATTTAAACGTCACGAGCAGGCATAAACAAAACGGCGCGGTAAATACCGCGCCGTAAATGCGTTAACGATGACCGTTCCCCTGGCCGGGGCGATAATCATTCTTACCACCATGATTACCGGGTCCGCCATGGTTATCGTAATGCTTGTGCTTATCACGATTATCATGATGCGGTTTCGGTGGCTTGTGGGCATGCCAGCGGTTATCGCGCCACTCATAGTGGTTATGCCAGTAATCACGGTCACGCCAGTGACCGCCGTCCCAGTAATTACCGTTGTTATCGCGATCGCCGATCTGGAGCTTAACAGAAGGCACCAGCGTAATTTCTGCTGCATGAACCATCGCCGGAGCCACCAGCATCATAGAGAGTGCAAGGATCACAGGTTTCAACTTCGACATAGGTTATTCCTCATTCATGATCTGCCTTTCGGCCTATGAGATAAGAATAACCTTATAGGACGACGGTTGTTATTCTCCGCAATCCTATTCTGTGATGGCCCGCATCTATTGGTAATTCCTGCGTTTTTCCTGCTTTTTCCTTCCACATTCTCTTCATAATTGCCCGCTTAACGGGCAATCAGGAGATAACGCCTGCGAATTACGCCTTGCTCATCATCAGCTGGCGAAGGGCAGCGAAATCTGCCGGCAGGTTATGAGAGAGCAATGGCAAGTCGGCACGATCCGCCAGTTCTTTCGGTAACGGTAATGTTTCCTGCAGAATTTCTTCCACGCTCTCTTTAAACTTCGCCGGATGCGCCGTGCCAAGGAACAGACCATATTCGCCTGGGTTGAGCTGATCGCGCAGCGCGCGGTAAGCCACCGCCGCGTGAGGCTCAGACAAATACCCCAGCCCACGCAGTTCACGCATGGTCGCTTTGGTGGTTTCATCATCCACCGCCGCATAGCCCAGCTCGTTCAGACGCCAGATTTTGCGGCGGAACAGCTCTTCCACGCGCGGCCAGTTGTTTGGCTGGCTGACATCCATGGCGTTAGACAGCGTCGCCTGTGTCGATTTCGGCGCCCACTCGCCCTGTTGCAGGAAGCGCGGTACGGTGTCATTGACGTTAGTCGCGGCGATAAAGCGTTTCACCGGCAGGCCAAGGGATTTCGCCAGCAAGCCTGCGGTCAGGTCACCGAAGTTACCGCTTGGCACGGAGACCACCAGTTGGTTGCGGGCTTCCTGCGGCAATTGCGCAACCGCTTCAAAGTAGTAGCAAATCTGCGCCAGCAGGCGGCTGATGTTGATGGAGTTAGCCGAGTTAAGCCCCAGCGCCACTTTCAGTTCTTCGTCGTCGAAGGCCTGTTTCACCAGTGCCTGGCAGGCATCGAAATCGCCGTCAATAGCCACAGTTTCAATGTTGCCGCCCAGCGTACAGAACAGTTTTTCCTGCAACGGGCTGATTTTGCCGCGCGGGTAAAGGATAACCACGCGTACGTTTGGCAGGCCATAAAACGCATGCGCCACCGCTGCACCGGTATCGCCAGAGGTCGCGGTCAGGATAGTCACCGGTTTGTCGCCGCTGATATGGGTCAGCATTTGCGCCATAAAGCGGCCACCAAAGTCTTTAAATGCCAGGGTCGGGCCATGGAACAGCTCCAGACAGCCGACATCTTCCTGCACCTGACTTACGGGTGCCGGGAAGGCAAAGGCCGCGCGGACGCGCTCTTCAAGCAGCTCCTGCGGGATTTCATCGCCGATGAACGCGGAGAGGATTTTCGCGCTGCGCGGCACGAAGTCCATTTCCAGCATCTCATCCACCTCGGTGAGGTTGAACTCCGGCAGGTCGTGCGGGAAAAACAGCCCCTGATTCTTGCCCAGGCCCTGGGTGATGGCCTGCGCGAAGCTGACCTGCTCGTTGTGATCTTTTAAGTTATAGAGTTTCATCGGTTATCCCACTACTCGTGCGCCCGCCGTGTCCAGCCGGCAAATATGAACGAAGCCTTCCTGATTTTGCAGATAATGTTTGCCCAGCCAGTCGGCCACGCGCTGCGCGGTATCCGGTTTATCACACAGGGCGAACAGCGTTGGCCCGGAACCTGAAATACCACAGGCGAGTGCGCCAATTTCCGCCACCGCCTGACGCGCCTGGCTGAAGCCTGGCAGCAGTTTGGTGCGATACGGTTCGGCAATCACATCTTTCATCAATTTCGCCGCCAGCAGAGGCTGACGGGAATAACAGGCATGAATAAAGCCGGCCAGATGGCGGCCATGCGCAATGCAATCCTGACGGCGATACTGGGCAGGCAAAATCGCCCGCGCTTCCGCCGTCGAGACTTTGATGCCGGGGTATGCCAGCACCCACAGCCATTCATCAAACCCCGGAACCTGCTGGCTGATGATGCCGTTTTCTTCAATCATCAACTGCATTCCGCCCAGATAGCACGGCGCGACGTTGTCGTAATGCACGCTGCCGGAGATTCGCCCTTCCATCTCGCCCATCAGGGCCAGCATGCGGGTTTCGTCCAGCGGCTTACCGCAGAATTCATTCAGCGCCACCAGCGCCGCCACCACGGAACAGGCGCTGGAACCCAGCCCGGAACCAATCGGCATATTTTTTTCGAGCGTCATCGCCACCGGAACGGTTTTGCCGATCTCCTGGCAGTAACGTTCCCAGCACTGATAAACGATATTCTCTTTTGGCTCAGTCGGTAATTTATCGGCAAAGCGCCCGACATTACGCAGGCTGAAGCTTTCCGCTGCGTCTACCGACACGTTATCGCCCAACAGGCTTCCGTCGACAGGCGTCACCGCCGCACCCAATACATCGAACCCGACGCTCATATTGGCACTGGAAGCCGGGGCATATACTTTAACCATCTTAAACTCCTAACTTCCATGACAGGGTACGCAACAGGTCAGCGAACACCCCGGCGGCCGTGACGTCGTTCCCCGCACCGTAGCCGCGCAGAACCAGCGGCAGCGGTTGATAATAGTGGCTGTAAAACGCCAGCGCGTTCTCGCCGTTTTTAACTTTGTAGAGCGGATCGTTACCGTCAACGGCGTCGATCTTCACGCGGCACACGCCGTCTTCGTCAATGTTACCGACGTAGCGCAGCACTTTACCTTCATCGCGCGCTTTCGCCACGCGGGCGGAAAATTCGTCATCCAGCTGCGGCAGACGCGCCATAAAGCTTTCGGTATCACCCGAAGCGTCGAAGCTTTCCGGCAGCACCGACTCCACCACCATATCACTCAATTCGAGGCTACGTCCGGTTTCGCGGGCTAAAATAAGTAGCTTACGCGCCACGTCCATCCCTGAGAGGTCATCACGCGGGTCGGGTTCGGTATAGCCCATTTCGCGCGCCACTTTTGTTGCTTCAGAGAAACTCATGCCTTCATCCAGTTTGCCGAAGATAAACGACAGGGAGCCGGAAAGAATGCCGGAAAAACGTTGCAGCTCATCACCCGCATTTAGCAGGTTTTGCAGGTTTTCGATCACCGGCAGGCCCGCGCCGACGTTGGTGTCGTAGAGGAATTTACGGCGCGATTTCTCTGCCGCGTGGCGCAGCTGGTGATAGTAATCCATCGACGACGTGTTGGCCTTTTTGTTCGGCGTGACCACGTGGAAGCCTTCGCGAAGGAAGTCAGCATATTGATCGGCAACAGCCTGGCTGGAGGTACAGTCAACAATCACCGGATTGAGCAGGTGATACTCTTTCACCAGGCGAATCAGGCGGCCAAGGTTAAACGGCTCTTTTGCTTCAGCCAGTTCCGCCTGCCAGTTTTCCAGGTTCAGACCGTGCACACTGGTGAGCAGCGCTTTTGAATTCGCCACGCCGCACACGCGCAGGTCGATATGTTTGTTTTTCAGCCATGCCTGCTGGCGCTTGATTTGCTCCAGCAGCGCCCCGCCGACGCCGCCGACGCCTACTACAAACACTTCAATCACCTGGTCGGTGTTGAACAGCATCTGATGGGTGACGCGAACCCCGGTAGTGGCATCGTCATTGCTGACCACCACGGAAATCGAGCGCTCTGACGAGCCCTGGGCAATCGCCACGATGTTGATATTGGCACGCGCCAGTGCGGCAAAGAACTTCGCAGAAATCCCGCGCAGGGTACGCATGCCGTCGCCGACGACGGAGATAATCGCCAGACGTTCCATAATCGCCAGCGGTTCCAGAAGCCCTTCTTTCAGTTCCAGGTAGAACTCATCTTCCATCGCCTTCTTCGCCCGCGCGCAGTCGCTTTGCGGTACGCAGAAGCTGATGCTGTACTCGGACGACGATTGAGTGATCAACACGACGGAGATACCCGCACGCGACATGGTGGCGAACACGCGTGCCGCCATGCCCACCATGCCCTTCATGCCCGGGCCGGAGACGCTGAACATCGCCATGTTGTTAAGGTTAGAAATGCCCTTCACCGGTAAATCATCTTCCGCGCTGCTGCCGCCAATTAGCGTACCTGGCGCTTGTGGATTTCCGGTGTTTTTAATCAGGCAAGGGATCTGGAACTGAGCGATGGGGGCAATGGTACGAGGATGAAGGACTTTCGCGCCGAAGTAGGAGAGCTCCATGGCCTCCTGATACGACATACTCTTCAGCAGGCGGGCGTCAGGTACCTGTCTCGGATCGCAGGTATACACGCCATCGACATCGGTCCAGATTTCACAACAGTCGGCACGCAAACAGGCCGCCAGCACGGCGGCGGAGTAATCTGAGCCATTACGACCCAGCACGACCAGTTCGCCCTTCTCGTTACCCGCAGTAAAGCCCGCCATCAGGATCATATGGTCAGCCGGGATCTGGCTCGCGGCAATGCGGCGGGTGGATTCAGCGATATCCACGGTAGATTCGAGGTAATGACCATTCGCCAGCAGTTTTTCGACCGGATCGATAACCGTCACGTTGTGGCCGCGAGCACGCAGCAGCCCCGCCATAATGGCGATAGAGAGTTTTTCGCCCCGGCAAATGAGCCCGGCGTTTACGCCGTCCGGGCACTGACCCAGCAGGCTGATACCATGCAAAATGTGTTTGATTTGGGCAAATTCGCTGTCAACCGTTTGTTTCAGTTCAACCAGCGGGAACCCCGGCTGGGCCGCAGCAAGCCCCTGAAGAAGTTCGGAAAAAATGCGTTCAGCGTCGTCGATATTGGAGAGAGCATCCACCCCGCCGATGGTTTTTTCGATCATTGCCACCAGGTGGTTAGTGATTTTCGCCGGGGCAGAGAGCACGGTCGCTACCTGCCCCTGCCTGGCGTTACTCTCCAGGATATCGGCAACACGCAGAAAACGTTCTGCATTTGCCACTGATGTACCGCCGAACTTCAAGACTCGCATGGTTGTTACCTCGTTACCTTTGGTCGAAAAAAAAGCCCGCACTGTTTAGGTGCGGGCTTTTTTCTGTGTTTCCTGTACGCGTCAGCCCGCACCGTTACCTGTGGTAATAGTGGTGGTTGTCATGGTGATAATCATGCTGATGCGAATCATGGATGTTGTGTGCTCTGTTATTTTTACGCTGTCTGTGCGCTGTACCTATATTGGTTAAAGTATCTGCCCGCTTAAGTCAACGAATTTTTAAGTTCGTCACGTTTCGCAACCACTTCACATCACGCCACAAGTGCGGGAATTTTTAACCTTATAAGCCAACAATCACGCAACAAAGCAGACCTTAACGCCAAAAAACAAATAATCAACAGAGTTTTACTCTGTGAGTTTTTTTTCAATATCATGCAGCAAACGATGCAACATTGCCGTATCCCGCTGTTCAAGTAAGCCGATCCGTTGTTGCAGCCAGTCAGCCAGTTTTACATCATCGGCGACCGCCAGTTGAGACAGCAGCGCAGTGATTCGCGCACGTAATGCCTGTAGCTGGTTTTCGCCTCCGGTAGTGACCGGTTGCGGCGCATGCTGCAACAGGGAGGAGAGCTGATAACAGTACACCATCACCGCCTGGCCGAGGTTCAGCGACGGATAATCCGCCACCATTGGCACGCCAGTCAGTACGTCAGCCAACGCCAGTTCATCGTTGGTCAGCCCGGAATCTTCGCGGCCAAACACCAGCGCGGCGTGCCCCATCCACTGCGCTTTTTCCGCAAGCATCGGCAAAAGTTCCTGCGGCGTAGCGTAGTAATGGAACTTTGCCCGGCTGCGCGCGGTCGTAGCGACAGTAAAATCAACGTCATGCAGCGCATCGGCAAGGGTGGAATAACAGGTGATGTTATCAATGATATCGCCAGATCCATGTGCGACCCAGCGGGTAGCGGGCTCCAGATGGGCCTCGCTATCCACAATGCGCAGGTCGCTAAACCCCATGGTTTTCATGGCTCTTGCGGCGGCGCCGATATTTTCAGCTCTTGCTGGTGAAACCAGCACTATCGATAAGCGCATTTAAAGTTCTCTTTCTTACGGGTGGTGCGGCAAAAATGTGATGTAGTTCAACATATTGCGCAGCGCGAATTTACAAAATTGCAACAAAAATCACTGAAATGATGTTTCATAACATATAAAAGATACTAAACTATTCATGACAGAAACTATGTGCTTTAATGTTAACAGAGCTTATATATCCTCATGTTTATAAATACTATTTTCGTGCTGTTTAGCTCATCACCATTGGATTCAACGCATTTATCAGTTAATCTACGCAACTAATTGAGTTGTGGAAAAATGTGACAAGCGTTAGCATTTAGCAGCGATGATTTCACCAAACTGTTAACGTGCTACAATTGAACTTGATATATGTCAACGAAGCGTAGGTTTATTGGCTGTCTGGTGCCTCTTAGCCTGTTATGTTGCTGTTAAAATGGTTAGGATGACAACCGTTTTTGACACTGTCGGGTCCAGAGGGAAAGTACCCACGACCAAGCTAATGATGTTGTTGACGTTGATGGAAAGTGCATCAAGAACGCAATTACGTACTTTAGTCATGTTACGCCGGTGATGTTAATTTACGACATGCATCAGGCAGGTCAGGGACTTTTGTACTTCCTGTTTCGATTTAGTTGGCAATTTAGGTAGCAAACATGCAGACCCCGCACATTCTTATCGTTGAAGACGAGTTGGTAACACGCAACACGTTAAAAAGTATTTTCGAAGCAGAAGGCTACGATGTTTTCGAAGCGACCGATGGCGCGGAAATGCATCAGATCCTCTCTGAAAATGATATCAACCTGGTGATCATGGATATCAACCTGCCAGGGAAAAACGGCCTTCTGCTGGCACGCGAACTGCGCGAGCAAGCAAACGTAGCGCTGATGTTCCTGACCGGACGCGACAATGAAGTCGACAAAATCCTCGGCCTGGAAATCGGTGCTGACGATTACATCACCAAACCGTTCAACCCGCGTGAACTGACCATCCGTGCGCGTAACCTGCTTTCTCGTACCATGAACCTGGGTACCGTCAGCGAAGAACGTCGCAGCGTGGAAAGCTACAAGTTCAACGGTTGGGAACTGGACATCAACAGCCGTTCTCTGGTGAGCCCTAACGGTGAGCAGTATAAGCTGCCGCGTAGCGAATTCCGCGCGATGCTGCACTTCTGCGAAAACCCAGGCAAGATTCAGTCTCGTGCTGAACTGCTGAAAAAAATGACCGGTCGCGAGCTGAAGCCGCATGACCGTACCGTTGACGTGACCATTCGTCGTATTCGTAAGCATTTCGAATCTACGCCGGACACGCCGGAAATCATTGCCACCATCCATGGTGAAGGTTACCGCTTCTGCGGCGAACTGCAGGAATAATTAAAAACGGCGCATTGAGCGCCGTTTTCGTTTCTGTCGGTTAGCTTCGCTTGCCGGTTCTACAAAGCCTTATTTCCAGATTCGTAACTCATCACTTTCCGGCAAGGGCAGTTTTGGCGCTTTTGGCGCACCCAGCGCATACCAGTCGAAATTTCGCGTCAGGAACATCACGCCGCACAATGCCATCAGCAACACGCCCGTCCCTAACAGCAACGAACTCTCCTCTGAACGCAGTAACCCCCACATCACGCCATCAAGCACCAGCAACGCCAGCGTAAACAATACGCTGCTGCGCCAGCTTTTCAACACCGCCTGTAGATACACCCCGTTCATCAACGCGCCAACCAGGCTTGCGGTTACCCATGCGATGGTAAAGCCGATATGCTCTGACAGCGCCAGCAGCAAAAAGTAGAACATCACCAGCGACAGTCCTACCAGCAGATACTGCATTGGGTGCATGCGTCGTCCGGTGAGCGTTTCAAAGACGAAGAAGGCTGTGAAGGTCAGGGCAATCAGCAAAAAAGCATACTTGGTAGCGCGGTCGGTCAACTGATAGTGATCGGCGGGTGTTGCGACGGAAACGCTGAATGAAGGCAGTTCTGGCGAGGCAAATTTATCGGCCTCGGCGAAACGCTCACCCAGATTATTGGCAAACCAGCTGCTCTGCCAGCGTGCCTGAAAACCAGTGGGACTGACCTCGCGGGTCACGGGAAGAAAATCACCGATAAAGTTCGGATGCGGCCAGTTGCTGTTGAGCACCAGCTCGCTGTTCCGCCCAAGCGGTACCATCGAAAAATTGCCTGTACCGCTCAGAACCAGCGAGAAATCGAGGTTAAATTTCTTCTGCGTAAAGGGGAGATTCGGCAACTGAACGTGCAACCCCTGCGACGCTCTGGCAATACCGGTGCCAGGCTCAACCAGCAACGGCGTGCCGTCCAGGCTTGGGGGATTCACCGCACCAATGCCGCGCGTGTCGCCCACCGCCATCACCATAAAAGGTTTTCCTAACGTGATATTGTCGCGGTTGAGCGCCTCCAGCCGCGAAGTATCAAATTCGGCCTTAACGTTAATGTCCGTCTTCCACACCTGCCCTTCATAGATTCCCACTTTGCGCGGTTCAACGTTCTGATTGCCCTCCACCATCAATGATTCCGGCAGCCAGAAATGAATAAACGTGCGCTTTTGCGAAACCTCGTGGTTATTTTCCAGTGTGCTATACACTTCCGTCACCGGAATGGCGATCAGCGGCCCCACCAGCTTTTGTGGCCCGCTGGTGCTTTGGCCGATCGCCTCTTCGACCACGCTGCGGTAATCCGCACGTTCAACAATCAGCCCTCTCACCATCATCAGTGGGATTAGCAGCAACAGCATCGTGCCAACGAGGGTAACAATTTTTACAGCCAGCGGTGATTTTGATTTCGACATAACCTTCTCCTTTGCAATGGCAGCAGAGTAATCGGGCTATGTGCGGTGAGTTTGAAGTTATGTGAAGGGACGGTGAAGTGTGAACGTGGCTTCCACACCACCCTGCTCACGATTACGTAGCCGGACATCGCCCTGATGCAAACGCGCGACTTCACTGACAAACGCCAGCCCCAGGCCACTGCTTTTGTGACCATTGGCACGCGGCAGCGAATAGAAACGCTCAAAGATGCGCGGCAGAGCAAAATCAGGAATACCGCTGCCGGTGTCGATAATGTTCAGCACTACGCAATCGTCCTGCGCGTCTGCGCTAAGAGTGATACTCCCCAGCTCCGGCGTGAAATCGATAGCGTTATCCAGCAGATTGCCCATCGCCTGCATGAGCAGGGCTTCATCCGCCGCTACGCTCAGGGTTGTTGGTTCGACCTGCAGCGCAATGTGTTTCGCCGCCAGCGTGACGCTACGTGATTCCTGTAGCTGGTTGAATAACGTCGCCACAGACACCGGGGTGAGCGTAATCTCCTGACGATTCTCCAGTCGCGCCTGACGGAGCAACGTTTCGACCAGCGCCTGCATTCGCGCGTTCTGTTGAAGAATATTGTCCGTAAAGCGCAAAACAACGTCCGGTGGCGGCCCCTCGCGTAAGATCTCCGCCGCGCCGCGAATCGCCGCCAATGGGCTTTTAAGCTCGTGCGTCAGGGCATAAACGTACTGCTCGATATAATTTTTGCCTTCCAGCTTCACGCGCATACTTTCCAGCGCCTGCGCCAGCTTGCGCAGTTCACTGCTGCCCAGTTCCGGTAACGGGACCGGCTGTTCAAGCGTGACCGAGTCAGCGTAGTGCACCAGTTTACCGATAGAGCGGTTGATCCACAGAATCACGCCGCCGCCAATCAGCAGCGCAATCCCCAGCAGCGCGCCCGCCGCCCACAGCATGCGATGCTCGCTGCGCTTGATCACCGGCGCGATGGCGGCATTCGGTTTACCGACGCTGAGTACACCGATGATTCTGCCGTGATCAACAATCGGCGCAGCGACGTACATCACCGTGCTTTCGGGATCGTTGGGATCTTGTGCGGTGCTTCGCGCGCCATATTCCCCGCGCAACGTCAGCCAAACGTCGTTCCAGCGGGAGTAGTCCTGCCCGACGGCAATATTGGCCGAGTCAAAGACCACTCGCCCCTGCGCATCGGTCATGTAGACGTGATACTCATTGCGAACTTTATGGATACCGCTGATATTGGCACGGAACGGCTGCGTGCTTAGCTGGCGAAAAGCCTGTGCCAGTTTGCCTTGCGCCGGGTTACCCGCCAGCATGTCGTCACGCGCCAGCGCCGCCAGCAGCGTTGCGGTGTCAATCAGCGTACCTTCCGTTGCGCGTCGCACGCCGGGCTTGATCTCCTGTACGAAGATCGACAATACGAACCAACCCGCCACCGCCACAATCAGGAAGTAGCCCAGCAGTACGCGCATGCCGATGCGCATCAGGCTTTCACCAGACTATAGCCGAGGCCACGATGGGTATTGATAGGCGAACGTGATGGGTCGATCACGCGCAGTTTGGCGCGCAGGGTTTTGATATGCGTATCCACAGTGCGGTCGAAACTTTCTGCCGCATCGCCCCAGACGATATCCATCAGTTGCTGGCGCGAATAAACGCGGCCCGGCGACAGAAGCAGCGTTTTCAGCAGCAAAAATTCGTAACGCGTTAGCAGTAGCGGCTGGCCGCACCAGCTCACCTGTGCAGCGGGTTCGTCGAGAAGAAAATCACCGACGCGCACCTGCACTGGCGGTGCAGAAAACTTTTGCAGACGCCGCAAGATCGTGCGCACGCGGGCGCAGACTTCACGCGGCGAAAACGGTTTGGCGACGTAGTCATCCGCGCCGATTTCCAGCCCCAGCAGTTTGTCCACTTCGTCGCTACGCGCGGTGAGAAACAGCACCGGCAACGCCGCGTGGCGTGCCAGCAGCTGGCGGCACAATTCGAAACCACTGATATCCGGCAAGCCGACATCGAGAATAGCCAGGTCTGGCAAGCGGTGCCGCGCCGCTTCCAGCGCAGGCAGGCCGCGCTCAAACGCCCTGACGGTAAATCCCTCTTGTTGAAGCATATAGATAAGCGTATCCGCGATGCTTATCTCATCTTCCACCAGCCAGATCAGCGGTTGTTCCATACACGTTCCTTGTTATTTGCCCCACGGCATAATGGGCACCGCGCTTATGGCGTTTTTCGGCGAACCATCAACCACTTTATCGGAATAGGTGAGATACACCAGCGCATTACGCTTGCTGTCATAGAAGCGGACAACCTGCAGCTTTTTAAAGACTAACGACGTCCGTTTCTGGAAGACCACTTCACCCTGTGATTTCCCGTTTTTGATTTTGTCAGAGAGTTCGATCGGGCCAACCTGCTGACAGGAAATCGCAGCATCGGAGGTATCTTCTGCCAGCCCTAACCCGCCTTTGATCCCCCCCGTTTTCGCCCGGCTAATGTAGCACGTGACGTTGGTGATATCCGGATCGTCAAAAGCTTCGACCACGATTTTGTGGTCCGGGCCAAACATTTTGAAAACGGTATCGACCGAGCCAATTTGTTCCGCGTGGGCGCTAAAACCACAAACACCCAGCACCAGACCCGCTACTAACTTCTTGTATTTCATATTGTTACCATTCCTGACGATTCGATTGAGTGATTATTCAACATTTCAGATATAAAGCATTGAAAGATCACACCTTTACAAATAATACGCCGCAACCCAATGTAAAAACGCATGAATGCACAAAAAAAACACTGAATGCTAAAACATCAAAAAATGCTATTATCCGCTACCTTAGTATCAGGCACCTATAATTTTAAGGACGAGGACATTATATGGATCAGGCTGGGATTATTCGCGATCTCCTTGTATGGCTGGAAGGTCATCTGGATCAACCCCTGTCGCTTGATAATGTTGCGGCAAAAGCGGGCTATTCCAAGTGGCATTTACAGCGGATGTTCAAAGATGTCACCGGTCATGCCATTGGCGCATATATCCGTGCCCGACGTCTGTCGAAATCCGCCGTGGCGCTACGCCTGACTGCTCGCCCAATCTTAGACATTGCGCTGCAATATCGCTTCGATTCACAGCAAACCTTTACCCGTGCGTTCAAAAAGCAGTTTGCTCAGACACCTGCGCTCTATCGCCGCTCGCCGGACTGGAGCTCCTTCGGCATGCGTCCGCCGCTGCGCCTGGGTGAGTTCACCATGCCGCCGTATGAGTTTGTCACGCTGCCTGCCACGCCGCTGGTTGGGGTAACCCAAAGCTATACCTGCAAACTGGAAGAGATTTCCGAATTCCGTCAGCAAATGCGCGTACAGTTCTGGCAGGAGTTCCTGGGGAATTCGCCGTCTATTCCGCCGATGCTTTACGGCTTGCATGAGCCGCGTCCGAGCCTGGAAAAAGACGATGAGCAGGAAGTGTTTTACACCACGGCGGTTACGCCAGATATGGCTAACGGCCACCTGAATAATTCGCATCCGGTGACGCTGGAAGGCGGTGAGTACGTGATGTTCACGTATGAAGGTTTGGGGACGGGGCTACAGGAATTTATCCTCACGCTTTACGGCACCTGCATGCCGATGCTCAACCTGACCCGTCGTAAGGGCCTGGATATCGAACGTTTCTTCCCGCAGGATGAAGCGCGGGATCAGGAGCCGCCAATTCAGTTGCGCTGCGAATACCTGATCCCAATTCGTCGTTAACGCTGTAATTCGTCTAACGCAGGGGCGTCGAGATGTGAGACGTCGCCTGCGGTTTCCACCACCCATCCCGACGCAAGCCAGGCACTCTGCTGGTGATCAACCCGCGAAATAGAGCAGTTACGCAGACGTAGACGGCGTTCAGCATACGCGGGCAGGCCGAGAATGGTGCTCACCAGGCAACCCAGCGCGATACCATGGCTGACCAGCAGCGGACGACTTCCCGGCGGCAATTCCAGACAGCTTTGCAGTGCGCTGTGCATGCGCTCGCTCAGTTCCTGCATCGACTCCCCTTCCGGGATACGGCCATCCGGCGTACCGTTGACCAGTTGACGCCGCCACGCTTCTTCTTCCGCCGTTAACGTGTCGATATGGCGCTGTTCCAGCACGCCCATATTCAGCTCACGCAGACGCGGGTCGGCGATCACTTCGCAACCGCAGGCATCAGCGATGATCTCTGCGGTGCGACGGGTACGACCCAGATCGCTGGTGATGATATGGGTGATCCCCAGTGAGCGGACGCGATCGCCCACTTGCTTTGCCTGATCCTCACCTTTCTGGGTGAGCGGACTATCAGACTGGCCCTGAATACGCCGTTCGGCGTTCCACTGCGTTTCGCCATGGCGAACAAGGTATACCTGTAACATGTCTTTCTTCCGTATACTGCGGTGATGTTAAATCTTATGAGTTGTTCTGATTATGCACAATGTTGTCACAGCTACCACCAATCCTGCCAAAATTCAGGCAATTCTTGCTGCATTTGAGCTGATCTACGGTGAAGGATCCTGCCATATTGACGCTATCTCCGTCGACACTGGTGTGCCTGAACAGCCGATTGGCAGTGAAGAAACGCGCGCTGGCGCACGAAATCGCGTGGAGAATGCACGCGCCGTGCGCCCGAATGCCGATTTTTGGGTGGCAATTGAGGCGGGTATTGATGAAGGCAGTACCTTTAGTTGGGTGGTCATTGAGAGCGCAAATCAGCGCGGGGAAGCGCGTTCCGCCACCTTGCCGTTGCCGGAAGTGATTCTCGAAAAAGTGCGTGAAGGGGAAGAGCTCGGCCCGGTCATGTCACATTATACCGGAATCGATAAGATTGGCCGCAAAGAGGGCGCTATCGGCGTGTTCACCAAAGGCGCCCTGACGCGCAGCAGCGTTTATCATCAGGCGGTGGTGTTAGCGTTAAGCCCGTTCCATAACGCGATTTACGGGCAGCGCGCGTAAGTTTGCCGGATGGCGGCTGGCGCCTTATCCGGCCTACGGACCGTACCAGGCCTGATAAGCGTAGCGCCATCAGGCGTTGTTCACCGTTTTCGGCAGCGTCTGCTCCAGCCATTGGCGCAATTCGGCAGGGGCAGATTTCAGGCTGTTCGAACCGCGCGTAATCGTGGCAATACCTGCGCCCAGCTCTGACTTCAACTCACGCTGGCTCATCTCACCACGCAGTAATTCTTCAATAATGCGCACGCGCGTGCCCAGCGCTTCGCGTTCGTCAGGTGTCATAATTAAGTCGAGTAAAGGCAGTGCGTGCTCGTCAGCATAGGCCAGACGTAGCAGCTCAACAAAGCGAAGCCATTCCTGATGCCGCTGTTCTGCGACGGAGGCTGAATAAGGGGATTGTTGGGTCATAGTATGCCGCCATGTTATGGCGGATGGCGCAGGGCCATCCGCTGTATGTACTCTTCAACGAGTACAGCATAACATAGTCACTGCGGATCAGTAACGGCGTTGCCACTCGCTATCGCTAAAGATCGCCTCTTTTTCGCCCATAAAGTGACGATAGTACGCGTCATACGCCAGCACGTTCTTCACATAGCCGCGCGTTTCCGAGAACGGGATGCTCTCAACAAACGCGACAGGATCAATTCGCCCGGCGCTGTTGCCAAGCCAGGTGCGCACGCGCCCCGGGCCTGCGTTATAGGCGGCGGAAGAGAAGATACGGTTGTTACCAAACTGCTGGTAAACGTATTGCAGATAGCTGGTACCGATGTTGATGTTGGTTTCCGGGTCCAGCAACTGGTTCTGATTACTGTAACCTGGAATATTAAACATCTGCACCGTGTGCGTCGCCGTACCCGGCATGATTTGCATCAGGCCACTTGCCCCTACCGGAGATTTTACTTTCGGGTTCCAGGCACTTTCCTGACGCGCAATCGCCATCGCATAGCTTTGCGGAATGTCTTTACCGGCGGTGTAACGCACGAAGAGGTCGTTATAAGCAGGCGGGAAACGCTCCTGCAGGTTATCCCACAGCTTACCCGCGATGGTCGCCTGTACGCTGAGATCCCACCAGCGTTGGTCAAACGCGTAGCGCGCCAACTGGGCCTGCTCGTTCTTCGTGCGGCTGCTCACCAGGTTCGCCCATTCGCTGCGCGCGGTGTTATCCATATCCCAGTACATCAGTTCACGCACGCGCGCCATTTCCGGGCCGTTCACCAGTAGCGGCGAAACGGTGCCCTGTGGGCCTTCGATGCGTAAGGTGTAATCTTCACCCAGGCGCTGCGCCGCCACCATCGGGTAGAAGCCGCGCTGGGTCATTAAGGATTTAAAGATCTCTTTCGCTTCGTCATCGCGTCCGCGTTCCATCAGCAGATCAGCCTGCCAGTAGCGCCATTCATCTTTCTCTTTGGCATCCATCGGCAGGCGCGCCAGCCAGGTATTCAGCCCACGGCGATCGCCGGAGCCCAGCGCCATACGGACCCGACGCTCAATCAGCGACGTCGACTGAGAACGCATAATGGCGTCGTCGCGCCATTTTTCCTGCTCAGAAGTGACATCATTGCCCATCAAACGCCAGGCAACGATATCGCGCAACTCCTGGGTTTGATCGTCATTAAGCTTCTGCGCCTGTACCAGAGACGGGATCATCAGACGCGCGTTTTCCGCATCCTGACGCGCGACGCTGCTAAACGCCACCGCCGCCATCGAACGAGTAAAATCGGTCGCGCCTGTGGTGCGTGCAAAGGTCAGCACGTTGTTGGGATTGTTCGCAAGGTCGGTCACCGCCAGCGAAATGGTTTGATAATCTGACGGCATTTGCGAGGCCAGCACTTTGACCAGCGACGTATTGCCCGCTTTCATCGCCAGGCGAATTCGTTCAAGATAGGCGAGCGGGTCCTGTGTGCCGGATGAACGCCAGGCGCTGAACAGTTTGTCGCAGGCATTTGGCTGGCTTTTACCCGTCAGCCACAGTTCTTTCGCCCCGTCCCAGGCCTGCTGGGTTTCGCCAACGTTATATTTGGCGTAGTAATAGTTACACTGCGCTTCGGTGGTGCCGGGTTTATCCGGGCTGAAGGCCAGCAGACCGCGCCAGTCTTCGCGTCTCGCCAGTTCATTTACAAAGCGGTTTTTGAGCGTTCGCGCCGGCGGCAGCGTCGGGTTATCACGCACAA
Organism: Pseudocitrobacter sp. 73; assembly: GCF_008369545.1. Classification (NCBI taxonomy): domain Bacteria; kingdom Pseudomonadati; phylum Pseudomonadota; class Gammaproteobacteria; order Enterobacterales; family Enterobacteriaceae; genus Pseudocitrobacter; species Pseudocitrobacter sp. 73. The sequence continues at coordinate 189,231 of NZ_VTZO01000009.1, read as the reverse complement.
AATTGGTGACGGTAACGGCAGGGGTGTTCATCAAATCGCCGGAAATCTGACGATATTCCAGGTAAGGATAGAGCGGGTATTCCCGCAATGTTGGCATCAACTGGCCCACGACATCCATCTGTCGGTTATCCCAGGCCTGCTTAATCTGCGAATAGCGACTACGCTGTTCGTCCAGTGAATCCGCGTGAGCCAGGTTGTTAAGTGACAACAGGCAAACACTGGCCGCTAACACGCGCCACGCCATGGATTTGGCTTTTTTCACACGATCTTCCTCTAATCAATCACATGTTGCAGCTTCATGCCGCGTATAAGATATCTATTTCATGCTAACCACACATGAAGCAACGCGCCACGTTCTGGACACATTTTTACGCTTTTATCACGTTAACCGCCTCGCTGGGATTAACGAACGAAAAAGGCTACACTTCGGCTTTGTATACTTACCATCAAAATAAAAGAGGCGAAGTCCAACGTGGCTCAATTCGTTTATACCATGCATCGTGTCGGCAAAGTGGTTCCGCCGAAACGTCATATTCTGAAAAACATCTCGCTGAGCTTCTTCCCTGGCGCAAAAATCGGTGTACTGGGCCTGAACGGCGCCGGTAAATCTACGCTGCTGCGCATCATGGCCGGTATTGATACCGACATCGAAGGTGAAGCACGCCCGCAGCCAGGCCTGAAGATTGGTTACCTGCCGCAGGAACCTCAGTTAAATCCGGAACATACGGTTCGTGAATCCGTTGAAGAAGCGGTTGCCGAAGTGGTTAACGCGCTGAAAGGTCTGGACGAAGTCTACGCCAAATATGCCGAACCGGATGCCGACTTCGATAAACTCGCCGCTCAGCAGGGCAAGTTTGAAGAAATCATTCAGGCGCATGATGGCCATAACCTGAACGTTCAGCTGGAACGCGCCGCCGATGCGCTGCGTCTGCCGGACTGGGATGCCAAAATCGCCACCCTTTCCGGTGGTGAACGCCGCCGCGTCGCGCTGTGCCGCCTGTTGCTTGAAAAACCAGACATGCTGCTGCTCGACGAACCGACTAACCACCTGGATGCCGAATCTGTCGCGTGGCTGGAACGCTTCCTGCACGACTTCGAAGGGACCGTTGTGGCAATCACCCACGACCGTTACTTCCTCGATAACGTGGCGGGCTGGATTCTGGAACTTGACCGCGGCGAAGGTATTCCGTGGGAAGGTAACTACTCCTCCTGGCTGGAACAGAAAGATCAGCGTCTGGCGCAGGAAGCTTCTCAGGAAGCGGCGCGTCGTAAGTCTATCGAGAAAGAGCTGGAGTGGGTACGTCAGGGCGCGAAAGGCCGTCAGTCTAAAGGCAAAGCGCGTCTGGCCCGTTTCGAAGAACTTAACAACGTTGAGTACCAGAAACGTAACGAAACCAACGAACTGTTTATTCCGCCAGGAGCGCGTCTGGGGGATAAAGTGGTTGAAGTCAGCAATCTGCGTAAATCCTACGGCGATCGCGTACTGATTGACGACCTGACCTTCTCGGTACCGAAAGGCGCGATTGTCGGTATCATCGGCCCGAACGGCGCGGGTAAATCCACCCTGTTCCGCATGATGTCCGGTCAGGAACAGCCTGATAGCGGTTCTATCACGCTGGGTGATACTGTGAAGCTGGCGTCCGTTGATCAGTTCCGTGACGCGATGGATAACAGCAAAACCGTGTGGGAAGAAGTCTCCGGCGGGCTGGATATCATGAAGATCGGCAACACCGAGATGCCAAGCCGCGCATACGTTGGCCGCTTTAACTTTAAAGGTGTTGACCAGGGTAAACGCGTGGGCGAGCTGTCCGGCGGTGAGCGCGGTCGTCTGCACCTGGCGAAACTGTTGCAGGTAGGCGGCAACGTCCTGCTGCTCGATGAACCGACCAACGACCTGGATATCGAAACCCTGCGCGCGCTGGAAAACGCCCTGCTGGAGTTCCCGGGCTGCGCAATGGTTATCTCGCACGACCGTTGGTTCCTTGACCGTATCGCCACCCACATTCTGGATTACCAGGATGAAGGTAAAGTGGAATTCTTCGAAGGTAACTTTACCGAATACGAAGAGTACAAGAAACGCACGCTGGGCGCAGACGCGCTGGAGCCGAAGCGTATTAAGTACAAGCGTATTGCGAAGTAATAATGAAGATGCGCCGCCCGTTTTCACGGACGGCGCGGCAAGAAGGCGCTTATTAGCCAGACTCGATCAGCACCGAAAATGGCGGGGAAAACTCCCCGCCACCGGTTAGCTACTTACCAGATTCGCAAGCCAAAAACGCGGCGACCTCCCTGTGTTCATCTCGTATTCGCAATTCGCAAAGCGACGAGCGAGTCAGATAAGTGAATATTAATAGCGTTACACACACTATAAATACGCACAACACAAGAGTATCGCGTTGTTTCATGGCCTTCTTCTCCTTGCCTACTGGCAGGTAAGAGGCTATCCTGATGTTGTCTAGGCATCAGATTAGGCCTCGTGGGTGAATGTAAATTCCCTTCGGGGCTTTTCTCCTTTTACCTCACTACATCTTCAAATATCGCAACATGAGGCAAAAAGCCTCAAGCGCCTCCGTGATTATATTCTCCACAGCGTAATTCACCACTGATATTATTCACATACATCAAACGCATAATAAAATGAATCACATTCACCTTACGGTTATTATCAATAAAACAAATACAAATAAATCCACAGCTCAAATATCATTACAAACATTCATTGCAATTTTGTAATAACAAGATTGAGATGGCAGATGGTCTATGCTACAAATAGCGGCACCAGAAGGAATTGCGCCATATATTCAGCTAATCTAGTTTAGCGAATTAATCATTCGCGCTAGTTATATTCAGCATGCGTTAAAACCATTCACCATCGACATTAACAAAGGATTGATATGTCTATTATTTATAATTCCCACTGTTATTCCCAACGTCATCACCATTAATTATTTATTTGACGAATATATTTTAATTAAATCGCGTTCGGAATTATGAAAACTAATCACGTGTTTATAACTCATCTCTTTCAGCGTTTGAAAATTTGTCGCCAGTGTGCCTGCGCGCTACCGTTCCAGCGCTATCTTGCGCATATTTTTATTACCGCACCAATGGCATTGCTTTTGATTTATCTGGTCATTTTTAGCCAGCCGCGCTACATGAGCGAATCCAAAGTGACCGTAAAACGCCCCAATGAAATTGACAGTTCAAGCCTGAACGTTGGCCTGCTGCTGGGAGCGTCGAACCCGTCGTCGGCGGAAGATTCCCTCTATTTAAAAGAGTACATCAACTCGCCCGATATGCTGATGGCACTGGATAAGCGACTCAACTTCCATCAGGCATTCAGCCAAAGCGGTTGGGATCTCTTCTTCCATCTTCCCGCTGACGCCACCACCGAAGAGTTTCTCGACTACTACCGCAGCCGGATTTCCATCGCTTATGACGAAAAATCGGGCCTGCTGAATATTCAAACGCAGGGCTTCACCCCCGAGTTTGCTCAGGCCTTTAACCACGCGGTGCTGAAAGAGTCCGAGCGCTTTATCAACGAACTTTCCCATCGTATTTCGCGCGAGCAGATGCAGTTTGCAGAAGAAGAGCTGCGCCAAACCCGCGAGCGCCTGAACGAGAGTAAAAAGCGGCTCCTCGCCTATCAGAATAAAAATAACGTCCTCGACCCGGCGGCCTCCGCTGAAGCCGCCACTACGCTTGTGAATACGCTGATAGCCAAAAAAATCGAGATGGAAGCCGACCTGCGAAATCTGTTGACCTATTTACGCGCCGACGCGCCGCAGGTGGTGAGCACTAAAAATGCCATTAAAGCGTTGCAGGCGCAGATCGATGAAGAGCAAAGCAAAATTACCGCGCCGGAAGGGAAAAAACTCAACAGCATGGCGGTCGATTTCGAAGAGATAAAAGGCACCGTGGCCTTTGATACCGACCTCTACGCCCTGGCGCTGAAAGCCCTTGAGAAAACGCGCATGGAAAGCGCGCGCAAGCTGAAAACCCTGTCAGTTATCAGTTCGCCACAGCGCCCGGAAGAGTCCTCATTCCCGAATATTCCTTATTTATTAATCAGCTGGTTACTGGTGTGCGGCCTGCTGTTTGGCACAGCCAAACTGCTGCTGGGCATTATTGAAGACCATAAAGACTGACGGCCTGAGCCATTTTTAACAGAGTGCATTATGAAATTAGCTAAATCCGTATTTCTGCTCGTTTTACTACACGCCGGGCAGGCGCTCGCGACAGGCGTCACCGCCGACCCGGAACTGACCGGCGCCGCACCGTTATCACCGCTTATCAACGGGCAAAAATCGCCTGCGGTGAACAACGGTTTTGATAATACGCCGCCGATGATGGAAGCCCCGGCATTAAGCCGCATGTTCGGCGCCCAACTGTTTAACGGCACCAGCGCCGACAGCGGAACAGGTATCGGATTTAACCCGAGCTATGTCATTTCGCTAGGCGACACCATTCAGGTGCGACTGTGGGGCGCGTTTAACTTCGACGGCGCGCTGCCGGTCGACCCGAAAGGCAATATCTTCGTGCCAAATATCGGGCCGCTGAAAGTTGCGGGCGTACCAAACGGCCAGTTAAATGGCCTGGTCACCGCGAAGGTCAAAGAGGTATATCAATCTAACGTCAACGTTTACGCCTCGCTGCTCCAGGCACAACCGGTGAAGGTATTCGTGACTGGCTACGTCAAAAACCCCGGCCTGTACGGTGGCGTGGCGTCCGATTCTCTGCTCTCCTACTTGAGCAAAGCAGGTGGCGTAGACAGCGAACGCGGCAGCTATGTTGATATCGCCATTAAGCGCGGAAAATCAATGCGATCGCGCGTCAACCTGTATGACTTCCTGCTTAACGGTACGCTGAATCTGTCGCAGTTCTCAGACGGCGATACCATCGTCGTGGGCCCGCGCAAATACACCTTCAGCGTGGATGGCGACGTCTATAACAGCTACGACTTTGAATTCGCCAGCAGCGCTATTTCGGTAGAAGAAGCGCTAAGCTGGTCGCGGCCAAAACCGGGCGCAACCCACTTCACCATCGTCCGCCAACAGGGCACGGTAAAACGCACGGAATATTATCCGCTGAGTGGCGCCGCGGGCCGCACGTTGCAGGATGGCGACAAGCTGATCGTCAGTTCTGACCGCTATGCCGGCACCATTCAGGTGCGCATTGAAGGCGCACATTCTGGCGAACATGCGCTGGTACTGCCTTATGGCGCAAACATGAAACAGGTGCTCGCACAGTTGCGCCCGAACAGCATGTCGCAGATGAACAGCATTCAACTTTACCGCCACTCAGTCGCCATTCGGCAAAAAGAGATGCTTACTCTTGAGCTGCAAAAGCTGGAGCAGGCATCGCTCTCTTCCCAGTCATCCACGCAGGAAGAAGCACAGCTTCGTATGCAGGAAGCACAACTGGTGAGTCGTTTTGTGGCGAAAGCACGTCAGGTGGTGCCGAAAGGCCAGGTGGTACTGAACGAGAAAAATCTCGACTCCGTGCTCCTTGAAGATGGCGATGTCATTAGCATTCCGGAGAAAACCTCGCTGGTTATGGTGCACGGCGAAGTGTTGTTTCCGAATGCCATCAGTTGGGAAGAGAAGCTTGACGCTGATGAATACATCGAGAAATGCGGCGGCCTGACGCAGAAATCCGGTCAGTCGAAAATCATCGTGATTCATCAGGACGGTTCTGCGGTGGATGCGGACGATGTCGGTGCTCTGGTGGCAGGTGATGAAATTATGGTTCTGCCGAAATACGAGTCGAAAAACATCGAAGTGACGCGTGGTATCTCCACCATTCTTTATCAACTGGCTGTGGCGGCGAAAGTCATTCTGGATATCTAACGCACGAATGCAGGGAGCATTATGATCGGCGTCTATTCCTCGGGGATTTGGAAAATCCCCCATCTCAGTCAGTTACTCGGCAAGCCGTGTCGTAAGCTGTCCGTAAGCGGTGCCATTCCCAGCGACATTTCCGCCATCGCCGTTTGGGGAATGAAAGACAACACCACGCTGCCCGCCGCCAAAGCGCGGGCGGCAGATTTACCGCTGCTGCGCCTGGAAGATGGCTTTATTCGCTCGCTCGGGCTGGGCGTAGAGGGGCATCCGCCGCTCTCTATCGTGGTGGACGATCTTGGGATTTATTACGATGCCAGCCGTCCGAGCAGGCTGGAGCGGCTCATCCAGAAGGAACGTGAAGAAAACACCCACGCCGTTGAGGCGCAATCGGCCATCGACCTGATTGTGAGCGGCGATTTATCGAAATACAACCACGCGCTGCCCTTCCCTGCTGCCGCGCATGACAAGCCGGTTGTGCTGGTTATCGACCAGACACACGGCGATGTGTCGATAACCCTGGGCGGAGGGGCGGCGCAAAGCTTTAGTAATATGCTGACCGCCGCCTGTGAAGAAAACCCGGACGCCGAGATTTGGGTCAAAACGCATCCCGACGTGTTGAGCGGTAAAAAGCAGGGGTATCTTACCGACCGTTTGAGCGCCCCGCATATTCGTTTACTGGCACAGGACGTTAGCCCGCAGTCGCTGCTGCGCGTTGCGAGCCGCGTCTATACCGTGACGTCGCAATACGGCATTGAGGCGCTGATGGCGGGGAAACCGGTCACCTGTTTTGGCCTGCCATGGTATGCCGGTTGGGGGCTAACGGACGATCGTCATCCGCTGGCGGAGTCATTAACCGACAGACGCGGACAGGCGACGCTGCTACAACTGATTGGCGCGGCGCTGCTGCGCTATCCGCGCTATCTCGATCCTTACACCAATAAACGTGGCACTTTGTTTGACGTGCTGCACGCGCTCCAGTTGCAACGCCAGCACATGATTTCGCGCAGTGGCCACCTGTGGGTTCCCGGCCTGACACTGTGGAAGAGCGCCATCATGAAAACCTTCCTCAAAACGCCGGAAAACAACCTGAACTTCGATAAAAAGTCGCCCGCTGCCACCGCCTGCGTGGTGTGGGGGGTAAATGGCGAGGCCAAATTTAGCCAGGCTGCCCACGCGCAGAACCTGCCGGTTTGGCGAATGGAAGATGGTTTTCTGCGCTCCAGCGGGCTGGGTTCCGACCTGCATATGCCGCTGTCGCTGGTGCTGGATAAAACGGGGATTTATTACGATGCTCGCCGCGCCAGCGACCTGGAAACGCTGCTCAATCAGTCAATACTGCGCGACGATGAACGCGACCGCGCACTGGCGCTGCAGCAGACGCTGGTCAGCAGCAAGCTCAGCAAATATAACCTCGGTAAAGGCTGGCAACGACCTGAAGCTGCCAATGGAAAACGGCTGCTGCTGGTGCCCGGCCAGGTGGAAAACGACGCCTCCATCGCCACGGGCACAATCGATATTCAAAGCAACCTGGCGCTGTTACGCACCGTGCGCGAACGCAATCCGTCGGCATTCATCGTTTACAAGCCGCACCCTGACGTACTGGCAGGTAATCGCCCCGGTCACATCGATACCGACGAAATGACCCGCCTGGCAGACTGTGTAGCCATGGATGCCGACATTATCGACTGTATTACCGCCTGCGATGAGCTGCACACCATGACTTCGCTTTCCGGGTTTGAAGCGCTGATGCATGGCAAAACGGTTTACTGCTACGGCCTGCCGTTTTACGCCGGCTGGGGGTTAACCCACGACGAACATACCTGCCCACGGCGCAACCGTACGCTCACTCTGGCAGACCTGATTTATCAGACGCTGATTGTTTACCCGACGTACATCCATCCGCAGGAGAAACGCCTACTCCCGGTGGAAGAAGCGGCGGCATGGCTGATGGAGCAGACAAGGCCAGAAAAGAAATCGCACCGTATTACGCGGTGGATGCGCAAGGGCGTGAATCTTTATCGGGTGAAATTTAATTAGCGAGGGCTGCGGCATGGACAGCACAGCAATGAGCAAATTACTGGCGGGTAAGCGCTATCTGCTTTTACAGGGGCCGATGGGCCCGTTCTTTGCCGACCTGGCCGACTGGCTGGAGAGCAAAGGCCGCGAAGCGGTAAACGTGGTATTTAACGGCGGCGATCGCTTTTACTGTCGGCATCGCCCGGTGCTGCAATATGACCAGACACCCGCGCATTTTGCCCACTGGTTGAAGGAGACGTGGAAAACTTATCCCTTTGATACATTGGTCTGTTTTGGTGATTGCCGACCGCTGCATCAGGCTGCGCGTCAATGGGCGCAAGCCAAAGGTCTGCGTTTTCTGGCATTTGAAGAGGGATACCTGCGCCCGCACTTTATTACGCTTGAAGAGGGCGGCGTAAACGCCTACTCCTCCCTGCCGCGCGACCCGGAGTTTTATCGCCAACTGCCTGAACTGCCGCCGCGCAATATTCAGCCGTTAAAACCCTCGACGCGCTTACGCTACTGGCACGCGACCTGGTACTACCTGCAAGGCTGGTTTCATCGTCAAGACTACCCGCTTTATCGTCACCATAAGTCTTTCTCGCCGTGGTATGAGATGCGCTGCTGGGTCCGCGCCTGGCGACGTAAGCACTGGTATGCGTTTAAAGAGCGCGACGTGCTCCCCCGGTTACAGACACAGTTAGATAAACGCTATTATCTCGCCATTCTACAGGTGTATAACGACAGCCAGATCCGCAACCACAGCGGCTATGCCGACGTGCGTGATTACATTAATGACGTGATGTACTCCTTTGCCACCAAAGCACCCGCGACCAAGTTTTTGGTGTTTAAGCACCATCCGATGGATCGCGGGCATCGTTTGTATCGCCCGCTAATTAATAAGCTCAGTAAGAAATACGGCATTCGCAACCGGGTGCTGTACGTGCACGATCTTCCGATGCCGGAGATGCTGAAGCACGCTAAGGCGGTGGTGACAATTAACAGTACGGCGGGCCTGTCGGCGTTAATTCACAACAAGCCGCTGAAGGTGATGGGCGATGCCCTGTACGATATGAAAGGCTTAACGTATCAGGGGCATCTGCATCAGTTCTGGACGGCGGATTTTCAGCCGGATATGGGGTTGCTGGCGATCTTTCGTGGTTATCTGCTGGCGACTACGCAGATAAATGCGGTGTTTTATGGAGGGCTTTATTCAAACAAACCATTCACTATAAAAATAAACAATCCTCTAAATATACAAAATTCATCCCATCAGAAAAACAACATTGAAACAAAACTAAACAATAAAAGTCATTCATAACCTTGATAAAAAAGTATAATATCAGCAAGCCGCCCGTAATTAATATTATTTATTGACTATGCTCACATCTTGATTATTATGATTATCCTCCTTAGCCCTCTTATAAGGCCAACATCATGATAACCATAACAGATATAAAAAATTACAGAGACGAGCTTGGTAATATCATTTACTATGATGGCCCAGGACTAACTAATGTCAAAGTAACTTTTTATGGACAGAATAATAAACTACACATAAACAAATTTTCTAAAATTAAAGACGTTGCTTTACGTTTTGACTGTAACAATGGAACCTGTCACATTGGAAAAAATGGCTTCACAGGTCATATTAGAATAGGACATGAATGCATTGTTGACATTGGAGACAATGTATCATGCACAGATAAGTGTTATATCTCAACCGCAGAGCGTTCAAAAGTGAAGATTGGCAATGATTGCATGATTGCATCATCAGTCGAAATTCGATCAGACGATGCGCATCCAATATTTGATATAGAATCAGAAAATCGAATTAACAATTCTGAACATATAATAATTGGCGAGCATGTTTGGATTGGTGCCCGTGTCACTTTACTTGCGGGCAGTATTATAGGTAATGGCAGTGTCATTGGTTTAGGTAGTATCGTTAAGGGATGCTTCCCTAATAACGTTATTATAGCTGGTATCCCTGCAAGGTTGATTAAAAAAGATATTGCATGGGAGCGCCCACATCTTAATTTAACCAAACCATATATTAAGGATAATGCATCAGCAATTTCCAAATCTAGTTATTGGAATAAAACACTAGATATAAACTTAACTGAATGACATTAATGAATCATATTGATGTTTAGTAAAATTCTATACACTTACACTATATAACGCATCACGTTTTTAAATAGGATGCATAATTTTATGCATCCCATAAGGAAACATCTAACTAAAATAAAAAATTTATATTTGTATATCTATATCTAACTCCCAGCTCGCTGCAATAGGGAATGCCTTTTTCATAAACATCACTACTTTTTGAATCTGTTCTTCAGAAACAGAACGATGGTCATTTAAGCAAAAGACATCGCACTTACTTTCCTTTATCCTGGAAAGCAAACCATCAAGTCTTGCATCCAAATTATCAGCATCAGTGCTAATATATTCATATTTAATGCTGGACAATACACTTCTACCAGATTCATAAGCATAGTACGCAGACATCAAATATAGTGGTGAAATAGTTCCCATTTCTCTAAAGCGAGATCGACTGGTTTTTTCCATCAAAGGTTTAAACTCTTCAACCATATCTTTTATATCATGAACATTCTTAATCATTGGAGCATGCAACGGCCAATATGAAGGCCAGCGATGATATCTATTATAAAAACATTGCATTGTAAAAAGTGAAAGTTGAGTTGTTGGCTCACTGTCCTCAAATATTTCGCCATATGCATTTGGCAATGGCTCAAGAAATAATTTACCGATACCATTTGGATGAATGAAGTGACTTTTAGTTACAGGGGAACCGAAGAAATAATCATCATTCGCGTATATGAAATTTTCAGATAACCCCTCTATTTTATGAATCCATGATTCGATGGCGACTGAATTAAAAACAGGCAAACAGCTATTATCATCACATATATCGCTATGATTAATTATTTTTATTTTCGCATGTTCTGCATTCAACCAATAAGGAACCTGATTATCTGTGACAATATAAATATATCTTATAAATCTTGCATAAGCTTCAACACTTCTTAAAGAATATCTAAGTTGCTCGTAATCAGCAAATCTTGTATTTAAATTCCCTGCTTTTTCACCTGAATAAAAACTCTTTTTTTCCAACCATTTAGGATCGCTATCACTAACCCACGTAAACACAATGTCGATAGGTTCTTGATATTCATCAAACATAAATGATTCCAGCCCAGAGATGGATTTTAAATTATCTATATCATGAATATCGCGCCCGAGACGTATTGGAGCAAATGAATGAACAGTTTTGTTTATATGTGCTTTCGGAATAAATTGAATTAAATTATTTTTATTTCTAGTCATAATCCCAGAGGGAGTTATATACCATGGATCTAATTGTATTATTTTATTTTTAAAAACAAACTCATCATCATGAAAATATAATTTAATCAGACTGTATCTATTCTTATCTTTTGCAACATAAACTTTTTTGGTAAAACCGTCATAGCCTTTAATCAAATCTACTATAGTATTTACGAAAGAATCTTGTATTGCTATACGAAGAATATGCTCCCAGGCAGTGGGTACAATCAAATAATTTATTCCAGCCTTATCTAATAAATGAAACAATACTTCATCCTGGCCGTGAGGAGTTACAAAATCCTCTATTAAACTTGAAAATTTAACTGTATTTTTATTAGTGGCAACTATTGATGTGCTTTTTACTCCATGTTTTACAACAGCACTCGTATTACTAATACTGGTTCCAGATGTCTTTCCACTAAAAAATACGGAGTCTTTAAAAAACAGCTTTGGAGATCTAAATAGTTTTTTGGTTTTTTTGATTAGTCTAGACATTGTTAGCGACTTCCGTTTCAGTTACAGCGCTCGATTGTTCAATAATCCCAACACATTCCATATTGGATTTCTCAACAAAGTAAGCTTCTTCAAGCTTATTTGACGAAAACTCTAATGAAAATCCTGCCAATGTATCTTCCTCTGCATACCCAATCATCGGAAAATTTATGTATTGTTCAATCTTACCAGCTAATGAATTAACGCTTTCATTATCAAAGAAGTAGTCACCATCCCCGAGAATCTCTCTAAAGGATGGAATATTTGTAGCAATAACTCGTTTCTTAGCATTAATTACTTCAAGGAGAATCAATCCAAAGGATTCAAACCGGGAAGGTACAACAGCTATATCTGCCAACTCTAGAACAAAAGATGCATCCAGTATCTTTCCAGTGAAAATAACATTTTCTGTTGCTATTGATTTGAGACTCTTGGCTTCTGCACCATCGCCAACTATGAGCAATTTATACCCTGCAGGGTTAACCTTATTAAATGCTCTGATCAACACGTCAGGACCTTTGACTAAATCCAAACGACCAATATATACAATATACTTGAAGCCATCAGAAATATGATGTTTATTTTTAAAAACCTTCAGTCTTTTCGTGTTATTTAAAGAACTTGGACATAAAAAGTTTTCAATCACTGAAACTTCACCCGTGTAATCATTAGGTACTTCGAGTCTTTGCCATTTTGCTACTGTAAATAATTTATCAGCAAGATAATACAAAGGATGAAATCGAACATGCATTGAAACACAGATAAGGAAATTCAATAAAAGAGTGTCTTTTAAAAGTTTACCCAATAAACACCCGTATGGGAGATGGGCATGAAGAACATCTGCTTGATGTACTTTATTTACAAATTGTTCATTTTTCAAAAGCGTTTTGATTTGATTATCTGGATGAGTTTCATTTTGCTTTACCCAGAATATTGATATATCAGAATGAAATTTTGTTACTATATCTCTTTCTTTAAACCCTTCATGCTTTCTTAAAATAACAGTGATGTTATGCCCCCGGCGGGCTTGTTCATTAGCAATTTCAGCAGCAATTGTTTCAGAACCAGCCCATCCACCATGGGTTATTACGTGTATGATATTCATAATTTATTCGCAATTGGTTTGTTTAAGTAAACAATTATATTGTATTCATAAAGAAGTATAACATTTAGACTTATTAGCCATCTCATAACCAATGAAAATTCAAACAATTAAGATACTAAAAACCATATAAAATACGTGAATATACTTTCATTTAAAGCTTTAAACATTTTTATAATAATACTTAGTTAGCATTTCAATTAATGCGTGCTGATAGTTTTCAACGCTTTGTTTCGTGGTTGAAAAATCATTTGCACAAAATGAATGTGGTGCGCTCTTATCCTTAAACCGCTTAAGAGCGTTATAGTGATGTTGTGCCACAGGCGAACGGATATTGAAGTAGTAACAGATGTCATGTTCAAGAACGGCACTTCCCTTTAGATACGAATACCAGGGAACAAAAAAAGTGGCCAGATTCAAATCCTGATCGGTGCGGAATTTATGCGGTAAGAATTTCTGAATGTGCGCAGGATAGTTGAGCCACACATTATCAAACATGCTCTTCCGAAGAGGAACGTAAGTATGAACCAACGGCGTTTCAATTCTTTCACCAAAATCCCTTTCAAGAAGCTCACTGACACGGAAGGATGCATTCAGCGTTGGCGTCGTCACGCCACGTGAGCGCATTTCTGAGAGATCTTTCTTTGCAGGGAAAACAGACGCAATGCCATTACTCTTGAAAAAATGCCCTTTCGGCAACGGCCTGGCGACAAAAACGTCATCATTAAAATAGATAAAATGTTCGGCTAGTTCTGGAATCTTATGTAGATGAGCTTCAATAACGTGTGAATTAAATGTAGGCAAAAATTCAGGCGCTATGATTTCTCGGTGATCAACAACGTTCACAGAAGGAAATTCATCAATCCATCCCGGTTGCTGGTTATCCGTAATGATATATATATTCCGGACCCACGGAAGAAATTTAATTACACTTTGAACAGAAAAGTAGAGTTCGTTATGATTGCTGAAGCGGGCCGCATCGGTCGCATATTGTCCATGATGTTCAATGCCTATGTTTTTTGCAGCATTATATTTCTCTTGCCAGCAGGGATCGTTATCGTTCACCCACGTGAAAACCACATCGACAGGAAAATCGCCTTCGAATAGCGTTTCCAGCCTTAACGCATTGTTTATAACTATCGTTTCTTCATTTTCCGGGCAGGCGATCTCATTTCGGATAACAGGATATTTTTTGTTTAAGTAATCGCGAAAGAATAACCCGGGGCTAAAAATAAGTTTTTTCAGCTTCCGGGCTAGCAATTGATGCGCATTCATAGAAATGCCCTTAGTCATATTTTTCAAGAACGTCCTGTTAAACCTTCATCTTCCTTGTAAGCAGCAATAGCATCGTCAACACTTTGATAGTAGGCGATCTTATTATCCCGCCCGGCAAACAACGCAATATCGCAAAACTCTTTCAACGAATTCAAACTGTGCGACACCATCAAAAAACTCGCTTCCTTGTGCCGCTCTTTAAACAACTCCGCACACTTCTGCTTAAACCGGGCATCGCCCACTGCCGTCACTTCATCCACCAGGTAATAATCAAACTTAAACGCCATGCTTAACCCAAACCCCAGGCGCGATTTCATCCCGGAGGAATAGGTTTTAATTGGCATATCAAAGTATTTCCCCAGTTCGGCAAACTCTTCGACAAAAGCGACCTTCTCTTTTAGTTCATCTCGGGTGGCATACAGGCGCGCGACAAACTTCACATTCTCGCGCCCGGTCAGGCTGCCCTGAAAACCGCCTGCCAGCCCGACAGGCCAGGAGATGGTGCTGTCGGTGATAATGCGCCCGCTGTCGGGGCGGTCGATACCGCCAATCATGCGCAGCAACGTCGATTTTCCCGCACCGTTGCGTCCAATGATCGCCACGCTCTTGCCGCTCGGCAGTTCAATGTTAAGATCTTTAAAAACGTAATGCCGCCCCTGCGGGGTGGGGTAGGATTTAGACAAGTTTTCGATACGGATCATGATGTCAGCATCGCCTCTTCGTTACGGCGATACACCGCCAGACCAAGAAACAGCACCACCAGCGTACATAACGCCAGATACGGCAGGTTCACTCCCTCGCTGACGTAGTTCGCCACCACGCATTCGCGGCTCAGTTCGACGATGTGCACAATCGGGTTCCACAGCAGATACGGCCAGTAATCGCGTGGAATGGCATGCAGGGGAAACATAATGCAGGAGACAAAATAGAGCGGCTTAATCAGAATCGGTAAAAACTTCTCCGTCTCCGGGAAGGCATTACCCACTACCATAAAAACAAGCCCTACCCCGCAGGAGAAAATCACCAGCAGCAGCCAGGTGAGGATGAGCGTCACCAGGCGGGTAACCGCGAAATCTTCCCCGGCAAAACCGACGATGGCCATCAACACAATATACACACAGCCGTAAATCAGGCTCTCAAGCAACGCGCGGGCGATAATCTTGTCCACCGGCCTGACAGGGCGATAGTTAAACAGCCCCTGATTGGCCTCGATGGCGCCAATCGAACGTGTCGTAATATTGCTGAAAAGGAAGTAGGGGACGATGCCATTGATGAGAAATACGGGAAAAGAGATATCCGGCATCGTGCGATGCATAATAAACCCAAATACTGCCAGCATCACCAGCATATGCGCCGCCGGTTCCAGCACCGCCCAAAAATAGCCTAAACGGTATTTCCCGAATCGAGTTTTAATTTCACGCAGGAAGAGCGCGCTGACGGCGGCTCGTTGAACTTCAATACCACTTCTGGCCATGGTTTATCCGATAGTTGAAACAGGCACGCTACCGCCCCTGGCTTCAGGCTGCCAGAGCGCCGGTAATGAGTAAAAGTGTGTGAAGGGAGGTACATCGGTAGGGGAATGAGGAAGAGTGCAGCAGAAATCCATTTTCTATTGCAATTGATAAATTAACATCATTCCCTTGATGTATATTTGAGGAATATCCCAACGTGCGTAATGTAGACCCAAATAGAAAAAGTTCCTATTCTATTTCGGCAATATAAACTAAATATTGATGTTAGTTTTTCTAAATAAATAAAATACTGATGAGTTTAAAATAGATTATTTAATTAATATATATATTCAGGTGAAATAAAGCGGATTCGCGGCAGATAACGCGAGTCTACCTGCCGCTATAATCGGTCACTTTATCCCGCTTCGCCCATTAGTTGCTTCACCAGCTCTACGCAGCGCAGGAAGCGCGCATCGTAATCCGCCTCTTCAACGTGCACGAACTCGATGTTGTTTTCCTTAAGCATCGATACCAGCAGCGACTGAAACTCTTTGCGATCGACAGAACTGCCCAGGCTGCGGAGTCCGTCGTTGATCCACGGCGTATTGTTCTCCAGCAGAATCACCAGGTCGAAACGGTATTCATCAATCATCGCCTGCACGAAGGGGTGCTCGCGGCCTTCATATTTTTTGCAGAACGCCTGAGTGCTGACAAAATCGGTATCGATAAAGGTCACTTTGTTAGCGTATTTCACCGCGAAATCAATGTACTGCGCATGGCCGAGCGCAATTTTGTCGTAATCGGAATATTGCAGCGCCATCTCATCACCGCCCAGATGCGAGAAGACATAATCGCGGCCATACTCCCAGGCGCTGGAGGTGTTGAAGATATTGGCGAGCTTGTTCACCAGCGTCGATTTACCGCTGGATTCGCCGCCAAGAATCGCTACCGTGCGCACAAAGAACGGCTTCACTTCGGTGGGGATGTATTCCCAGTAGCGGAACGGGTTTTCACGAATCTGCCCGCCGCTGATGTTCATGAAGGTTCGCTTCGGATCAACCAGCACGGTTTTGATGCCGAGATGTTCAATATACTGCGGTGCGTCCAGCTCTTCGGAGGTGTAGATAACGTCGGGTTGAATGCCCTTCTCTTCCATAAAGGCTTTCATGCCGCGGCTCCACACATCCCAGCCGTGCGGATAAGGCTCCATCCCTTCTTCATTGAAGGCGTGGATGCGGATGTTTTTTTGATATTTAAAGGTTTGCAGCAACCAGCGCAGGCGATCCGGGACAGTGGGCTGTTGCGACATGGCGCTCTGCTCAAACAGCGTGCGGTCGCGCACGTCGTCGTAACCCATGATGATATGCAGCTCGTCCACCTGGCTACAGGCGCGCTGAATCAGATAGATGTGGCCGGTATGCAAGGGGTAGAACTTACCGAAGACCACGCCAACGGTCTTTTGCAGACGCGGGAACTCCAGGCCCAAAAAGCGATGCAGCGCTTCCAGTTTCTGCGCACTTGGGCTTTTGATTTTGGCGTTTAACAACTGACTGAGATAGCCCTTGGTCATACCGCTGGCGTCAGCTACCTGCTGTAGCGTGCAACCTTTCTGACGGATCGCGGTTTTAAGATAATCGAACGATGACACAAGAGCCTCCTGCTGATGGGTTAAACAAGGATAAAAAATTGCACGCCGTTATTCGGCAACGGTGCCGAACTGCGCCTGATGCGCTGCGCTTATCAGGCCTACGGGTCGCCAGGCCGGATAAGGCGGTAGCCGCATCCGGCAACGGCGCTGAACTGCGCCTGATGCGCTTCGCTTATCAGGCCTACGGGTCGGTAGGCCGGATAGCATCCGGCAATAGCACGATGTTAATTATAAGTCGTCAAAGACGTTTAGCGCATCCGCGAGTTTTTTCACGCCGAATACCTGCATGCCTTCGGGCGGTTTTTTCGGTACGTTCGCGGCTGGCACAATTGCGCGGCGGAAACCGTGTTTGGCGGCTTCGGAAATACGCTCCTGGCCGCTCGGCACCGGGCGAATTTCTCCGGCAAGGCCCACTTCACCAAATACCACGAGATCCTGCGGCAGCGGCCTGTCGCGCAGGCTGGAGACCATCGCCAGCAACAACGCCAGGTCGGCACTGGTTTCGGTGACCTTCACGCCGCCGACCACGTTAACGAACACGTCCTGATCCGCCATCTGCAAACCGCCATGACGATGCAGCACCGCCAGCAGAATCGCCAGACGGTTCTGCTCCAGCCCAACAGCCACGCGACGCGGGTTCGACATCATCGAGTGATCCACCAGCGCCTGAATCTCAACCAGCAGCGGGCGCGTACCTTCCCACACCACCATCACCGAGCTACCGGATGTCACTTCATCCCCACGGCTCAGGAAGATAGCTGACGGATTGCTGACTTCGCGCAGCCCCTGCTCGGTCATCGCGAACACGCCCAGTTCATTTACCGCGCCAAAGCGGTTTTTATGGCTGCGTAGGGTACGGAAGCGCGAATCAGCATCACCGTCCAGTAACACCGAGCAGTCGATACAGTGTTCCAGCACTTTCGGGCCCGCCAGCGAGCCATCTTTGGTCACGTGGCCGACCATCACAATCGCCACGCCGCGCGTTTTCGCAAACCGTGTCAGATAAGCCGCGGTTTCACGCACCTGCGCGACGCTGCCCGGCGATGACTGAATATCCGCCATGTGCATGACCTGGATGGAGTCGATAACCATCAGCTTCGGCTGCTCTTCCTCAGCGATCATGCAAATCTGTTCGATGCTGGTTTCTGACAGCATATTGAGATTGGCGGTCGGCAGGCCAAGACGATGCGCACGCATCGCCACCTGCTGTAATGACTCTTCGCCGGTGACGTACAGAGTTTTCATCTGCTCAGCGAGTTTACACAGCGTTTGCAGCAGCAGTGTTGATTTCCCGGCCCCAGGGTTACCGCCGATAAGAATCGCGCTCCCCGGCACAACCCCGCCGCCCAGTACACGGTCAAACTCTTTAAAACCGGTCGAGAAGCGCGGCAGTTCTTCCAGGCTGATATCCGACAGCTTCTGCACCTTCGACACGCCAGCGCTGCCCGCATAGCCGCTCAGACGCTCATTACGCGCAACGGTTGGAGAAGCCGCCACACCACGCACTTCGGTGATGGTATTCCAGGCATGGCAAGCACTGCACTGCCCCTGCCAACGCGGATAATCCGCACCACATTCATTACAGACAAATGCGCGTTTTGGAGCTTTCGCCACGTTTTACCTCTTATTCCTGATTCAGGCTGCCCGTCAGAATGCACAGCACCCCAATCAGGTCAGCGTGACGGATGGTGACTTCCGTCTGTTCATTGACTTTCGGCTTGGCATGATAAGCAATGCCCAGCCCAGCCGCTTTGATCATCGGCAGATCGTTCGCGCCATCACCGATGGCGACGGTCTGCTCTTTCGGAATGTCATACTGCTCAGCAAGGCGCTGTAGCGTATTGGCTTTGTATTTCGCATCAACGATATCGCCCACCACTTCGCCCGTCAGCACGCCATCCATAATGCCCAGTTCGTTAGCAACCGCAGCAGTCAGACGCAGCTTATCGCGCAGATACTCCGCAAAGAAGGTAAAGCCGCCGGAGGCAATCGCCACTTTCCAGCCTAGCGATTCCAGCTTCAGTACCAGTTGGGTTAAGCCCGGCATTAATGGCAAATCGTCGCGGACCTGACGCAGAATATTGGCATCTGCGCCCTTAAGTGTGGCAACGCGCTGGCGCAGGCTGGCAGCAAAGTCGAGTTCACCGCGCATCGCGCGCTCGGTCACTTCAGAAACCAGCTCGCCCGTCCCTGCCAGTTTGGCGATTTCATCAATGCATTCGATCTGGATAGCGGTGGAATCCATATCCATCACTAACAGGCCAGGCGTGCGCAGGTGTGGAATTTTCCCCAACGGCGCAACATCCAGCCCGGCATCGTGCGCCAGTTTAGTCGCGCGCGGCGTCAATGACCCGGCCAGGCGAATAACCTGATAATCTTCCACACACCAGGCGGCAACAATCACCATTGCCGCGCCCAGTTTGCGCTGATATGAGGTTAACTGGCGTTTATCCAGCCCGCGCCCGTAGAGCAGCCAGCCGCTGCGTCCGGCGTGATAATCCAGTGGCATCACTTCATCGCCACTTAACGAAAGCGGCAACCCTGGCCACAAGGAAACATCTTCAGACAGGTCGCACCAGGTCAAACTGTTCGGCATTACAGCTCCACTCCACTTCATTAAGGCCAGGAAAATAACGCATGAGGCTACCTTGTAACCAGCGCTTCTGGCAACATTAAGCTGCAAATTTTCAAAGGTGGAATATGGTACGCGCAAAACTGAAATTCAGACTGCATCGCGCCGTGATTGTCCTGATATGCCTCGCACTTCTGGTGGCATTGATGCAAGGGGCGTCATGGTTCAGTCAACAACACCAGCAGCAGCGTAATCCGCAGCTTGAAGAACTGGCGCGCACGCTCGCCCGTCAGGTAGCGCTCAATCTTGCGCCGCTGGTGCGTAGTGAGACGCCAGATGAGAAAAAAGTCCGCCAGTTGCTCACGCAACTCACCGCTGAAAGCCGCATCCTTGACGCCGGGGTGTATGATGAGAAAGGCGACATGATCGCCCGCGCCGGCGAGAGCGTCGAACTGCGCGACCGTCTGGCGCTGGATGGCAAAAAAGCGGGCGGCTATTTCAATCAGCAAATCGTCGAACCCATTCAGGGCAAAAATGGGCCGCTGGGGTATTTACGTCTGACGCTCGACACCCATACGCTGCCAACCGAAGCCAAACAGGTCGATAACACCACCAATATTCTGCGCCTGATGCTGTTGCTGTCGCTTGCCATTGGCGTGGTGCTCACACGAACGCTGCTACAGGGCAAACGCACCCGCTGGCAACAATCACCCTTCCTTCTCACCGCCAATAAACCGGTACAGGAAGAGGAAGAAGAGAAAAAAGAGTAGAAAGGGAACTCAATATGGCCACTTTACGCCTGCTCCTCTCAGACTCATACGACCCCTGGTTTAACCTGGCGGTTGAAGAGTGTATTTTCCGTCAGATGCCCGCCACACAGCGCGTGCTGTTCCTCTGGCGCAACGCCGATACCGTGGTCATTGGCCGCGCGCAAAACCCGTGGAAAGAGTGCAACACGCGGCGCATGGAAGAAGACAATGTGCGTCTGGCGCGTCGCAGCAGCGGCGGCGGCGCGGTGTTCCATGACCTCGGCAATACCTGTTTTACGTTTATGGCGGGTAAGCCGGAGTATGACAAAACCGTGTCCACCGCCATTGTACTGGAAGCATTGAATTCGCTGGGCGCGGTGGCGGAAGCGTCCGGGCGTAACGACCTCATTGTGAAAACGCCGGAGGGCGATCGCAAGGTGTCCGGTTCAGCCTATCGCGAAACCAAAGATCGCGGTTTCCACCACGGTACACTGCTGCTTAATGCCGACCTGAGCCGTCTGGCGAACTATCTCAATCCGGATAAGAAGAAACTTCAGGCGAAGGGGATTACCTCCGTACGCGGGCGCGTGGCAAACCTCGTCGAACTGCTCCCGGGCGTGACGCATGAGCAAATTTGTACGGCGATTACGGAGGCGTTTTTCGCCCATTATGGCGAACGCGTAGACGCCGAGATTATTTCGCCAGATAAAACACCAGACCTGCCGAATTTTGCCGAGACGTTTGCACGCCAGAGCAGTTGGGAGTGGAATTTCGGTCAGGCGCCGGCCTTTAGCCATCTTCTGGATGAACGCTTCACCTGGGGCGGCGTAGAGCTGCATTTCGACGTCGAGAAGGGGCATATTACCCGCACGCAGATCTTTACCGACAGTTTGAATCCTGCACCGCTAGAAGCGCTGGCCGCACGATTGCAGGGGTGTTTATACCGGGCAGATGTATTACAGCAGGAGTGCGAAGCGCTGTTAGGGAATTTCCCGGAGCAGGAGAAAGAGTTGCGGGAGTTGTCAGCGTGGATTGCGGGGGCGGTGCGGTAGTGCCCCCTCACCCCGGCCCTCTCCCTCAGGGAGAGGGAGAACACCGTACACACCTGAAGTAGTCCCCTCTCCCGGTGGGAGAGGGTTAGGGTGAGGGGGTAACGAACTTACTCCTGGTCGCCCAGCAGTACAGATTCCAGCGCGATTTTGATCATGTCGTTGAACGTGGTCTGACGTTCAGCGGCAGTAGTCTGCTCGTGGGTACGGATATGGTCAGACACGGTGCAGATGGTCAGCGCTTTCGCACCAAACTCGGCTGCCACGCCATAGATACCTGCCGCTTCCATCTCGATCCCCAGGATGCCATATTTTTCCATCACATCGAACATTTGCGGGTCCGGCGTGTAGAACAGGTCTGCGGAGAAGATGTTACCCACGCGCGCATCAACGCCCAGCGCTTTCGCTGCATCAACCGCGTTACGCACCATGCCGAAGTCAGCAATTGCTGCGAAATCGTGATCTTTAAAACGCAGACGGTTGACTTTAGAGTCGGTGCACGCGCCCATGCCAATCACCACGTCACGCAGTTTTACGTCCGGGCGCACCGCGCCGCAGGAACCCACGCGAATGATTTTCTTCACACCGAAATCGGTGATCAGCTCTTTGGTGTAGATGGAGCAGGACGGGATACCCATACCGTGACCCATTACGGAGATTTTGCGGCCTTTATAAGTACCGGTGAAACCCAGCATGCCGCGAACGTTGTTCACTTCACGCACGTCTTCGAGGAAAGTTTCAGCAATGTGCTTCGCACGCAGCGGGTCGCCAGGCATCAAAACTACGTCCGCGAAATCGCCCATTTCTGCATTAATGTGTGGGGTAGCCATCGTTGTATCCTTATCAAATTGTTTTCACCCTCTCCCTGTGGGAGAGGGCCGGGGTGAGGGCATCAGGCCGCACCTTTAACAGAATCGTAGGCCCGGTAAGCGCAGCGCCACCGGGCAAGCAATCACAGCATGTTTTTACCGTATTCCATCGGTGACGTACCGAAGTACGTCGCCAGCGTCTGACCGATATCCGCAAATGTTTCGCGGTGGCCGAGCGAACCCGGTTTCACTTTCGGGCCGTAAACCAGTACCGGGATGTGTTCACGGGTATGGTCGGTGCCCTGCCAGCTTGGGTCGCAACCGTGGTCAGCGGTCAGGATCAGAATGTCATCTTCCCCCACCAGCTCCATCAGCTCCGGCAGACGGCGGTCGAACAGCTCAAGACCCGCAGCATAACCGGCGATATCACGACGGTGACCCCAGGAAGAGTCGAAATCAACGAAGTTGGTGAAGACTATGGTCTTATCGCCCGCTTCTTTCATCTCTTTGATGGTCGCGTCAAACAGTGCGTCCAGCCCGGTGGCTTTCACTTTTTTAGTGATGCCGCAGTTGGCGTAGATATCCGCGATTTTACCCACGGACACCACATGACCGTCTTTCTCATCAACCAGTTTCTGCAACACGGTCGGCGCTGGCGGTTCTACAGCCAGGTCGTGACGGTTGCCGGTACGCTGGAAGTTACCGGCTTTGTCGCCGATAAACGGACGCGCAATCACGCGGCCAATGTTGTAACCGCCTTCGGTCAGCTCTTCACGGGCAATTTCACACAGCTCGTAAAGTTTATCCAGGCCAAAAGTCTCTTCGTGGCAGGCAATCTGGAACACGGAGTCGGCGGAGGTATAGAAAATCGGTTTACCGGTTTTCATGTGCTCTTCGCCCAGTTCGTCCAGAATCACGGTACCGGAAGAGTGGCAGTTACCCAGGTAACCCGGTAGGTTCGCGCGTTTTACCAGTTTATCGAGCAATTCCTGCGGGAAGCTGTTTTCGTGGTCGCTAAAGTAGCCCCAGTCGAACAGAACCGGCACACCGGCGATTTCCCAGTGACCCGACGGGGTATCTTTACCCGAAGAGAGTTCATGCGCCCACGCGTACGCGCCAACGACTTCTGCATTGCCGTCCATACCCGCAGCAATTTTACCGGTAGAACCCTCATGCGCTTTCACCAGGCCCAGGCGGGTCAGGTTAGGCAGGTTCAGCGGGCCTTTACGGCCATTGTCAGCCTCACCTTTGGCGCAGGCTTCTGCGATATGGCCCATTGTATCCGCACCGACATCGCCAAAGCGGTCGGCATCTTCAGTTGCGCCGATACCAAAGGAGTCCAGCACCATAATAAATGCACGTTTCATCTTGTTCTCCATACATCTTGCGCTGCAAAAAAGCGATCAGATCAGTATATCGCTATTCAGTGATTCGACGATAGACTGTCGGTGTAATTTCTGGCGCTTTGTCGTCAAGGCGAATGGCCGCTTTGACCGCTTTCGCCGCTTCCTGCCAGCTGTTTTCATCTTTCGCATGAATGATTGCCAGCGGACGCTGACCGTCAACGCTGTCACCCAGGCGAATCATGTCGGTCAGGCCGACGCTGTAATCGAGTGTATCTGAAGCCTGGCGGCGTCCGCCGCCCATCGCCACGACAGCCATACCCAGTGCGCGGGTATCCATCGCACCGACAAAACCTTCGTTGTCAGCATATACCGCTTTACTGAGCATCGCAGTCGGCAGGTATTTCGCGTAGTTTTCGACGAAATCCGTTGGGCCTTTTTGTGCAGCGACCATCCGGCCAAATACCTCTGCCGCTTTACCGTTATCCAGCACCGCCTGCAATTTGGCGCGCGCCTCTGCGTCGTCTTTGGCAAGCTTGCCGGAAATCAGCATTTCCACACACAGCGCCATGGTGACGTCGAACAGGCGCGGGTTGCGGTATTCCCCCGTCAGGAACTGCACCGCTTCGCGGACTTCGACAGCGTTACCCGCACTGGACGCCAGCACCTGATTCATGTCGGTCAGCAACGCGGTCGTGCGCACACCTGCGCCGTTGGCCACGCCAACAATCGCTTCGGCCAGCGCCTGAGAAAGTTCGTAAGTCGGCATAAATGCGCCGCTGCCCACTTTCACATCCATCACCAGCGCATCGATACCTTCTGCCAGCTTTTTGGCGAGGATAGACGCGGTGATAAGCGGAATGGAATCCACCGTTGCGGTAATGTCGCGGGTGGCGTAAAAACGTTTATCCGCCGGTGCGAGCGAACTGGTCTGCCCAATAATCGCCACACCCACGTCTTTAATAATCTCGCGGAAACGATCATCGCTAGGGAAAATATCAAACCCGGGGATCGCTTCCAGTTTGTCCAGCGTGCCGCCGGTATGACCCAGGCCTCGCCCGGAGATCATCGGAATATAGCCGCCGCATGCGGCAACCATCGGTCCCAGCATCAGCGAGGTGACATCACCCACACCGCCGGTCGAGTGTTTGTCGACAATCGGGCCATTAAGGTTAAGGCTTTTCCAGTCCAGAACGGTTCCTGAATCACGCATGGCCATGGTCAGCGAAACACGCTCTTCAATCGCCATATCATGGAAGAAAATGGTCATCGCCAGAGCGGCAATTTGCCCTTCTGAAATGGTGTTGTCGCGAATGCCATTGATAAAGAAGCGAATCTCTTCGTCGCTTAATGCATGACCATCGCGTTTTTTACGAATGATTTCTTGTGCGAGAAACAAGGTAACCTCCCTGAGGAAAAGAGTATGAAGGCGGTTTTTGCCCGTCAGCATTGCCGGATGGCGGCTACGCCTTATCCGGCCTACGGGTAGTTACATCTCGTAGGCCTGATAAGCGCAGCGCATCAGGCGCAAAGCATCTTACTTAGTAGCTGCTTGCGCTTTTACCGTCGCCGTGACCGAGTGCTTTCAGCAGGCTCGCCAGCAGGCTGGATGCGCCGAAACGGTAGTGACGGGAATCCGCCCAGTCTGCGCCGAACAGTTCGTCGGCAATCGCCAGGAACTGCTGCGCATCTTCTGCACTGCGTACGCCGCCTGCCGGTTTGAAGCCAACGGTTTTAGACACGCCCATATCACGGATCACTTCCATCATGATGCGCGCGCTTTCCGGGGTGGCGTTAACCGGCACCTTACCGGTAGAGGTTTTGATGAAATCCGCGCCCGCTTTAATAGAGATTTCAGACGCTTTACGAATCAGCGCTTCTTCTTTCAGTTCACCGGTTTCGATGATCACTTTCAGCAGTACGTTTGCCGCAGCGCAGGCGTCTTTACACGCTTTCACCAGGTCGAAGCCGATCTGCTCGTTGCCAGCGATCAGTGCGCGGTACGGGAAAACCACGTCAACTTCGTCAGCACCGTAGGCGATTGCCGCGCGGGTTTCCGCCAGCGCAATATCGATATCGTCGTTACCGTGCGGGAAGTTAGTGACGGTGGCGATGCGGATATCCGGCGTGCCCTGCTCGTTCAGGGTTTTACGCGCAATCGGGATAAAACGCGGGTAGATGCAGACCGCCGCCGTGTTGCCGACCGGGGTTTTCGCCTGATGACACAGCGCAATCACTTTCGCATCAGTGTCGTCTTCGTTCAGGGTGGTCAGGTCCATCAGTTTTAATGCACGCAGACTGCTTGCCGTTAAATCAGTCATTTTGTTCTCCGACTTTAAAATTTCACCTTGCGGGTATGTGACTATTGTAACACTCCCCCGCACTTACACTTCGACACTCATCACAGTTAATGAAACAAACGTACAAATTTGCATAACCATAATGAGACATTAATCAAACTTCTCGTTCTTCCAGCGCAAGAAAACACGTGGATCGCCGTATGGGATCAAAAGATCGCTACGCGCTTTTTCCTACACTTCGCCCATCTCTCGCCTGAGGAATACACCATGCCAACATCAACCTCTTCATCGCTGCTGCAGCAGTGCCAGAAAATTGTGACAAGCCCAGTTTTAAGCCCGGAACAGAAACGCCATTTTCTGGCGCTGGAGGCGGAAAATGCACTGCCTTATCCGGCGCTAACACCCGCTGCGCAAGCCGCGCTGGCGGAGGGCGTTATCTGCGATATGTTCGAAGGCCACGCACCTTACAAGCCGCGTTATGTCCTGCCGGACTACGCGCGTTTTCTGGCAAACGGTTCCGAATGGCTGGAGCTGGAAGGCGCTCAGGATCTGGATGATGCGCTCTCTTTGCTCACCATTCTTTATCACCACGTCCCTTCCGTGACCGCCATGCCGGTGTTCCTCGGGCATCTCGATGAACTGTTGATGCCATATGTTAGAATTCTAACACAAGAAGAAATCAATAGCCGAATAAAACGTTTCTGGCGCTATCTCGATCGCACGCTCCCCGATGCCTTCACGCATGTGAATATTGGCCCCGCAGATACACCAATAACGCGCGCTATTCTCCGCGCAGATGCAGAGCTGAAGCAGGTCGCGCCAAATCTCACCTTTATCTACGATCCAGAAATCACTCCTGACGATCTGCTGCTGGAAGTCAGCAAAAATATTTGTGAGTGCAGCAAACCACACATCGCCAACGGCCCAATAAATGATAATATTTTCACAAAAGGTCACTATGGTATTGTGAGCTGTTACAACAGCCTGCCGATGGCGGGCGGTGGTAGCACACTGGTACGCCTCAATTTGCAGGAGGTTGCGAAACGCAGCACTTCGACTGAAACGTTCTTTAGCCAGATGCTGCCGCACTACTGCCAGCAGCAAATCGACATCATCGACGCCCGCTGCGCCTTCCTCTATGAGCAATCGCACTTCTTTGATCATAGCTTCCTGGTAACAGAAGGTCTGATCGATCCTGATCGTTTTGTGCCCATGTTCGGCATCTATTCTCTGGCGGAAGCGGTCAATATTCTCTGCGAGAAAGACGGTCTTCGCGCCCGCTATGGCAAAGATCCTCAGGCCAATGCGCTGGGCTACCGTATCAGTGAACAGCTCGCGGAATTTGTCTCGAAGACGCCCGTACGCTACGGCTGGCAACAGCGCGCAATGTTGCATGCGCAATCAGGAATCAGCTCCGATATCGGCACCACGCCGGGCGCTCGTCTGCCTTATGGCGATGAGCCTGACCCGGTGAGTCATCTGCTGGCGGTTGCGCCACATCACGCGCACTATCCAGCGGGGATCAGCGATATCCTGACGCTTGATGAAACGGTGAAACGTAACCCGCAGGCGGTGATGCAGCTTTGTCTGGGTGCGTTTAAAGTGGGTATGCGCGAGTTCAGCGCCAACATTAGCGGCAACGATCTGGTGCGCGTCACGGGTTACATGGTGCGTTTGTCGGATCTCGAAAAGTATCGCGCCGACGGTTCGCGGACCAATACCACCTGGCTGGGTGAAGAAGCCGCGCGCAATACGCGCATTCTGGAACGCCAACCGCGAGTAGTCAGTCATGAACAGCAGATGCGCTTTAGTCAGTAAAATCATCCCCTTCTCGTGCGTGGATGGGCCAGGCAGCCGCCTGGCCCTGTTCCTGCAAGGGTGTAATCTGCGCTGCAAAAACTGCCATAACCCGTGGACGATGGGGCGCTGTAACGATTGTGGCGAATGTGTTTTGCATTGCCCACACGATGCGCTTTCCATTCAGGGGGGACGCGTTTACTGGCAGGAGGATGCCTGCCAGCAATGCGACACCTGCCTGCAAATATGTCCACAACAGGCAACGCCAATGGCCCAGCTCTGGAGCATGGAGCAGATTCTCCAGCAGATCGCCCGCGCCGCGCCATTTATTGAGGGCATCACCGTCAGCGGTGGCGAGGCCACTACGCAGTTACCGTTCGTCTGCGCGCTGTTTGAACAGATTCGCCAGTCGTCGGCCCTGCGCCATCTCACCTGCCTGGTCGACAGCAACGGCGAGCTTTCCATGGCTGGCTGGGAGAAACTCAGTCCGTTATGTGACGGCGTGATGGTGGATTTAAAAGCCTGGAGTGAGAATACGCATCAGTCACTAACTGGGCGAAGCAATCAGCGTATCAAGGCGAGCATTCGCTGGCTGGCAGAGCGTGGCTTACTGGCAGAATTGCGTTTGTTGGTTATTCCGCAACAAACTGATTATCTGCAAGAGATAGAGGCGTTAAGCGCATTTATTCACGAACTGGGTAAGGTGCCGGTGCGGCTAAATGCCTTTCATGCGCACGGCGTTTATGGCGAGGCTAAAAGGTGGCGCAGCGCCGGGCCAGACGACATTGACGCACTGGCGCAGGCGCTACGGGCCAGAGGGATAAAACAGATTATCCCTCCGGCGCTGTATTTATAGTGCGAGGAACACCCCGGCGATGGTGGCGCTCATCAGGTTTGAGAGCGTCCCCGCCGCCACGGCGCGCAGACCAAGCTGGGCGATATCCTGGCGACGACTCGGTGCCATGCCGCCCAATCCGCCAATCAGAATCGCAATTGACGACAGGTTCGCAAAGCCGCACAGGGCAAACGAAATAATCGCTTTAGTGTGGGCAGAAATAACCTGTAATCCCGCAGCTGTCACCTCGGCATCTGGCTTAAGATATTCGCCGAAGTTCATATAAGCCACAAACTCGTTGATGATGAGCTTCTGGCCGATAAATGAGCCCGCCACGGTTGCTTCGCTCCACGGTACGCCAATCACCCACGCCAGCGGTGAGAAGACCCAACCGAGGATCATCTGCAGCGACAGATCCGGATGGTTAAACCAACCCCCAATCCCGGAGAGCATGCCGTTCAACAGAGCAATCAGCGCGATAAATGCCAGCAGCATCGCCCCCACGTTTAATGCCAGTTGCATACCAGAAGCGGCGCCAGAAGCCGCAGCATCCAGAACGTTAGCCGGAGCATCCGGATTGTTGGCTTCTGCTTCCAGATTCGGCGAATCATTAGGTTTTTCCGTTTCCGGCACGATGATTTTCGCAAACAGCAGGCCGCCCGGTGCCGCCATGAACGATGCGGCAATCAGGTACTCCAGCGGCACGCCCATCTGCGCGTAGCCTGCCAGCACAGAACCTGCCACAGACGCCAGGCCACCACACATCACCGCGAACAGTTCAGAACGCGTCATGGTCGCGATGTACGGACGCACCACCAGCGGCGCTTCGGTTTGCCCGACGAAAATATTCGCCGTCGCGGAAAGCGATTCCGTACGCGAGGTTTTCAGCACGGCACGCAGCGCACCACCCAGAATTCGGATGACAAACTGCATAATGCCGAGATAGTAAAGCACCGCGATCAGCGAGGAGAAGAAGACGATAACCGGCAGCACGCGCAGCGCGAAAACAAAGCCGCCACCGCCGAAGACTTCAAACATTTTATCGGATACCAGCCCACCAAACAGGAAGCCGATACCCTCGTTACCATAAGCGATGACGTTCGCCACGCCTTCGGACATCGCCAGCAGCACCTTGCGCCCGGCGGGAACATAGAGAATAAGCGCACCAATTCCAACCTGAATCAGCCAGGCACCCAGCACAGTTCGGAGATTGATCGCTCGACGATTATTGGACAGAAGTAAGGCAATGGCCAGCAGCACCACCATGCCGATAAGTCCCATGAGGATTTGCATACAGAGTCCCTGTGTATTGAAACGTTGAAAAATGGAGCAACATAACGCGCCACGATTATAACGTTCCGTCACTATCCTTCTCGCGTGACATCACATATTTTACGCAATACCCAGAGAGCAAAAGTAAATATTGAGACTTAAATCACATTAGCCCTTCACAAATCAGAAAAAGAGCTGACTGCTGTTACGCCATAAGGCCTCAGCAATTTCAGCGGGAGCTTCATCCCGTAACGTGCAAAGTTCATTGAACACCTGCGCCACGCGTTCCGGGCGATTGGGCTGCCCCTGATAACCGTTTAACGGCATATCGGGCGCATCTGTTTCCAGCACCAGTGCACTGAGCGGAAGTTGTGCCATAACAGCGCGCGTTTTGCTGGCTCGCGGGTAAGTGATCGTGCCGCCGACGCCAATCTTGTACCCCAGTTCGACAAATCGCTCCGCCTGTTGCAGGCTGCCGGAAAAACCATGTACTACTCCCGTACGTGGCAGCGCATGACGCTTAAGATGCATCGCCAGTTTGTCATGGGTTCGACGTGAATGCAGGATCACGGGCAAATCGTACTTTTTCGCCAGTTGCAGTTGCGCATCCAGCAACCGTTGCTGGCGTTCAAACTGCGGGTCTTGACGATAGAGATCGAGACCAATCTCGCCGACGGCAATCAGTTTTTCCGGCTTTGACGCCAGCGCCGTCTCCAGTGCTTCCAGGCTTCTGTCATCATGATTTTCAATGACAATAGGATGCAGACCCAGTGCGGCATACAGCGGCGGATGTTGGGAAGCCAGCCAAAGCACCGTATCAAAACGCAATGCTTCTGTTGCCGGAACAATAATTTTTTCGACACCCGCCTGCGCGGCCAGTGCAAGGCTCGCGGTTTCATCACCGGTGAACGGCGGGAAATCAAAGTGACAATGGGTATCGATAAAAAGAAAGGTCATACGGTTTTCTCCGGCCACGTGCAGCGTTTCAGTGTACCCCATTTGGTTTATGGTTTTGTAGGCCGGAAAAGGCGGTACGCCGCCATCCGGCAGCCGCGCATAAACGACAAAAGCCAGTCCGAAGACTGGCTTTATAAATTGTCTGTATCAAACGCTACGGGCGTCTGCGGCCCATAAACAGGCTGACCAGGAACAGGATGATACCGACGATGAATACAATTTTCGCCGCGCCTGCTGCGGTACCCGCTAAACCACCAAAGCCCAGTGCAGCGGCAATTAACGCGATAACCAGAAAGATAATGCCCCAACGAAACATACGATTCTCCTTTACCAAAGTTAATGTCACCGCTTAACAACGCACTCAGGCGACACCAGCAATCTTAAAAATTAAAAATACTTCAATATTTTCCTGAACCGCCTTACGGCGTTTTCAGGTCATTTTCTACGCTTTTCACACCGTCAATGGCTTTGGCAATACTTTCCGCGCGTTCCACCTGCGCTTTAGATTCAACCGTACCGGTCAGCGTCACGACGCCGTCGGTGGTCTCAACTTTCACTTTGCGTGACGGGACAATGTCATCAGCCAGCAGTTTGGCCTTCACCTCACTGGTGGTTGCCGCATCACCTGCATAGCCTTTCATGCTGTCCGCTTTGCCTTCACGGATAGTCAGTTTGTTTTCAACGCTGCTTACACCCTCAACCCCTTTTGCCAGGGACGTCGCCTGGTCTGATTGAGACTGGTTGTCGACCGTACCGCTTAAGATCACGACCTTGTTTTCGGTTTTCACCGAAATATCGGTGCTTTTAATCGCATCATGATCAACCAGCGCCGCTTTTACTTTCGCGGTGATGGCGCTGTCATCCATAAAGTTGCCGACTTTGTTCATCGAACTGTCAACTTTCTGTCCCGCGTCAGTGGCCGCATTGCTTTCAGCCAATGCAGAACCGCTCATCACCGCAGAGCCCAGAATGACGGCCAGCAACGTTTTTCCCATTTTCATCTTAGTCATCATCATATCTCCTTGTATTGCCCGGTTTTTGAGCACCCGACACAGTGGCCGTCATGCTGTTGAGGACGACACCCGTCCTGTTAGTAGTTATACATACTGCGATAAGTAATTTTGATGGGTTAATGCGCTAAGATTTACAAATAACAAAGTGCATTAAACCAGCAACTCGCTCATCACTCTGTTAAATATAGAACACTCTCGGCAGCTTGCAGGCGTAATTGACTAAAAAACCAGCAAAGTGCATGAGAATGGGGTGCAATTAAGAACTTTCCGCAGAAGGGAAAAGGGAGGGGTAAAACGCGGAAGCACGGCGCTGGCCGTGCTTCCGGGGGAGATTAGTGCTCGCGAGTTTTGCGGAACTCGACATCAGGGTAACGTTCCTGCGTCAGGTTCAGGTTAACCATCGTTGGCGCGATATAGGTCAGATTATCGCCACCATCCAGCGCCAGTTGCACTTCGTTCTTACGTTTGAACTCTTCGAATTTCTTCACGTCTTTGCCTTCTACCCAACGGGCAGTGGCGACGTTCACCGATTCGTAAATCGCTTCAACGTTGTATTCGCTTTTCAGGCGCGCCACAACCACGTCAAACTGCAGCACACCCACCGCGCCGACGATCAAATCGTTGTTGGCGATAGGCCGGAAGACCTGTACTGCGCCCTCTTCTGAAAGCTGTACCAGCCCTTTAAGCAACTGTTTTTGCTTCAGCGGATCGCGCAGACGAATACGACGGAACAGTTCCGGCGCGAAGTTCGGAATGCCGGTGAACTTCATCATTTCGCCCTGGGTGAAGGTGTCACCAATCTGAATGGTGCCGTGGTTATGCAGGCCGATAATGTCGCCCGGATAGGCTTCTTCCACGTGAGAACGGTCGCCCGCCATAAAGGTCAGCGCGTCAGAAATGACCACGTCTTTACCAATACGCACCTGACGTAGCTTCATGCCTTTCTCATACTTACCCGAAACGACACGCATAAACGCTACGCGGTCACGGTGTTTCGGGTCCATGTTGGCCTGAATTTTAAAGACGAAGCCAGAAAACTTCTCTTCAGCTGCAACAACTTCACGGGTATCTGTTTTACGCGGCATCGGCGCAGGCGCCCACTCCACCAGGCCATCCAGCATGTGATCAACACCGAAGTTACCCAATGCGGTACCGAAGAATACCGGGGTGATTTCACCGGCCAGGAACAGCTCTTCATCGAATTCGTTCGATGCGCCCTGAACCAGCTCCAGTTCATCACGCAGTTGCTGCGCCAGATCTTCACCGACAGCGGCATCCAGTTCCGGGTTATTCAGCCCTTTTACGATGCGCACTTCCTGAATGGTGTGGCCTTTACCGGTCTGATAAAGATAGGTTTCATCTTTATAGAGATGGTAAACACCTTTAAACAGTTTGCCGCAGCCAATCGGCCAGGTGATCGGCGCACAGCCGATTTTCAGCTCGTTTTCCACTTCATCCAGCAACTCCATCGGGTCGCGGATATCACGGTCGAGTTTGTTCATAAAGGTGAGGATCGGCGTATCGCGCAGACGGGTGACTTCCATCAGCTTACGGGTACGATCTTCTACGCCTTTCGCAGCATCGATAACCATCAGGCAGCAGTCCACCGCCGTCAGGGTACGATAAGTATCTTCCGAGAAGTCTTCGTGCCCAGGGGTGTCCAGCAGGTTCACCAGGCAATCGTGATACGGGAACTGCATCACCGACGTGGTGATAGAAATACCACGCTGTTTTTCCATCTCCATCCAGTCAGATTTCGCATGCTGGCTGGAGCCACGGCCTTTTACCGTACCCGCAGTCTGAATTGCCTGTCCGAACAGAAGAACCTTTTCGGTAATCGTCGTTTTACCGGCATCCGGGTGGGAAATAATGGCAAAAGTGCGGCGCTTCGCCACCTCTTGCAAATAAGGGGACAACGTCATAATGGGATCTTCTTTCCAGGCGCAGCAAAGCGCTGCGCACGTTAAATACGAAAAATTGCGGCTATTTTACCCATCAAAGGGGGACAGGCAATCACTGTTTACACAGGAGTAACTCCAGTTCGCTTAATGACGAAACGGTATAGTCGGGTTTGATGCCTTCCGGCAGCGGCTGCTGGTGCGCATTCAGCCAGCAGGTAGACCATCCCGCGTTCATGCCACCGAGGATATCCGACGCCGCAGTATCACCGACCATTAATATGCGCGAAGGGTCCGGTTTACCGGCTAATTCCCGCGCGTGGTCGAAAATTCGGCGGTCAGGTTTAGCGACGCCGACCTCTTCAGAAATAATCAGTAAATCAAAGTGATTGCGAAAACCGGTGCGCTCAAGGCGAATCTGCTGCAACGACGTAAAACCGTTGGTGATGATCCCCATTTTCACTTTGCCTTTCAGCGCGTTGATAAGCGAGGCCGCACCCGGCAGCGGCGCACAGATTTCCGCCATCGCATTCATAAACGCGTCGTTCAGCTCTTCCGGGGGTACGCTAAGCTGCTCACCCCAGCCAACAAAACGCTGGCGCTGAAGCTGCAACGAGGTGATTGCCCCGTTCTGGTAATCCACCCACAACGGTTTGTTTACGGCCTGGTAGTCCTGAAAATCTTCGGCGGTAAAGGTCACGCTATAGTCGAGAAACATCCGCTGTAAGCCGCTGAAAGAATCAAACGTGAACAACGTTTCGTCGGCGTCAAAGAAAATCCAGTCCCACTTCATCATATCACCTTGTTTTACTTACATACTGAGCGGCAAAGCCATCACAATCGCATCTTCATGCCCGTCAACTGTCGGGTAGTAATTGCGGCGAATCGTCGCTTCGTTAAAACCTAAACTCTCGTAGAGCGCAATGGCGGGCGCGTTCGAGGCGCGTACTTCCAGCCATAGCGTGGCGACGCCACGCTTCTCGACGTCGTCAATCACGTGTTCCAGTAACTCACGACCCAGCCCGCGACGTTGATAAGCGGGATCGACCGCAATATTGAATAGCGTCGCTTCATCCAGCACTATCTGAGTGATGGCGAAAGCAGCCAGTTCGTCGCCAACGGTTAGCTTCAGGTTCAGATAACGTTCACCCTGATTGCTGGCGAAGGTTTTTTCACTCCACGGAAAGGCGTGGGCGCGTTTTTCAATCTGCCAGGCCGCGGGAAGATCAGTCGTGCTGAGGGTAGAAATCGTGTTCATGTGCGCAAATTTGTTGCCAAAGCGCGGCGCGTGCTGGCGCGCTGGCTTTTAATTCGTTAAAGGCTGGCGTTGAAACCTGAGCCCCTTCCAGCGAGACGGGCTCATCATTACCAAGGCGCCAGCAGTTGCAGCGTTTACCCTGCGGTAGCATCGCCACTTTTTCAGGCGTGAGTTGCAGGACGCGGTCTGGCGTAAGCTGCAAGGCGCGCAGTACATCGCTAATCAGCGGTTCCGTTAGCGACGGCAGTTCATCGGCGACCATCACCAGCTGGATGTGCTCCGGTAGCGAAATCGCAATCTCTCCCTGCAACGCCGTTGGGCGGCGCAGTGACCACTGGGTGATGCCCAACTGTTGTAATTGCCAGTCTCGCCGGGATGTCATGTGAAACGCTCCTGTCTATCAAGGGCGCAAATATAGCAAACTCAGCGAAACTGCGCCAATTACGCGCTCGCGAGTAAACAACAGTGTATAATCGCCGCCATGTTTAACGAAGGAGCTTTTCATGTCTGCTTTTACCCCGGCAAGTGAAGTCTTGCTGCGCCACAGTGATGATTTCGAACAAAGCCGTATTCTGTTTGCCGGAGATTTGCAGGATGACCTGCCTGCCCGCCTCGACACGGCATTCAGCCGCGCCCATACCCAGCAGTTCCACCACTGGCAGGTATTGAGCCAGCAAATGGGCGAAAATGTGCGCTACAGCCTGGTGGCCGAAGCGGCAGATGTTGCCGACTGCGACACCTTTATCTATTACTGGCCGAAGAACAAGCCAGAAGCCCAGTTCCAGCTGATGAATATTCTGTCACTGCTGCCGCTTGGCACCGATATTTTTGTGGTCGGTGAAAACCGCAGCGGCGTGCGCAGCGCCGAACAAATGCTGGCGGATTACGCACCGCTGAACAAAGTCGACAGCGCCCGTCGCTGCGGCTTGTACCATGGTCGTCTGGAAAAACAGACCACCTTTGATGTGGAAAAACAGTGGGGCGAGTATCAGCTCGACGGCCTGACTATCAAAACGCTGCCGGGCGTATTTAGCCGCGATGGGCTGGACGTGGGCAGCCAGCTGTTGCTCTCCACCCTGACGCCGCACACCAAAGGTAAAGTGCTGGATGTCGGTTGCGGCGCGGGCGTGTTAGCCGCGATGCTTGCCAGCCATTCGCCAAAAGTGCGTTTAACCCTGTGCGACGTAAGCGCACCAGCGGTCGAAGCCAGCCGCGCAACCCTTGCGGCGAACGGCTTTGAAGGTGAAGTATTTGCCAGCAACGTCTTCTCCGAAGTAAAAGGCCGCTTCGATATGATTATCTCCAACCCACCGTTCCACGATGGCCTGCAAACCAGCCTCGATGCCGCACAAACGCTGATTCGTACCGCCGTGCGTCACCTGAACAGCGGCGGTGAGCTGCGCATTGTGGCGAACGCCTTCCTACCGTACCCGGCGATCCTCGACGAAACCTTTGGTTTCCACGAAGTTATCGCGCAGACCGGTCGTTTCAAGGTGTATCGCGCCATCATGACCCGTCAGGCGAAGAAAGCCTAATCGGCACCCCTGCCGGATGCGGCGTACCGCCTTATCCGGCCTACCGATCCCGTAGGCCTGATAAGCAAAGCGCATCAGGCGCAGAATAATCGCCGTTTTTTGCAGCAATCGCGCGACATCCAATAATTAACTATTGACGTCAAGCTGAAAATCTCTAGAATGCGCCTCCGTGGTAACGATACTTTTTACGGTATCGATGGTATGCGAAGGTGGCGGAATTGGTAGACGCGCTAGCTTCAGGTGTTAGTGTCCTTTCGGACGTGGGGGTTCAAGTCCCCCCCCTCGCACCATAAAAAACCACGTTATATCGCTCGCACTGTGCGAAGGTGGCGGAATTGGTAGACGCGCTAGCTTCAGGTGTTAGTGTTCTTACGGACGTGGGGGTTCAAGTCCCCCCCCTCGCACCAACGAGGGCGATATAAACAACGAGATATCTGTGCGAAGGTGGCGGAATTGGTAGACGCGCTAGCTTCAGGTGTTAGTGTCCTTACGGACGTGGGGGTTCAAGTCCCCCCCCTCGCACCAGTCCTCGTTCTCTCCCAGTTGTTCTTTCCTGTTTTACTCCATCATTTTACGTTCATCACAATTAGCATTAAACCGCTTATCAGCGCGACGCACGACGGCAGCAATACGTAATGACGCCATTGTCGATGCCAGATCATCACGCAGCTCAGCAGCATGCCAACGGTAATAATCCCGCGCCAGGCGTCCATCGATAGCCCAATCAGGCCAAGAACAAAAATCGCCATTCCTGAGATCAGCACGCCCCAACCACTGCCTAACGTTCTCATCAACATGGTTTCATCTCTTAAATAGATAATGATAACCAATATCATATGATAATTTTTATCATTTGAGAACTCCATGAATTGATAACTTTCGCTTACGTATAATGACATGGCGGTTGTAAGGTGATAAATTGTGCGACCGTAAACTTCCCCCTCTTAATTCCTGGGGTTTGCGTGCACTTCTCGCATGCTCTATTTTGTCTCGTTCACAGCTGGCGGCCTTTACTTAATAACCAGAAGATTAATCACGATCTCTTATGACAGTACAATCCTGGCGGTCTTTGCACAGCAAAAAGTATCAGCTCACGCTGAGGCTCTTCCTTTTTCTCAATCTGGTGTCGTCGCTATTTTCGTTATTGAACCCTATCTATAAAGTTCATGCGTTTACGCTTCCCCTCACGTTTATTTTGGGCATAAGTAGCGTACTGTTACTCTGGCACTGGTTAAATGCAGAGCGAAAATTCTATCTACCCGTAATTTCAGTTATTTTTGGCTGTTTATGGGCCTGGCACATCGTCATAAAAATGCCGGGCACGCATCCGGATGAAATTAATTTCTTAATCGTCGTCTTGCTCAACGTATTGTTCATTGGCACCATCGCCTTTTCGAATAATATCGTGGCGTTCCTGCTGCACTCACTGCCAGTATTTATCACCTGTCTGCTGTTCAGTGACAGTGAACAATGGGCAAGGATGGCATTCTGTCTTGCGCTGCCCATTGTCGGCATTAGCATTCAGCATCTGATTGAAAAGCGTAACGACGCCTTTGCTCAGAGCCTGATGCACAAGCTTCTGGCAGAGCGGGAAACGCTAAATGATTTAAGTATGCTCGATCCCTTAACCGGGCTGTATAACCGGCGTGGCTTCCAGCACCGTTTCGCCACGCTTATGTCACTGGCACCGGAAAGTCATTATGTTCTGTTGCTGGATATCGACCATTTCAAAGCCTATAACGATCACTATGGCCATATGATGGGCGATCAGGCGCTGATTCAGGTTTCCGCTGCGGTGCGCGATGCTGTGCGCTCACGCGATATTGTGACACGCTTCGGCGGCGAAGAGTTCGTTGTCCTGCTGGCAAACAGCAATGCAGATAGCGCCCAACGTGCCGCAGAGCGTATCCGCCAGAAAGTGTATGATCTGAAAATCCCGCACATTCTGAACGCCAGCGTGGCAACCAACGTGACCATCAGTATTGGCATCGCCCCACTGGAAGGCGAACAGATTGATAAAGCGCTAGAAAATGCTGATAAAGCCCTCTATGAGGCCAAGCGCCTGGGCCGCAACCATATACTGACCAGCGACGCCCTCCCCCAGTACTAACATCACAACCCGAGCGTAAAGAATACAAATTCCTTGCGCTCGGTTTTATCTATAGCTAGGATTGGCAATCATTATCATTTAGATTTGTATCCAGCGAATTCTATGGCCTATCGTTCCGCACCGATTGCAGAGGATATTATCTGGCGAGCGCCGCTTCCAACACGTGAGCAAACGCTGGCTGAGTCCGTGCGCGACAAAATCGCCGAACAGCGCCCGCATATGCTGGAATGCTTCAAACTTGATGAGCCTCACCCGGCGCACGCTAAAACTCTGGCGGAGTGGATGCGCCCCACGGAGCTGAGCTCACTGCTGGCGCTCTATTCCGATCACATCTACCGTAACCAGCCCACCATGACGCGAGAGAACAAACCGCTGATCTCGTTGTGGGCGCAATGGTATATCGGCCTGATGGTGCCGCCCCTGATGCTGGCGTTGCTGACCGAAGAGGCTGCGCTTGACCTCTCACCGGCACATTTTCACGTCGAATTTCATGAAACGGGCCGTGCAGCCTGTTTCTGGGTCGATGTGCAGGAAGATGAACATGCCAGCCAGGCTTCATCCTCACATCGCATGGAAATGCTGATTAACCAGGCTTTGGTCCCGGTTGTTGAGGCCCTTGAAGCCACGGGAGACATTAACGGAAAACTTATCTGGAGCAATACCGGCTATCTGATTAACTGGTATCTGGGTGAGATGAAAACCGTGCTGGGCGAAGAACAAGTTAACAACTTGCGCCAACAACTCTTCTTCGCGAAAACCCTTTCCTGCGGCCAGGACAATCCGCTATGGCGCACCGTTGTGCCACGCGAAGGGTTATTGGTTCGCCGTACCTGCTGTCAGCGTTACCGCCTGCCGGATGTTCAGCAATGCGGTGACTGCACGCTGAAATAATTAGCTCGAGCAATGCCCGATGCGCAAGCTTATCGGGCCTACAAAACACAAAATATCACCGGTAGGCCGGGTAAGCGCAGCGCCACCCGGCAACAATCCCGACTCAACCGTTACGCAACCTGCTGGCTCTCTTCAGCCGCACGCTGCGCTTCTTCCGCTTCCTGCGCCAGCAACTGCTTCTCATACACCTTGAAGAACGGGTAGTAGATGATGGCAGACACGCATGCTAACAGCACCACCAGAATCGCCGCGCGGAAATCCCAGCCTAAGGCCCATGCCCCGCCGATCGGTGCCGGAGCCGTCCACGGCACAACCGAGATCACGCGGCCAATGAGGTCCAGTTTCATTGCAGCCCAGGCCAGTACGGCGTTAACCATTGGCGCTAACAGGAATGGAATAAAGAACACCGGGTTCATCACGATTGGCGTACCGAAAATCACCGGTTCGTTAATGTTGAACAGGCTCGGTACGACGCTCAAACGGCCAATAGAGCGCAGATGCGCTGAACGGCTACGCAGGTAGCAGAACACCAGCCCCATGGTCGCCCCTGAGCCACCGATAACAATAAAGAAGGTCCAGAATGCTTCCATAAAAATGTGCGGCAACGGCGCGCCCTGTGCCAGCGCAGTTTGGTTCAGGCCGAGGTTGGTCAGCCAGAACATCTGCAACATCCCGGAGACAATCGCCGCCCCGTGAATACCTGCAAACCACAGCAGGTGACCAATCAGTACGGCGAGGAGAATCGCTGGCAGGGAATCCGCCGCCGATACCAGCGGTTTAAACAGCGACATAATTGCCTGCGGAATCAGCATGTCAAACTGGCTCTGAATCAGCAGGCTTAGCGGATAGAGCGTCAGCACCACCACCAGCACCGGAATCAGCAGGTCGAATGAGTTTTTGATCATCGGCGGCACCTGATCCGGCAAGCGGATACCGATGTTGTGCGCTTTCAAAAAGCGCATCAGCTCAACGCAGTAAATGGCCACCAGAATGGCGGTGAAAATCCCTGTTCCGCCAAGGCTATCAACCGGCAACGTGCCATTGGTTTTCGGCGCAGCAACCAGCAGGAACGCCATAATAGACAACATGGCGCACATAAATGGATCGAGCTGGTGGGATTTTTCGTAATGTTTGCCAAGGTTATAAGAAATCGCCGCACAGATGTAGATAGACATAATACCCATCGTCATATCGAACGGCGTCAGAATACGACCTTCAAACTCTTTCGCTAAATCTAACCACGCGCGGGCAAAGCCCCAGGTGGTATCTGGCGAAAACGGCGGATAGGCGAAGACCAGCAAGAACGAGCCGACAATCATAAACGGCATCGCGGAGATAAAGCCGTCACGAATTGCCATCACGTGACGTTGCGAGGAAATACGCCCGGCAACAGGGCTGACGTAGTTTTCAACGAACCGGAAAATTAAATTAAACGCAGTGTGACCAGCAGACATAGCAGCCCTCCTGACAGGCTTGAGACGTAAGCACAGCAACAACGATTTTGCCGCTATACAAACGCGTGTTACGCGACACGTCGTACAGGGCTTTTATTATTGGGTACAGCGTAAATGACACTCACAGTTTTAATCTCCTCTCAACGTAACTGCAACCGGTTACTGTAACCGGTTGCAGTGATTGTGAAGGAGATCCAGAAAACGCGGTTTTATCCGATTCCCTCACGGCAAATATTTACAGGATTCGAGGCTTATGACAGATTGAACGCCACAATTTTTCAGGAGATTCCAATGAGCCTGCAATCTGTGCGGCAATTCTTCGCCGAGCACGCCCCCGATATTGAGATTATCGAATCAGGACAAAGTACCGCTACCGTCGCCCTGGCCGCCGAGGCCCATCAGGTCGAACCCGGCCAGATCGCCAAAACGCTGTCATTGAAAGTCAAAGAGCAGGTCATTCTGATCGTGGCAAAAGGCGATGCTCGTCTGGATAACAAAAAGCTGAAAACCACCTTTGGCGCAAAAGCCCGGATGCTAAGTAGCGATGAAGTCGTAACGTTGACAGGCCACCCGGTTGGCGGTGTCTGCCCGTTTGGCCTGGAAAACCCGCTAGCCGTTTATTGTGATGTGTCTTTGCAGCAGTATGCAGAAGTCCTGCCTGCCGCCGGATCCACGCACAGCGCCGTGCGGATATCCCCCGAACGCATTGCGCAACTTACCGACGCGACCTGGGTAGATGTGTGTTTGTAAGACACCTGTGCCGGAGCTTGGGTTTACGCTCCGGTTTCAGCTACAAAAAATATGACAGGTCGTCGGATAAGCCTTCCCGATCGGGCAATGACATCAGTAAATCCGCCGCACTTAGCAAGCCGATGTCAGAATTGACACCCAGTTTCGCCATGGCATTAAATTTATGCGCGCGAATAGTTTTAATATTTCGCTCAAGCCGCTCGGCGATATCCGTTAAAGAATAACCGCAGGTCATATAACGTAAAATGGCCCGTTCGGTAGGGCTTAAAAAGCGGTGATGCACGGTGATATCGCTTTCGTCCTGCGCGGGCTGTTGCGTACCGCCGCTACGCAAAAGTTCTAGGATAGTATTCTTCAGCCGGGAGAGCGGCTCTGATTTGCTCACCACACCGTTGAGCAACGTTGGGGAGAGTTGCTTAATCAGTTCCACCTCTGGCTGATCGCCAGCCAGAATGATGCGAATAATGTCTGACCTGCTGTTCGCAATTTCATCCTGAATCAACAGACTCTCGAGGCGTAATTCACGCGTACCTGACAGACAACAAATCACGGCAAAATAGTCGTCGTTCAGCATCGATTCTCTTAACGCATCAGCAGAACGGAAAAAATGAAATACATAGGGGCTTCTGGAAGAGGCGGCTAACAAATGACGCAGGCCGACTTCCGCCATCACGCAGGGTTCGACTATAGCGACATGCTGCTTTCCGTGATGCTTTTCCATTCTGCCGGTTCTCCATATGCTGAGTAGAGATTGAGTTCCTTCATTCCCTGAGTGCTGTTGATCCAGGCGTACATTTCAGCGTTGCTGCGCA
The DNA here is from genome assembly GCF_008369545.1 of Pseudocitrobacter sp. 73. Lineage (NCBI taxonomy): Bacteria > Pseudomonadati > Pseudomonadota > Gammaproteobacteria > Enterobacterales > Enterobacteriaceae > Pseudocitrobacter > Pseudocitrobacter sp. 73. The sequence continues at coordinate 146,643 of NZ_VTZO01000009.1, read as the reverse complement.
ATGACAACCGACGCATAGCGCTGTTCTTCTGTGCACTGATCGTTTTATTGCTCTTTTTCAACAGCGTGGCGATTTGATTAATCCCCCACCCCTTCGCCAGCAGACGTAAAACTTTACGTTCCGACAGGGTCAGCATCACCATTTTTTCATTTTCAGCATGAATATCATTGTAGTCCGGCACCAGTAACGTCTGGCTAATGCGTTCCGCAGAAACACCGCCCTGACGAATCGCCATCACGACGCGCTCAACGGGATCAGAATCAGACAACAGTGTGCTTTCCGGACGCATCAGGAATTCAACGGCAAGGGAATAATGTTGACGACCGACGAGAAAAACCCAATGAATATCACGGTATTGTGACAGTAAGGAGTAATATTGCTCGCAAACATTGTTCGGCTGATGAATATCACCCGAAAGATCAACCAGCACCAGATCAGCCCGTCGAAGCTGGAGCAGCGTGAGCTCTTCCAGAGAGTGACAAACATTCAATTCATAATCAGGGAAATGCGTGGTCATGATCGCACTTAACCCAGATTGCATCACTGGTATCTTACTGATAACGACACCGAACTTGCAGTATCCTTGTAACATAAAACCTCCGCATCCAATCGACGATCCTTTTTACGCTCACCGGTAAGGGAGATTTGTTAAAAAGGACCTGTTCTTCCTTGTTCCAGTAATACCTTTTCTTGCCTTAATAAATTAAATCAAACTGCTATAATTAAATAAGAGCCGTCACGGCAAAAGGTTAACCGATATAATATGTCACATTGTTTATAAAATGGTAATCCAAATGCAATTAGAAAAAATGAATAAGCGTGTAAGTTATAATTAAAACATTAATTGAACGTATGATTCACTTGATAGTTATTTTATTTTTGGATTGATTAAATATGCCGCTATGCCCCTCACTTTTAATCGATATAAGTGAGGGGCAAACATTTACAACGACTCGACCGCCTCATACGGTAGCCCAACATAGTTCTCTGCAATTGTCGTCAGGCCAGCGCGTGAGCCCAGATAATACTGGCGATCCGCTTCCTGCATTTTTTTATCAAACTCACTCTTATCCTGAAAATCGTGCAGCAGGTGGGTCATAAACCAGCTAAACCGTTCCCCTTTCCAGACGCGGTTGAGCGCCAGCTGCGAGTAACGATCCAGCAGGTCAGCCCGTCCGTGTTGATAATACTGGCACAGGATACGCCACAGATAATTGACGTCCGACGCCGCCAGATTTAACCCTTTCGCGCCCGTTGGCGGAACGATGTGCGCAGCATCGCCCACCAGGAACAGGCGGCCATACTGCATCGGTTCCACCACATAACTGCGCAGCGGCGCGATACTCTTCTCAAGTGAGTGACCAGTCACTAACTTCTGGCTAAGTTCCTCTGGCAGGCGGCATTTCAGCTCTTGCCAGAAGCGTTCGTCAGACCACTGTTCGACTTTTTCCGTTAACGGTACCTGTAAGTAATAACGGCTACGAGTTAGTGAGCGCTGACTACAAAGGACAAACCCGCGTTCGTGATGGGCGTAGATCAGTTCCGGATTCACCGGTGGCGTATCGGCCAGCATCCCCAACCAACCGAAAGGCCAGACACTTTCATACTCCCGTAAAATTTCGCGCGGAATAGTTTGCCGCGAAACGCCGTGAAAGCCATCGCAACCGGCGACAAAATCGCAGGTAACGCGGCAGTTTTCGCCGCCTTTGGTAAAGGTGACTGTTGGGCTGTCACTTTTGATGTCATCGATACGCACATCGCTCACCCCATAAATAGCTGGCGCGCCGCTGGACTGCCGGGCCTCCATCAGGTCACGTGTCACTTCAGTTTGTCCGTAAACCATCACGCTCTTGCCACCGGTCAGTTCACTTAACGGCACCGGAATGCGGTTGCCGTTAAACAAAAACTCCACGCCGTGATGCACCAGCCCTTCTGCATCCATCCGTTTCGCCACGCCCGCTTCGCGCAGCAAGCCAACCGTGCCGCTTTCCAGAATGCCGGCGCGGATACGCCCCAATACGTAGTCCGGCGTCTGGCGTTCCAGAATCAACGTTTGAATACCCGCGTTATGCAGCAACTGCCCCAATAGCAGCCCAGAAGGCCCCGCGCCAATAATCACTACTTGTGTCTTCATAGGGTCGCCTCATATCGGATAAGTTAATAATTTGTTTGTTTTATGTATGCATAAAGTTTATTCATGCATTTTTGATAAGGGCGTGAGGGAAAAGAAGGGAAAAACCTGTTCAAAAGCTGCACTTTTCAACAATTTTCACAAACTGTGGCGAGTATCAAATTATATCCCGCCCCAAAACACAGCCCCCTTTTTGCACATTATTTGATCCGACACGGACTCCCACCAGGGGCGCTTCGGGTAAAAGTAAACCATCAGGAAGTTGTACCGAGGAAGCTGGATGACCACGGAAATCGATCACAATACCCAGCGAGGCATTACGCGGCTCTGTATTCAGTGCGGCCTTTTTCTGCTTCAGCATGGTGCGGAAAGCGCACTGGTTGATGAGCTGGCCTCACGCTTAGGGCGCGCGCTGGGGATGGACAGCGTCGAAATCGCCATTTCGCCGAATGCCATTGTTTTATCAACAATTAAGGACGGAAAATGCATCACATCGACACGTAAAAATGCCGATCGCGGCATCAACATGCACGTCGTCACGGAGATTCAGCACATCGTCATCATGGCAGAGCACAAACTGCTGGATGCGCGCGATGTCGCCAAACGTTTCTCACAAATCAAGCCGCTACGCTATCCGCGCTGGTTAGTGGTAATGATGGTCGGCCTCTCGTGCGCCTGTTTCTGCAAACTCAACAACGGCGGCTGGGATGGCGCATTCGTCACGCTCTGCGCCAGCACTATTGCGATGTATATTCGCCAGGTCCTCACTCACCGCGCGATGCACCCGCAAATCAATTTCTGTATTACCGCCTTCGCCGCGACGACCGTCTCCGGCCTGCTGTTACGCCTGCCTACGTTCAGCCAAACGTCCACCGTCGCGATGGCGGCCAGCGTACTGCTGCTGGTGCCGGGCTTCCCGCTCATTAATGCCGTGGCCGACATGTTTAAAGGCCACATCAATACCGGGCTGGCACGCTGGGCCATTGCCAGCCTGCTGACGCTCGCCACCTGCGTGGGTGTGGTGATGGCGATGACCGTATGGGGGCTGCGCGGATGGGTATAGTCGATTTTATAGTGGCGCTGGTTCAGGACATCATTCTCTCATCCGTTCCGGCAGTCGGTTTTGCAATGGTGTTCAACGTGCCGCATCGGGCACTTCCATGGTGCGCGCTGCTGGGCGCGATTGGCCACAGCTCACGTTTTGTGATGATGACCGCCGGGTTTAACATTGAGTGGGCAACATTCCTTGCCGCTATTCTGGTGGGCAGCATCGGCATTCGCTGGTCGCGCTGGTACCTGGCGCACCCGAAGATCTTTACCGTCGCCGCTGTCATCCCCATGTTCCCCGGAATATCAGCCTACACTGCGATGATTTCGGCGGTAAAAATCAGCCACTTAGGTTATACCGAAGAGATGATGATTGCGCTTATCAGCAACTTTCTTAAAGCATCATCGATTGTCGGCGCGCTCTCTATCGGTTTATCAATTCCTGGGTTGTGGCTGTATCGCAAACGTCCGCGAGTCTGATTCTCTACCCAACGGCAGTCAGGATTAAGGCTGCCGTCCCTTTCATGCACTGTGCTACTATATGCACATTAACCTGCGGGGGTCCCGCAGCCTTCCTGTTATTTTCTGTATTGAGATAGTGTTATGTCTTCTCGTATTTTGACGCCGAACGTGATTGGTATTGACGCCTTTGTCGCCGATCCTGCTGCCATCCTTGCTAAAACAGAAGGTGGTGCACTGGCCGTATTTGCTAACAATGCGCCCGCGTTCTACGCCATCACACCGGAACGGCTGGCACACCTGTTAGCGCTGGAAGAAAAACTCGCTCGTCCGGGCAGCGATGTGGCGCTGGATACGCAGTTCTTCGAAGAGCCTGCGCCTATGCCTGTCGCCGTGCCGATGGGCAAATTTGCCATGTACGCAGGCTGGCAGCCGGATGCCGAATTTTTGCGGCTTTCCGCGTTGTGGGGAATTGCCCTCAGCGAGCCGGTCACGCCGGAAGAACTGGCCTCATTTGTCGCTTACTGGCAGGCAGAAGGGAAAGTGTTCCATCACGTACAGTGGCAGCAAAAACTGGCGCGTAGCGTGCAAATGGGCCGCGCGAGCAATAACGGCCAGCCAAAGCGCGATCTGAACAGCGTTTCCGAACCCGATAATCATATTCCCCCTGGTTTCAGAGGATGAGCATGAAAAATGTTGGCGATTTAATGCAACGCCTGCAAAAGATGATGCCGGCGAACGTCAAGCCCGCCTTCACTACCGGTGAAGAGCTGCTGGCCTGGCAAAAAGAGCAGGGAAAAATCCGCGCCGCTGCGCTGGAGCGGGAAAACCGCGCCATGAAAATGCAGCGCACATTTAACCGCTCGGGCATTCGCCCGCTGCACCAGAACTGCTCGTTCGACAATTATCGCGTGGAAAACGAAGGCCAGATGAACGCGCTGTCAAAAGCGCGTCAGTACGTGGAAGAGTTCGATGGCAACATTGCCAGTTTTATCTTCTCCGGCAAGCCTGGTACCGGGAAAAACCATCTGGCGGCGGCCATTTGCAATGAACTGCTCCTTCGCGGGAAATCGGTGCTGATCATCACCGTTGCCGACATTATGTCAGCCATGAAGGATACCTTCAGCAATCGGGAAACCAGCGAAGAGCAATTGCTGAACGATCTCAGCCAGGTCGACCTGCTGGTGATCGACGAAATCGGTGTGCAAACGGAGTCGCGCTACGAGAAAGTGATCATCAACCAGATTGTCGATCGTCGCTCTTCTTCCAAACGCCCTACTGGTATGCTCACCAACAGCAATATGGATGAGATGAATAAATTGCTGGGGGAACGCGTGATGGACCGTATGCGCCTCGGCAACAGCCTGTGGGTCATCTTTAACTGGGACAGCTATCGCAGCCGGGTTACCGGCAAAGAGTATTGAGATAAATCTTAGTCGCTACCGGGAGTATACTGGCGGCCTAATACATTCATTGCATGAATAGAGTGCTTCTCATGAAAACGACCAAATCCCTGTTATGTGGTGCCATCCTCGCGGGCGCCTTCTTCGCAACGGCGGCCAACGCTAATTCCCTGACCGACACCCTGAGCAGCGCAGCCAGCCAGTTGGGCGGCCAGAGCAGCAGCCAGCAGAGCGGTACATCTCTCTCCTCATTAACCAGCCTCCTGAATGGCGGTTCGCAGTCTCTGAGCGCCAGCACAATGAATAACGCCGCGGGCATTATGGGTTACTGTGCAAAAGAGAAAATCACCTCTGTTGCCAACGTCGATAACATCAAATCTCAGGTGCTGGACAAACTGGGTCTGGACACTGCCGCTGAGCAGAAAAAAGACACCAGCTATATGGACGGCATCCAGGGCCTGCTGAATGCAAAAGATGGCCAGCAACTGAATCTTGAAAGCCTGGGCAATACCGATCTGGGTAAAAAAGTGAAAGCCAAAGCCTGCGATCTGGTACTGAAACAGGGTGTGAACTTCCTCTCCTGATCCCGCTGAACGTGCGGGTGAGCGCCACTTCGCTTATCCGCACACTGCAACATCCGTCTTACTCCTCATGCACAAAAATTCCCTTCTTCGACGATAAAATCGGCTATTTATAAACCAATTCTGAACAACAGCACACTTTGATGACGCTAGAATTGCAGCAATACGACCGCATGATTACATTATGCTGTTCAAATTTTATCTGGCCAGAAAACTGGCGCTGTTGAGGATACGTAGTGTCAGAGTTGCTCTCCCTTGCTCTTTTTCTTGCTTCCGTGGCGATTTATGCCCTGAAGGCAGGCCGCAATACGTGGTGGTTCGCCGCTACGCTAATTGTTTTGGGATTTTTTGTCATACTCAACATTACGCTCTATGCCAGCGACTATTTCACCGGCGATGGCATCAATGACGCAGTGCTTTACACGCTCACCAACAGCCTGACCGGCGCGGGTGTAAGTAAATACATTCTGCCAGGTATCGGCCTGGTGCTGGGGTTAGTTGCCGTATTCGGCACGCTTGGCTGGCTGTTGCGTCGCCGTCGTCACCATCCGCATCATTTTGGTTACAGCCTGCTGGCGTTAGTGCTGGCAGTGGGCTCCGTTGATGCCAGCCCGGCCTTTCGCCAGATTAGCGAACTGGTCAAATCCCAGTCGCGCGATGGCGATCCTGATTTCTCTATCTATTACAAAGAGCCGGCCAAAAGTATTCCGCAGCCAAAGCTGAACCTCGTTTATATCTACGGTGAAAGCCTGGAGCGCACCTATTTTGATAACCACGCGTTTCCGGATCTCACACCAGAGCTTGGCGCGCTGAAAGATAACAGCATCGATTTCAGCCACACCATGCAGCTGCCGGGCACCGACTACACCATTGCCGGGATGGTCGCTTCACAATGCGGCATTCCGCTATTCGCCCCGTTTGAAGGCAACGCGTCGGCCTCCCTCTCCAGCTTCTTCCCGCAGAATATCTGCCTTGGCGATATCCTGAAAAACTCCGGTTATGAAAACTATTTCGTGCAGGGCGCGAACCTGCGTTTCGCCGGCAAAGATGTCTTCCTGAAGTCACACGGTTTCGACCATCTCTACGGCTCCGAAGAGCTGAAAGCGACCGTCGACGACCCGAACTACCGCAATGACTGGGGCTTCTACGACGACACGGTGCTGGACGAAGCGTGGAAAAAATTCGAAACCCTCTCTAAAGAGGGCAAACGTTTCTCGCTGTTTACCCTGACCGTCGACACGCATCACCCGGATGGTTTTATCTCACGCAGTTGCTCGCGTAAAAGCTATGAAATGGGCGGTAAAGCCAATCAATCCTTCAGCGCCGTCAGCTGTAGCCAGCAGAATATTGCGGAATTCATTAACAGAATCAAAGCGTCGCCGTACTTTAAAAACACGGTGATCGTGGTGTCCTCCGATCATCTGGCGATGAACAATACCGCCTGGGATTACCTCAACAAACAGGATCGCAACAACCTGTTCTTCGTTCTGCGCGGCGATCAGCCTCAGCAGGAAGTGATGGCGCAAAAGCGTAACACCATGGATAACGGCGCAACGGTGCTCGATATTCTGGGTGGTGATAATTTCATCGGACTTGGGCGCAGCAGCCTCTCGGGCGAATCGCTGTCGACCATTTTCCTCAATATGAAAGAGAAAGTGCTGGCGTGGAAACCCGATATCATCCGCCTGTGGAATTTCCCAAAAGAGATGAAAGAGTTCACTATCGATTCGCAGAAAAACATGATTGCCTTCTCCGGTAGCCATTTCCGCCTGCCGCTGCTGCTACGCGTGTCGGATAAACGCGTTGAACCTCTGCCGGAAAGCGAATACTCGGCACCGTTACGGTATCAGTTAGCTGATTTTGCCCCGCGCGATAACTTTGTCTGGATCGACCGCTGCTACAAAATGGGTCAGCTTTGGGCGCCAGAATTCGCGCTCTCCACCGACTGGTGCGTCTCGCAAGGGCAGCTCGGCGGCGAACAAAAAGTACAGCACGTCGATAAAGCGCAGTGGAAAGGCAAAACCGCGTTCAAAGACACGGTTATCGACATGACACGCTACAACGGCAACGTCGACACCCTGAAAGTCGTGGATAACGATATTCGCTACAAAGCCGACAGTTTCGTTTTCAACGTCGCCGGTGCACCGGAAGAGGTGAAGCAGTTTAGCGGCATTTCACGTCCGGAAAGCTGGGGACGCTGGTCTAACGCCCAACTGGGCAATGAAGTGAAAATTGAGTATCAGCATCCACTGCCGAAGAAATTTGATTTGGTGATCACTGCCAAAGCCTTCGGACAGAACGCGGATAAACCTATCCCGGTTCGCGTGGGTAATTCGGAGCAAACGCTGATGCTGGGCCACGAGGTGACGACCACAACCCTGCACTTCGATAACCCGACGCAGGCCAGCACGCTGGTGATTGTCCCACCCGCGCCTGAGTCTACAAACGAAGGGAATATTCTCGGCCACTCCCCACGTCAACTGGGGATTGGGATGGTGGAGATTAAGGTGGTTGAGGCGCAGGGATAATCCCCTCACCCCGCCCTCTCCCGCAGGGAGAGGGAGAAAACCGCACAGACCTCATCACTGGCACCATCGGTTCCCCCTCACCCCGCCCTCTCCCTCAGGGAGAGGGAGAAAACCGCACATACCTCACCACTGGCACCATCGGTCCCCTCTCACCCCGCCCTCTCCCTCAGGGAGAGGGAGAAAACCGCACAAACCTCACCACTGGCACCATCGGCCCCTCTCCCTGTGGGAGAGGGTTAGGGTGAGGGGTGAGGGCCTTAAAACGTCTCCCAGTTTTCCCCGGCATCCGTCGCCGCAGCTTTACGTTGCACCGGCTTCACCGTCACCACACGCTCTTCCAGTTTCTCCTGAAGCGCTTTTTCCTGCTGAATGTGGAACACGGCCACCGCCTGTGTCAATCTGCTGGCCTGTTCTTCCAGCGCAGCAGCCGCAGCGGCGGATTCTTCTACCAGTGAGGCGTTCTGCTGGGTGACGCGGTCCATCTCGGACACCGCCAGCCCGACCTGGTCGATACCCCGGCTCTGCTCATCAGACGCAGAGGCAATCTCGCCCATAATGTCGGTCACACGGGTTACCGCATTGACTATCTCATCCATGGTTTCCCCTGCGCTTTCCACCAGCGTGGAACCGAGATCAACACGGCTAACAGAGTCTTCAATCAGGCTCTTAATTTCGCGGGCGGCCTGCGCGCTGCGCTGGGCCAGATTACGCACTTCTCCCGCCACTACCGCAAAACCGCGCCCCTGCTCGCCGGCACGCGCCGCTTCGACCGCCGCGTTGAGCGCCAGAATGTTAGTCTGGAAGGCAATACCGTCGATTACGCTGATAATATCGGCAATCTTCTGCGAACTGGCAGTAATGTCACGCATGGTTTGCACCACGTTATCCACCACTTTACCGCCTTTCTGCGCCGTCTCCGACGCGCTCAGCGCAAGGTTACTCGCCTGACGTGCGTTCTCGGCGTTCTGCTTCACCGTCGCGGTCAGCTCTTCCATGCTGGCAGCGGTCTCTTCCAGCGAAGCGGCCTGCTGTTCAGTACGGGAAGAGAGATCGTTATTGCCCATCGCGATCTCGCTCGCGCCGCTATAAATCGCATCCGCGCCGTTGCGCACTTCACCGACGGTGCGCGCCAGTTCACCCTGCATATGACGCAAGGTACTGGCCAGTTGCCCCATTTCGTTGCGACCTTCCACGTCAATGCGACGAACAAGATCGCCTCCCGCTATGTGGCGGATGCTTTCAATCAGGCTTTGCAGCGGCAGAATCAGGGTTTTGCGGATGCCAAACCAGACAATCGCAATCGCCAGCAATACGGCAATCATGACGCCGGCCAAAATCCACATCGCCTGATCGTACGAACGGTTGTTATCGGCGACGGCCAAATCGTATAAACGATCGTTCTGTTGCAGATAATCGACATACGCCTGCTCAAATCTGTCCTGATAGCCCTGGGTAGGTTGGTCGAAGAAGTCGTTGATTTTTCCTGCGCTCAGCAGTTGAATCAGTTCTGCCAGCGCACCGTGGTAGATGTCATAGTTGCGTTTGATTTCCAGCGCCGCCGACTCGCTCTGACGCGGGTCACGCGGCATCGCTTCGTACTCGGCCCAACGCTTTTCCGCATCGCTTAGCGATTTCTGCGCGACCTGCATCAGTTCCGCCACCGTCGCGCCGCTGCCGATATTGTTCTGATCCATCATGTAGCGGATCCCGGCGCGGTTTAAGGTATTACGGGTTTGCAGCAAAGCCACCCAGCTGCCGTTGAGGCCAGACTGCTGCTGGCGAACGGTTTGTAGAACGGTGAAGTTTTCCTTGTCGTTTTTGAGCGCGTTGAAGAACAGCCCGCCCGACGTGAGTTGTAAGAGTCCAAATAACACCAAAACCAGCACTAAGCTGGTCACGATCTTGATACGTTTTAACATGCTTTCTCTTCCTCCTGGCGAATTACGGTTTTCGGCCTGGAAAGAGAAAACTTTAAGAAAAGGTGCAACCCTGAATTGCCGGATGGCGGCTACGCCTTATCCGGCCTACGGTTTGGCGCAATGTTTAAATCAGGCACTGTGCCGTTGCCGGATGCGGCTGCGCCTTATCCGGCCTACTTTTCGCACAGTGTTTAAATCAGGCGCTTAACGCGCGGATATCATCGTAAAGCGATTGTGTTATCTCAACGCCCTGCTTTTCACTGTTCAGCCGCGATAAATAACGACGCTCGCCCGGTAACCGCGCACCCTGCGCCTGCATACCGCTGAATAACGTTTCTGCCCGCGCCAGGTGTGCACTGGCATCCTCGCCAAGGAAGCGCGTCGGGTCCAACGCCAGAATTAATTCGCCACCGTACGGCAGGCCGCCCGCGCCGTTATCCCACGCCAGAGATTCCGCGCTGGTCATGTCGCCAATCAGTGGCCCGGCGAGCAGCTCAACCATGGCCGCCAGCGCAGAACCTTTATGCCCACCAAAGGTAAGCATCGCGCCTTCAAGCACCGCCTGTGGATCGGTGGTGGGATTACCCTCGCTGTCGATCCCCCACCCTTCAGGAATCGCTTTCCCCGCACGATGATGCAGTTGGATCTCCCCACGCGCCGCCGCGCTGGTCGCCATATCAAAAATAAACGGATGCTTTTCGCCACGCGGCCAACCAAAGGCTATCGGGTTAGTACCAAAAAGCGGCTGCGTGCCACCCGCCGGTGCAACCCAGGCATGGCTTGGCGTAGTCGCCAGCGCCACCAGCCCGGCATCGGTCAGCGGTTCTACGTCGGCAAACAAGGCGGAGAAGTGTACACAGCGATTGATCGCCAGCGCCGCAATCCCACACTGACGCGTTTTCTCAATCAACAGCGGCAGCGCTTGCTCAAAGGCCAGCAGCGAATACGCGCCATGCGCATCCGCTTTGACAATCGCCGGAGCCTGAGAAATCACCGTGGGCTGCGCATCGGCTGACACCTTTCCTTTACGCAACGTGTCGACAATACCCAATAATCGCCACAGGCCGTGCGACGCGCAGCCGTCACGTTCACCGGCGGTAACGTTTTGCGCAATCACCGCCGCATGTTGTTCACTGAATCCATTACTGCTGAGCGCGTGATACGCCAGCGCGTAAGCCTCATACAGAGAGAGGTTTACTGTTTCCATGAAAAGCTCCTTTATGATTTTCATCTCCAATAACGTTGACCGGAGACGGCAGGGTTAGTTAACCGTATATTAATTTTCACATAACAACAATGATACAACCGTTTTCACCAAACAGATAAAAAACATATACACCGCTTATAAATTAGAATAAATCACCATATAAAAGCTAAATGTATTTATAAATATCTTTATATGCCCTCTCAAGGGTAGGCTTTTTCTCATTCTTCTCCGAGCCGGCGATAATGTCATCGCGGGCCAGAACGGGTGTGAAAATGATGATGACCGCATTAACTCTGGCAGAACCCCGCTATCAGGTCCGGGTTCTGAGTAACAATTATTTCTTTTGGCTGGGCGTGAAAAACCTGGTACGTCAGCAGGGAAAACCAACCGCTGATATTCAGTGGGTAAAAGAGAACAACGACGGCCAGCAGCGTTTACTGTGCCAGGAAATTTATGCCACTCCGATTGCGCAAAAGTGGCTGGTCTTTACGGAAAGTGAGCAGGTAGACAACCTGAGCGTGATGCTGCCGGATGATCGGGTGAACATTCTTTCCGATCGTCTGCCAATGACGGAGCTGCAAGAACAGCTGAAAAATCCCACATTCAGCCGCCGCCGCCGCGATAAACAACTCACCCGCTCTGAAGCGCGCGTTTGCTCGTTGATCCGTCAGGGCTTTACGCTGGTGCGGATTGCGCAAATCCTCAATAAGTCGCCGAAAACGATTTATACCCACAAGCGCAATGCGATGGACAAATTCCACTGCGATACGCTGGTAGAATTCAACCGCAAAATGAATCTTATGGAACAACAGGCCCTGTATAACTAATGTGCAGGCAGTGATCATCGCTGGGATCAATATTATAGGTAACATAACGACCTATAATTTAAGCTAATATAAAGGCACTTTGCCCTTGGCTCTCTCGATTCCGGACGCGCTTACCGCACATGAAATATCTGCTCGCTGACGCGATCATCTATGACAACGAAGATGGCTCGCTCTCCCTGAAGGGAGAAGAGAGCGACGAGCATCAGACGCTGACCAGTACCGCAAACTACATCTTCAGTTTATTAATTACCCATCATGGCATGGTGGTTGATCGCGAGACATTTTTGCAAGATGTGTGGGATGAGCGCGGTTTAACAGGCTCCAATAACTCGCTTAATCAGTACATTAGCATCTTGCGCAAACTGCTGGATAACATGGCGCCCGGCACCACGTTTATTATTACCGTTCCGAAAACAGGTTTTATGCTGAATGCCGAGATAAGTGTGCAACCGCTCAGCCGTGAAAGCGCGCCCGCGCTTCCCGCGCCGGAACGTGCGCCGCGTTCCCGCCCGACATTAGCCATTTGGTTAGCCATTGCCACGATGATCGTCGCGGCCATTTGCGGCAGTTATCTCTCGCAAAAACAGTCGCCGTTAGTAACCGGTCGTTATTTACTGACCCAGATCGATGGTTGCCCGGTTTATACCTTCACGCCTATTGCCGACGTTTTCCAGAAGCAGGCCGTGGCGCTAACTCGTCAAATCAAAGAAAACAGCGGCTTATCCTGCCTGGAAAATTCCGTATTCTATGTGCATATACAGAACACGCTGTTTTATGGGGATAGAGGCCGACTGGTGCTATCGCAGTGCTCACGCTCAAGTCAAAACACCAGCACCTGTAGCACCAATTACTTTTATGAGTGGTGACAGATGAAGTCCCGTACTCTGCTAATCATTGTCTTTTTATTCACGAACATCGCACTGATAGCCGCGACAATATGGTGGCTGAATAAGCCTGAACCGCTGGCGTTTACCTGTCAGGGGCAACTCAACTTCAAGGAAAGCCGCGACAATAACCCGTTTAATTTTGACGGCCAGATTGTGATGCACTTTAATCCGGACGGCAGCGGCTATTTCATCATGACCGGAAGCCTGATGGCGAACGAGAAGACGCATACCGTCTCGCGGCAGGAGAATTTCAGCTGGCGTAATCTGCACGATAGTTTGTACGAAATTCACATTCAGAACATCGAACGTTTTAGCCACGATCGCGTACCGGATAAAATTTTCGAAGCCTACACCGCCGGTATTCTGCTGGGCCAGAAGCGCTTACTCAGCATCCAGCGCACGCCGGAACACGCCACTATCATCGGCAATTTCTACTCACCGCTTTTGCTGTGTGCTAACTAGTTTTTGTCGTCCGTATTGTCGCTCTGGCGCAAACTGCCCAGCGCGATAAACTCCCCCAGCAGCGCGGTAAGCTGCTGCATTTTCTCCGGCGTGAACTCATTTTCAATCAGCCGATAGGCTTCTTCTACCTGCGTTTGCGCGCGCGCGTATAGCGCCTGTCCTTCTTTGGTCAGCGACACAAACAGCTTGCGCTGGTCGTTAACCGGCTTTAAGCGCAGCACCAGACCATCGCGTTCCATTCGCGTCAAAATACCGGTCAGGCTCGGGCGCAAAATGCAGGCGCGAAACGCCAGATCGTGAAAATCCATCGATGGGTTCTCCGCCAGAATGCGCACGATACGCCACTGCTGCTCGGTCAAATTATGCTGTTTAACGATGGGACGAAAGTAGCTCATCGCCGCTTCGCGCGCCTGCAACAACGCGATTGTCAAAGATTCGTGCATCGTGCTTCCCCAGAGTACTCAAAATATCATTAATAACGAAACAATTAGCAAACACGGCGTTGTTCGGCAACCGGTTTCTTTGTTTTGTCGTCTACACAAAATGAAAGATTTCACTTAATACATTGATTTTATTATTTTTATAAAAATTAACTGTAAATATATTGTTAATTTCATCACAAATATTTCACTTATTTTTGCCAAACGACGCGATCAGGAATAAAAGAGATCATTAACATATTAATGAAAATGAAACTCACCGGATTAGTCCTGAGGAGAGGTCAATGAAAGGCACCGTCTTCGCCGTCGCCCTGAACCACCGCAGCCAGATTGACGCCTGGCACAACGCGTTCCAGCAATCGCCCTATAAAACACCGCCCAAAACCGCCGTCTGGTTTATCAAACCGCGTAACACCGTGAGTGGCGCGGGAGAGCCCATTCCTTTCCCACAGGGCGAAACGGTACAAAGCGGCGCAACCGTAGCGCTGATTGTCGGCAAAACAGCAACCAAAGTGCGCGAAGAGGACGCCGCAGAGTACATCGCGGGATACGCGCTGGCGAATGAGGTCAGCCTGCCGGAAGAGAGCTTCTACCGTCCGGCGATCAAAGCGAAATGCCGTGATGGCTTCTGTCCGATAGGCGAAACGGTAGCGCTGAAAAATGTCGATAACCTGACAATTATTACCGAAATAAACGGTCGCGAAGCGGATAGCTGGAACACCGCCGATTTACAACGTAACGCCGCACAGTTGCTGAGCGCCCTGAGCGAATTTGCCACGCTGAACCCAGGCGATGCCATTCTGCTCGGCACGCCACAGGCACGCGTGGAAATACAGCCAGGCGATCGCGTTCGTGTTCTCGCAGAAGGTTTCCCGCCGCTGGAAAACCCGGTAGTGGACGAACGTGAAGTGACCACGCGCAAGAGCTTCCCAACGCAGCCACACCCGCACGGCACGCTGTTTGCCCTCGGCCTGAACTACGCCGACCACGCCAGCGAACTGGAATTTAAACCACCGGAAGAACCGCTGGTGTTCCTGAAAGCGCCGAATACCCTCACTGGCGATAACCAGACCTCCGTGCGCCCGAACAATATTGAATACATGCACTACGAAGCGGAGCTGGTGGTGGTGATTGGCAAGCAGGCGCGTTACGTCAGCGAAGCCGATGCTATGGATTATGTCGCGGGCTACACCGTGTGTAACGACTACGCCATTCGCGACTATCTGGAAAACTACTACCGCCCTAACCTGCGGGTAAAAAGCCGCGACGGACTGACGCCGATGCTTTCAACCATCGTGCCGAAAGAGGCGATCCCGGACCCGCATAATCTGACCCTTCGCACCTTCGTCAACGGCGAGTTACGCCAGCAAGGCACCACCGCCGATCTGATCTTCAGCGTGCCCTTCCTGATCGCCTACTTAAGCGAATTTATGACCCTGAATCCGGGCGACATGATCGCCACCGGCACACCAAAAGGCTTATCTGACGTGGTGCCTGGCGATGAAGTAGTGGTGGAAGTAGAAGGCGTGGGCCGCCTGGTGAACCGAATTGTGAGTGAGGATACAGCGAAATGAAAAAAGTAAATCATTGGATAAACGGCAAAAATGTAGCAGGTAACGACTACTTCCAGACCACTAATCCAGCAACGGGTGAAGTGCTGGCGGATGTGGCCTCTGGCGGTGAAGCGGAGATCAATCAGGCGGTAGCGGCAGCGAAAGAGGCGTTCCCGAAATGGGCCAATCTGCCGATGAAAGAGCGTGCGCGCCTGATGCGCCGTCTGGGCTCATTGATCGACCAGAACGTGCCGGAGATCGCCGCGATGGAAACCGCTGACACGGGCCTGCCGATCCATCAGACCAAAAATGTGTTGATCCCACGCGCTTCTCACAACTTTGAATTTTTCGCGGAAGTCTGCCAGCAGATGAACGGCAAAACCTATCCGGTTGATGACAAGATGCTCAACTACACACTGGTGCAGCCGGTGGGCGTTTGTGCGCTGGTGTCACCGTGGAACGTGCCATTTATGACCGCCACCTGGAAGGTCGCGCCGTGTCTGGCGCTGGGCAATACCGCAGTGCTGAAAATGTCGGAACTCTCCCCGCTGACCGCTGACCGCCTGGGTGAGCTGGCGCTGGAAGCCGGTATTCCGGCGGGCGTGCTGAACGTGGTACAGGGCTACGGAGCAACCGCAGGCGATGCACTGGTCCGTCATCATGACGTACGTGCCGTGTCGTTCACCGGCGGTACGGCCACCGGGCGCAACATAATGAAAAACGCCGGGCTGAAAAAATACTCCATGGAACTGGGCGGTAAATCGCCGGTGCTGATTTTTGAAGATGCCGATATTGAGCGCGCGCTGGACGCCGCCCTGTTCACCATCTTCTCGATCAACGGCGAACGCTGCACCGCCGGTTCGCGCATCTTTATTCAGCAAAGCATCTACCCGGAATTCGTTAAACGCTTTGCCGAACGCGCCAACCGTCTGCGCGTGGGCGATCCGAACGATCCCAACACCCAGGTTGGGGCGCTTATCAGCCAGCAACACTGGGATAAAGTTTCCGGCTATATCCGTCTCGGCATTGAAGAAGGCGCAACCCTGCTGGCGGGCGGCCCGGATAAACCGTCTGACCTGCCTGCACACCTGAAAGGCGGCAACTTCCTGCGCCCAACGGTGCTGGCAGACGTTGATAACCGTATGCGCGTGGCGCAGGAAGAGATCTTCGGGCCGGTCGCCTGTCTGCTGCCGTTCAAAGATGAAGCCGAAGGCTTACGCCTGGCGAATGACGTGGAGTACGGCCTGGCATCGTACATCTGGACGCAGGATGTCAGCAAAGTGTTACGCCTGGCGCGTGGCATTGAAGCAGGCATGGTGTTCGTCAACACCCAGAACGTGCGCGACCTGCGCCAGCCGTTTGGCGGCGTAAAAGCCTCCGGCACCGGGCGCGAAGGCGGTGAGTACAGCTTCGAAGTGTTCGCGGAAATGAAGAACGTCTGCATTTCCATGGGCGACCATCCCATTCCGAAATGGGGAGTCTGATATGGGTAAGTTAGCATTAGCAGCAAAAATCACGCACGTACCGTCGATGTATCTCTCTGAACTGCCGGGGAAAAACCACGGCTGCCGCCAGGGCGCGATCGACGGGCATAAAGAGATCAGCAAGCGTTGCCGGGAAATGGGCGTCGATACCATTATCGTTTTCGATACCCACTGGCTGGTGAACAGTGCTTATCACATCAACTGTGCAGACCATTTTGAAGGCGTCTACACCAGTAACGAGCTGCCGCATTTTATCCGCGATATGACCTACAACTACGAGGGCAACCCGGAGTTAGGACAGCTGATTGCTGATGAAGCATTAAAACTCGGCGTGCGGGCAAAAGCGCACAACATTCCCAGTCTGAAACTGGAATACGGCACGCTGGTGCCAATGCGTTACATGAATGAAGACAAGCACTTCAAAGTGGTCTCCATCTCCGCATTCTGTACCGTCCATGATTTTGCCGACAGCCGCAAGCTGGGCGAAGCGATTCTGAAAGCGATCGAACAGTACGACGGCACCGTGGCGGTCCTGGCCAGCGGTTCGTTATCGCACCGCTTTATTGACGATCAGCGTGCGGAAGAAGGGATGAACAGCTACACCCGCGAGTTCGACCGCCAGATGGACGAGCGCGTGGTCAAGCTGTGGCGCGAAGGCCAGTTCAAAGAGTTCTGCAATATGCTGCCGGAGTATGCCAACTACTGCTACGGCGAAGGCAATATGCACGACACGGTGATGCTGCTGGGGATGCTTGGCTGGGATAAATACGACGGCAAAGTCGAATTCATCACCGAGCTGTTCCCAAGCTCTGGCACCGGTCAGGTTAACGCTGTTTTCCCGCTCCCCGCGTAAGGAATTGCTATGCCGCACTTTATCGTTGAATGCAGTGACAACATCCGCGAAGAAGCCGACCTGCCGGGGTTGTTTGCCAAAGTGAACCCGGCGCTGGCGGCCACGGGGATTTTTCCGCTGGCGGGTATTCGCAGCCGCGTGCACTGGGTCGATACCTGGCAGATGGCCGACGGGCAACACGATTACGCCTTCGTACATATGACGCTGAAAATCGGTGCGGGACGCAGTCTGGAAAGCCGTCAGCAGGCGGGTGAAATGCTGTTTGCATTGATTAAAACGCATTTCGCCACCCTGATGGAGAGCCGCCTGCTGGCGTTGTCGTTTGAGATTGAAGAGTTACACCCGACGTTGAATTTTAAACAAAACAACGTGCACGCGTTGTTTAAGTAAGGTGCAGGTTGCCCGGTGGCGCTGCGCTTACCGGGCCTACAAAACCCAAAACCGTACACCGTAGGCCGGATAAGGCGCAGCCGCCATCCGGCAATGCCACAGGATATCGCTATGTTCGATAAACACACCCACACCCTGATCGCCCAGCGCCTGGATCAGGCAGAAAAACAGCGCGAACAGATCCGCGCGATCTCCCTCGATTACCCGGAGATCACCATCGAAGACGCCTACGCAGTACAGCGCGAATGGGTCCGCCTGAAAATTGCCGAAGGTCGCACGCTGAAAGGCCACAAAATCGGCCTGACCTCGAAAGCGATGCAGGCCAGCTCGCAGATCAGCGAACCCGACTACGGTGCCCTGCTGGATGACATGTTCTTCCACGATGGCAGCGATATCCCGACCGATCGCTTTATCGTGCCGCGCATCGAAGTGGAGCTGGCTTTCGTGCTGGCAAAACCGCTGCGTGGGCCAAACTGCACGCTGTTCGACGTTTACAACGCCACGGACTATGTGATCCCGGCGTTGGAGTTGATCGACGCTCGCTGCCACAACATCGATCCAGAAACCCAGCGCCCGCGCAAAGTGTTCGACACTATTTCCGATAACGCCGCCAATGCCGGGGTGATCCTCGGCGGTCGTCCTATCAAACCTGACGAACTGGATCTGCGTTGGATCTCCGCCCTGATGTATCGCAATGGCGTGATTGAAGAAACCGGCGTCGCTGCTGGTGTGCTAAATCATCCGGCAAACGGCGTGGCCTGGCTGGCGAACAAACTCGCACCGTATGACGTACAACTGGAAGCCGGACAAATCATTCTCGGCGGCTCGTTCACCCGACCGGTTCCGGCGCGTAAAGGCGACACCTTTCACGTCGATTACGGCAACATGGGTTCCATTAGCTGCCGCTTTGTTTAAGGAGAGAACGATGGAAAACACCTTTAAAGCGGCGCTGAAAGCAGGCCGACCACAGATCGGATTATGGCTGGGGCTGAGCAGCAGCTACAGCGCAGAGTTACTGGCCGGCGCGGGGTTCGACTGGTTGTTGATCGACGGTGAACACGCGCCGAACAACGTGCAAACAGTGCTCACCCAGCTGCAGGCGATCGCGCCCTATCCCAGTCAACCGGTAGTGCGCCCGTCGTGGAACGATCCGGTGCAAATCAAACAACTGCTGGACGTCGGCACACAAACCTTGCTGGTACCGATGGTACAAAACGCCGACGAAGCCCGTGAAGCGGTACGCGCCACCCGTTATCCCCCCGCCGGTATTCGCGGGGTGGGCAGTGCGCTGGCGCGCGCCTCGCGCTGGAATCGCATTCCTGATTACCTGCAAAAAGCCAACGACCAAATGTGCGTGCTGGTGCAGATCGAAACGCGTGAGGCAATGAAGAACCTACCGCAGATTCTGGACGTGGAAGGTGTCGACGGCGTGTTTATCGGCCCGGCGGATCTGAGCGCCGATATGGGTTATGCCGGTAATCCGCAGCACCCGGAAGTGCAGGCCGCGATTGAACAGGCGATCGTGCAGATCCGTGAAGCGGGCAAAGCGCCGGGGATCCTGATCGCCAATGAGCAACTGGCAAAACGCTATCTGGAACTGGGCGCGCTGTTTGTCGCCGTCGGCGTTGACACCACCCTGCTCGCCCGCGCCGCCGAAGCACTGGCAGCACGGTTTGGCGCGCAGGCCACGACCGTGAAGCCCGGCGTGTATTAATGCCGGATGCGCTGCGCTTATCCGGCCTACACGCGCACCAAACCGTAGGCCGGATAAGGCAACGCCGCATCCGGCAAAAAACCGTTGTCGTACCCTACAAAAATCCCCTTAGAGGAATAGCCATGAGCGACACATCATCTGCACTGCCAACCCCTGCGGACGCACATAAATCGCTGACGGCAGGCCAGCAGGCGGTCATCAATAAACTCTTCCGTCGCCTGATCGTTTTTCTGTTCGTGCTGTTTATCTTTTCGTTTCTCGATCGCATCAACATCGGTTTTGCCGGGCTAACGATGGGGCGCGATCTCGGCCTGAGCGCCACGATGTTCGGTCTCGCGACGACGCTCTTTTACGCCGCCTACGTGATTTTCGGCATTCCGAGCAACATCATGCTGGGGATTGTCGGCGCGCGACGTTGGATCGCCACTATCATGGTGCTGTGGGGTATTGCCTCCACCGCGACGATGTTCGCCACCGGCCCCACCAGCCTGTATGTGTTGCGTATTCTGGTCGGCATCACCGAAGCCGGCTTTCTGCCGGGCATTCTGCTTTATCTCACCTACTGGTTCCCGGCCTATTTCCGCGCCCGCGCGAACGCCTTATTTATGGTGGCAATGCCGGTGACAACCGCCCTCGGTTCCATCGTCTCCGGTTATATTCTGGCCCTGGACGGTGTGATGTCGCTGAAGGGCTGGCAGTGGTTGTTTTTGCTGGAAGGCTTCCCGTCGCTGCTGTTGGGAATCATGGTGTGGTTCTATCTTGATGATTCCCCGGACAAAGCCAAATGGCTGACCGATGAGGATAAAAAAAATCTTCAGCAGATGATGGATAACGATCGCCTGACGCTGGTTCAGCCGGAAGGCGCAATCAGCCACCATGCAGCACAGCAGCGTAACCTGTGGCGCGAGATCTTCACGCCGATCGTGCTGATGTACACCCTCGCCTACTTCTGCCTGACCAACACCTTAAGCGCCATCAGCATCTGGACACCGCAGATCCTGCAAAGCTTCAATCAGGCCAGCAGCAACATCACCATCGGGCTGCTCGCCGCCGTACCGCAGATTTGCACCATTCTGGGTATGATCTACTGGAGCCGTCATTCCGATAAACATCAGGAGCGTAAACACCACACCGCCCTGCCATTCCTGTTTGCCGCCGTGGGCTGGCTGCTGGCATCCGCCACCGATCATAACCTGATCCAGCTTTTAGGGATCGTGATGGCCTCTACCGGATCGTTTAGCGCGATGGCCATTTTCTGGACCACGCCGGATCAGTCGATCAGCCTGCGCGCCAGGGCTATCGGTATCGCGGTGATCAACGCCACCGGCAATATTGGATCGGCGCTGAGTCCGTTTATGATCGGCTGGCTGAAAGATGTGACCGGCAGCTTTAACAGCGGCCTGTGGTTTGTGGCAGCGTTGCTGGTTATTGGAGCTGCCATCATATGGGCAATCCCAATGAAATCGTCACGCCCGCGCGCGACACCGTAAGGAGCAGGCATGTGCGAGAACCCTATCTACAACATCGATATCAGCACCGAATACGATGAAAGCCTGGGTACGGATGATGTGCATTATCAGTCGTTTGCGCGGATGGCGGCCTTTTTTGGCCGCGATATGCAGGCTCATCGCCACGAGCACTATTTCCAGATGCATTTCCTGCTGACCGGGCAGATCGAGCTACAGCTTGACGATCATCGCTACTCGGTGGAAGCACCACTGTTTGTGCTGACGCCACCGTCGGTGCCGCACGCGTTTATCACCGAATCAGACGCTGACGGGCATGTGCTGACGGTGCATGAGGATTTGATCTGGCCGCTGCTGGAGGTGCTTTATCCCGGCACGCGGGAAACCTTCGGCCTGCCGGGGATCTGCCTGTCGCTGGCGGATAAACCCGATGAACTGGCGGCGCTGGAACATTACTGGCGACTGATCGAACGGGAGTCGCTTGAGCAACTGCCGGGGCGCGAACATACGCTCACGCTTCTGGCGCAGGCGGTGTTTACTCTGCTGCTGCGTAACGCCCGGCTCGACGACCATGCCGCCAGCGGAATGCGTGGCGAGTTAAAACTGTTCCAGCGCTTCAACCTGATGATTGACAGCCACTTCCACCAGCACTGGACGGTGCCAGATTACGCCAGCGAGCTGCACATTACCGAATCCAGGCTCACCGACATCTGCCGCCGCTTCGCCAACCGCCCGCCAAAGCGGCTAATTTTCGACAGGCAACTGCGCGAGGCCAAACGATTACTGCTTTTCTCCGACAGTGCGGTGAATAACATCGCCTGGCAACTGGGGTTTAAAGATCCGGCCTACTTCGCCCGTTTTTTCAATCGGTTGGTGGGGTGCTCGCCCAGCGTTTACCGGGCAAGGAAAGTGCCGGTGTCGTGAGGCTTGCCCCTCACCCCGGCCCTCTCCCGCAGGGAGAGGGTGAAAAACGCACTCACATACATACCGGGCACAATCGGTCCCCTCTCCCAGCGGGAGAGGGTTAGGGTGAGGGCCCGATCACAAAACCCTCACCTCCCCGAAAAGTACCCGCCATTGACCCAAAAGTCTCTTCACGAATACCGGTCTAACCGCTTCAATTAAACAACAAAAACAAAACACAAATTTAACATTAAAGCCAGTAGCGCCCATTGGCGCTGGTTTTCCATCCGACTACAAAAAGAGAGTCTGAATATGAAACCTGAAGATTTCCGCGCCAGTACCCAGCGTCCATTTACCGGTGAAGAGTACCTGAAGAGTTTGCAGGATGGCCGTGAAATATACATCTACGGCGAGCGTGTGAAAGATGTCACCACCCATCCGGCATTCCGTAACGCGGCGGCGTCCGTCGCGCAACTGTACGACGCGCTACACAAACCGGAAATGCAGGATTCCCTGTGCTGGAACACCGACACCGGCAGCGGCGGCTATACCCACAAATTCTTCCGTGTGGCGAAAAGCCCGGACGATCTGCGCCAGCAGCGCGACGCCATCGCGGAGTGGTCTCGCCTGAGCTACGGCTGGATGGGTCGCACGCCGGATTACAAAGCCGCTTTCGGCTGCGCGCTGGGCGCAAACCCAGGCTTCTACGGCCAGTTCGAACAGAACGCCCGCAACTGGTACACCCGCATTCAGGAAACCGGCCTGTACTTCAACCACGCTATCGTTAACCCGCCGATCGATCGCCATTTACCGACCGATCAAGTGAAGGACGTGTACATCAAGCTGGAAAAAGAGACCGATGCCGGGATCGTGGTCAGCGGCGCAAAAGTGGTTGCGACTAACTCAGCCCTGACCCACTACAACATGATTGGCTTCGGCTCAGCACAGGTGATGGGCGAAAACCCGGACTTCGCGCTGATGTTCGTCGCGCCGATGGATGCCGATGGCGTGAAGCTGATTTCCCGCGCGTCCTATGAAATGGTCGCGGGCGCAACCGGCTCCCCGTACGACTACCCGCTCTCCAGCCGTTTCGATGAGAACGATGCGATCCTGGTGATGGATAACGTGCTGATCCCATGGGAGAACGTACTGATCTACCGTGATTTCGATCGCTGCCGTCGCTGGACCATGGAAGGCGGCTTCGCCCGTATGTATCCGTTGCAGGCCTGTGTGCGTCTGGCGGTGAAGCTCGACTTTATTACCGCGCTGCTGAAAAAATCCCTCGAATGCACCGGCACCCTGGAGTTCCGTGGCGTTCAGGCAGATCTTGGTGAAGTGGTGGCCTGGCGCAATACCTTCTGGGCGCTGAGTGATTCCATGTGTTCGGAAGCGACACCGTGGGTGAATGGCGCCTATCTGCCGGATCACGCTGCCCTGCAAACCTACCGCGTCATGGCCCCGATGGCCTACGCGAAGATCAAAAACATCATCGAACGCAACGTCACCAGCGGGCTGATCTACCTGCCGTCGAGCGCGCGTGATCTGAATAACCCGCAGATCGACCAGTACCTGGCGAAATACGTGCGCGGATCGAACGGCATGGATCACGTCCAGCGCATCAAGATCCTCAAACTGATGTGGGATGCCATCGGCAGCGAATTCGGCGGGCGTCATGAGCTTTACGAGATCAACTACTCCGGCAGCCAGGATGAGATTCGCCTGCAATGTCTGCGTCAGGCGCAAACCTCCGGCAACATGGACAAAATGATGGCAATGGTTGACCGCTGCCTTTCCGAGTACGACCAACACGGCTGGACCGTGCCGCACCTGCACAACAACGCTGATATCAACATGTTAGACAAGCTGCTGAAGTAATGCAGCGGGAGACCACCATGCAAGTAGATGAACAACGTTTGCGCTTTCGCGATGCGATGTCCAGCCTGTCGGCGGCGGTGAATATCGTCACCACCGAAGGCGAGGCGGGTCGCTGCGGGATCACCGCCACCGCAGTATGCTCGGTAACCGATACGCCGCCCTCGGTGATGGTGTGTATCAATGCCAACAGCGCCATGAACCCGGTATTCCAGGGCAACGGTAAGCTATGTATTAACGTGCTTAACCACGAACAGGAACTGATGGCGCGCCACTTCGCCGGGATGACAGGGATGGAGATGGAAGAACGCTTTACCCTCTCCTGCTGGCAAAAAGGGCCGCTGGCGCAACCGGTGCTGAAGGGCGCGCTGGCAAGCCTGGAAGGTGAGATTAGCCAGGTGCAGACCATCGGCACGCATCTGGTGTATCTGGTGGAGATTAAGAACATTATCCTCAGCGATGAGGGGCATGGACTGATTTACTTCAAGCGCCGTTTCCATCCGGTGATGATGGAGATGGAGGTGGCGGTTTAAAACCGACACCCTCACCCTAACCCTCTCCCTGAGGGAGAGGGAACCGACCGCGCCCGGGTTTGAGTTCTGCGCGGGTTTTCTCCCTCTCCCTCAGGGAGAGGGCGGGGTGAGGGTGTCGGCGTACAATTACACTGTGATCTCAATCACATATTCCCCAGCCGCTCACTTCTTACCCAACCGCTCGCCCTGACACACAACCGCTTAACTCCCCATACAACCACTCACGACTTTACCCAACTTTACGCGCGTGAATCTCTGGCAAGATGCTCATCAGCATAGCAGTCATACCTCCTCACTCATTTAACACAAAACCCATACAGCTTCGGCTCATTATTAATCTTAAAAAACCAGGTTTTACTATGGATACCAAAAAGTTATTCAAGCACATACCCTGGGTGATTCTCGGAATCATCGGTGCGTTTTGCCTGTCAGTTGTGGCATTACGTCGGGGGGAACACGTCAGCGCCCTGTGGATCGTGGTCGCGGCGGTTTCTGTTTATCTGGTGGCATATCGCTACTACAGCCTCTACATCGCCCAGAAGGTGATGAAACTCGACCCGACGCGTGCGACGCCGGCGGTCATTAACAACGATGGCCTGAACTACGTGCCGACCAACCGCTACGTCCTGTTCGGCCACCACTTCGCGGCTATCGCAGGCGCGGGCCCGCTGGTTGGGCCGGTACTGGCCGCCCAGATGGGTTACCTGCCAGGTACCTTGTGGCTGCTGGCGGGCGTAGTGCTGGCCGGTGCGGTGCAGGACTTTATGGTGCTGTTTATCTCCACACGCCGTAACGGTTCTTCGCTGGGTGAGATGGTCAAAGAAGAAATGGGCCGTGTGCCGGGCTCTATCGCCCTGTTCGGCTGCTTCCTGATTATGATCATCATCCTGGCGGTGCTGGCGCTGATCGTGGTGAAAGCCCTGGCCGAAAGCCCGTGGGGTGTGTTCACCGTCTGCTCGACCGTGCCGATTGCGCTGTTTATGGGTATCTACATGCGCTTTATTCGCCCGGGCCGTGTGGGTGAAGTCTCCGTTATCGGTATCGTGCTGCTGGTTGCCTCCATCTGGTTCGGTGGCGTCATCGCTCACGACCCGTACTGGGGCCCGGCGCTGACCTTTAAAGACACCACCATCACCTTCACGCTGATCGGTTATGCCTTTATCTCCGCTCTGCTGCCGGTTTGGCTGATTCTGGCACCGCGTGACTACCTCGCCACCTTCCTGAAAATCGGCGTTATCGTTGGCCTGGCCATCGGCATCGTGATCCTCAACCCGGATCTGAAAATGCCAGCCGTGACCCAGTACATCGACGGTACCGGCCCGCTGTGGAAAGGTGCGCTGTTCCCGTTCCTGTTTATCACCATCGCTTGTGGTGCGGTGTCTGGCTTCCATGCGCTGATCTCCTCCGGCACCACGCCGAAGCTGCTGGCTAATGAAACCGACGCACGTTTCATTGGTTATGGCGCAATGCTGATGGAGTCCTTCGTGGCGATTATGGCGCTGGTTGCAGCGTCTATCATCGAACCGGGCCTCTACTTTGCGATGAACACCCCGCCTGCTGGCCTTGGCATCACCATGCCGAACCTGCACGAAATGGGCGGTGAAAACGCGGCCATGATCGCGGCGCAGCTGAAAGAAGTGACCATTCATGCGGCGGCAACGGTCAGTTCCTGGGGCTTCGTGATTTCGCCGGAAGAGATCCTGCAAACCGCGAAAGACATCGGTGAACCGTCTGTTCTGAACCGTGCCGGTGGCGCACCAACCCTGGCTGTCGGTATTGCACACGTGTTCCACAAAGTGCTGCCGTGGGCGGACATGGGCTTCTGGTACCACTTCGGTATTCTGTTTGAAGCGCTGTTCATCCTGACCGCGCTGGACGCCGGTACCCGTGCGGGTCGCTTCATGCTGCAGGACTTGCTGGGCAACTTCATTCCGTTCCTGAAGAAAACCGATTCTCTGGTGGCGGGTGTTGTCGCAACCGCAGGTTGCGTAGGCCTGTGGGGCTACCTGCTGTATCAGGGCGTTGTTGACCCACTGGGCGGCGTTAAGAGCCTGTGGCCGCTGTTCGGTATCTCTAACCAGATGCTGGCAGCCGTTGCTCTGGTTCTCGGCACCGTTATTCTCGTGAAGATGAAACGCAGCAAATATGTCTGGGTCACCATCATCCCGGCATTCTGGCTGCTGGTCTGCACCACCTGGGCGCTGGGTCTGAAACTGTTCAGCACCAACCCGCAGATGGAAGGCTTCTTCTACATGGCGAGCCAGTACAAAGCGAAAATTGCGGCAGGTGGTGAACTGACGGCGCAGCAAATCGCCAACATGAACCACATCGTTATCAACAACTACACCAACGCAGGCCTGAGTATTCTGTTCCTGGTGGTGGTGTACAGCATCATCTTCTACGGTTTCAAAACCTGGATGCAGGTGCGTAATAACGAAGAACGCTCCGACAAAGAAACGCCTTACGTTCCTGTGCCGGAAGGCGGCGTGAAGACCTCTTCACACCACTAAATAACCAAACCCTCCCTCTCCCTTTGGGAGAGGGCCGGGGTGAGGGAAAACGCACTCCCCGGCCCGTCAGAGATGACTCGCCGGGCTTTATTCATATCTGGACAGCACAATGTTTGGTAACTTAGGTCAGGCGAAAAAATACCTCGGTCAGGCGGCGAAGATGCTGATTGGCATCCCGGACTACGACAACTACGTCGAACACATGAAAGTCACGCATCCGGACAAGCCGTACATGACCTACGAAGAGTTCTTCCGCGAGCGGCAACAGGCGCGCTACGGCGGAGACGGAAAAGGCGGCATGCGCTGCTGTTAGAAGGAGAAAACATGACCCCGATTGCAGTTACCCTACTTACCGGTTTTCTTGGCGCAGGCAAAACCACCCTGCTGCGCCATATCCTCAACGAACAGCACGGCTTCAAAATCGCCGTCATTGAAAACGAGTTCGGCGAAGTTTCTGTTGATACCCAGCTTATTGGCGACCGCGCCACGCAAATCAAAACCCTCACCAACGGCTGCATCTGCTGCTCCCGCGCCAATGAACTGGAAGACGCCCTGCTCGACCTGCTCGACAGCCGCGATCGCGGGGAAATTGAGTTCGACCGTCTGGTGATTGAGTGCACCGGCATGGCCGATCCCGGCCCGATTATTCAGACCTTTTTCTCTCATGACGTCCTGTGCGAACGCTATCTGCTGGACGGCGTGATTGCGCTGGTTGATGCGGTTCACGCTAACGAGCAGATGAATCAGTTCACCATCGCCCAGTCGCAGGTGGGCTACGCCGACCGCATCCTGCTGACCAAAACCGACGTCGCAGGCGACACCGAGAAACTGCGCGAACGTCTGGCGCGCATCAACGCCCGCGCCCCGATTTACACCGTCGTTCATGGCGATATCGACCTGGCGCAGCTGTTCAACACCAGCGGCTTTATGCTGGAAGAGAATGTGCTGGCGGGTAAACCGCGCTTCCACTTTATGGCGGATAAGCAGAATGATGTGAGTTCCATTGTGGTGGAACTGGATTACCCGGTTGATATCAGCGATGTCTCGCGGGTAATGGAAAACCTGCTGCTGCAATTCGCCGACAAACTGCTGCGCTACAAAGGGATGCTGTGGATTGACGGCGAGCCAAACCGCCTGCTGTTCCAGGGTGTGCAACGCCTCTACAGCGCCGACTGGGACCGACCGTGGGGCGATGAAGCGCCACGCAGCCAACTTGTGTTTATTGGGATACAGTTGCCAGAGGAAGAGATCAGGGCGGCGTTTGCGGGGTTGAGGAAGTAAGGTGGGATTCTGTGCGGAGCATCAGTTACGCGTGTGTATTTCCCCGCTGAATATTTCCAGTTACATCGTTATTATGTCCTGTTATTCGCTGGACTTTATTTTTATTTACTGTTGATATATTCAGGTATTTAGCGCGGTGCGGATGTGCGCCAACACACCCGCACCGCTAATCACAATCACTATTTCGAAGGAATAGCAGTTATGACTGACACGCATTCTATTGCACAACCGTTCGAACCAGAAGTCTCTCCGGCAAATAACCGTCATGTCACCGTCGGTTATGCGAGCCGCTACCCGGATCACGCGCATATTCCGGCGCTCACACTGAAAGGTCAGTGGCTGGAAGCCGCCGGTTTTGCCACCGGCACGCCTGTTGATGTCAAAGTGATGGACGGCTGCATTGTGCTTACCGCCCAACCACCCGCCGTCGAAGAGAGCGAACTGATGCAGTCGCTGCGCAAGGTGTGCAAGCTGTCGGCACGTAAACAAAAGCAGGTGCAGGAATTTATTGGAGTGATTGCGGGTAAAACGCGGAAGGTGATGTAAAAAGCGTCGGATGGTGCACCCGTAGGCCGGATAAGGCGCGCAGCGCCGCCATCCGGCGCTGCGCCATTCATCAATAACTTACTTCTTCACTACCACCAGCTTCTGGTTCACAAACTCTTTGATCCCCAGGTCCGACAGCTCGCGCCCGAACCCGGAGCGCTTCACGCCACCAAACGGCAGCTCTGCGGCGGTGTCGGTCAGCCAGTTGATATACACCATCCCGGTTTCAATCCGCGAAGCCATACGTTTGGCGCGTTCGATATCCTGACTGAACACCGCACCGCCCAGGCCGTAGTGGGAGTCATTGGCAAGTTTCACCGCCGCGTCATCATCCTTCACCACATAAACCTGCGCCACCGGGCCGAAGAACTCTTCGAAATAGGCCGGGTTGTCGCGGGTGATGTTGGTCAGAATCGTCGGCTCGAAGAAGTTGCCTTTGCTCTCCAGCGGCTTGCCGCCAAAGTGCAGCTTCGCCCCGTTTTTCACCGCGTTTTCCACCTGTTTGGTCAGCGTCTCCAGCGCGTCTTTCGACGATAGAGGACCAAGCTGGGTTGAGGCATCCATCTGATCGCCTACCTTCACTTTGCTGAATGCGTCGGTGAATTCGCTGAGGAATTTGTCGGCGATTTTCTCATGCAGAATAAAGCGTTTTGCCGCCGTACAAACCTGCCCGGCGTTATTAAGTCGCGCCTGTACGCCAATTTTCACCGCTTTGTTGAGGTCGGCGTCATCCAGCACCACGAACACATCGTTCCCGCCCAGTTCAAGGGTCGATTTTTTGACGTGCTTCGCGGCCTGTGCAGCGACCACACTCCCCGCTTTTTCGGAACCGGTGAGCGCCGCGCCCTGAACACGCGGGTCGGCGATGATGTTCGCCACCTGATCGGAAGAAATAAACAGATTGGTCCATGCGCCATCCGGCGCGCCAGCTTCGCGCACCAGATGCGCAAAGGTCTCGGCACAATGTGGGACGATACTCGCATGTTTTGCCAGCACCGGGTTACCGGCGGCCAGGTTCGGAGCCAGTACGCGCATTAACTGGTAGTACGGGAAGTTCCACGGCTCAACCGCCATGATCACACCAATCGGATGGTGCTCGACCCATGCGTCGCCAAATTCAGTTTTATACGGTACAGGGGCAAGAAACTGCTTCGCGTTGTCCGCGTAATAGCGGGCGATCTGCGCACACAGTTTCACTTCGCCACGGCTCTGTTCGATAAGCTTGCCCATCTCCTGACTGGCGATTTTCGCCAGTTCCTCGACGCGACTGTCGATAAGATCGGCCAGCTTATGCAAAACGGGCAGACGCTGACTGATATCGCCTTTCGCCCACTCAGAGTGATAAAGCGCATCGGCTTTTTGCAGCGCGGCCTCAATGTCCTTGTCGCTGTGTGGGGTGTACTCTTTAATCAGTTGGTTGTTAGCAGGATTTACTGTCTGATAGGCCATATCTCGCTCCTGGTTAAGTGATGAAAGCAGTCAAAAATGCCGTTCAAAGTATTAAGGGTAGTTGAGATATCTGGCTTAGGGAGAGAAACGGAGTGTTCTGAGGAAACGCGGCGCGCTTTTAAGAAAAAGGAAGGATGCCGAATGAGGATTGCCCGCATCCGGCATGATAGAAATTAGTGTGCAACGGTCTGCAAGTCGTCTGCAGACAAGCCGGTAATGGTCATCACGGCTTCACTATCAAGCCCGTTAGCCAGCATGGATTGGACAATTCGAAGTGCTTCGGCACGGCGTCCTTCTTGTCGTCCTTCCTTTCGTCCTTCTTGCCGCCCTATCTGCAAACCCTCAACTCTTCCCTCTTCGTGTAACTGCTCAGCAAGCGTCATTAGCTCCTCCTTATGCTTTGGCGAGCGTTCCGCCATTTCGCGAAAAAATGCGCTAGCGCGAGCCGCTCCGCCGTACTGGACAATATAGTTAAACAGCGTTTTCACCTGAGTGTCGCTAGTGTATCCCAAGGCCAGAAGAGCAACCAGTTTCTCCACCAGCAGAGTGAGATCCCGCTGTCCCTTGCCCGTTGTGAAAGTGTCGGGACTGTAGCGCAGCTCACTAAGCGGTTCATCCGGCAATGTGTCGCGCTGCGTAGGGCCACGCAAACAAAATTTCATCGCCTGCAAACGCAACATTTTCCTGGAAGGCTTCTCGTAAATTCACAAGCAACTTCAGCAGCTAACATGACGTTCTCACCGTCAGGCTATATGCTTACCTCTATGGAAAAACAGACTGAACTCAAACGCGCCAAATTACTGGCGCTGTCGCTGCTGCTGATTGCCGCAGCCATTTTTATCACAACGCTGATGCTGCCACCTTCGCCGTGGGTCAGTGCGTTAAAGGCTATCTCCGAAGCGGCGATGGTCGGCGCGCTGGCGGACTGGTTCGCGGTGGTAGCGCTGTTTCGTCGCGTGCCGCTACCATTTATTTCGCAACATACGGCGATTATCCCGCGCAATAAGGACCGGATAGGCGACAATCTTGGCCAGTTCGTGCAGGAAAAATTCCTCGATACGCCATCACTGGTCGCGCTGATTCGCCGCCATGAGCCCGCACTACTTATAGGCAACTGGTTTAGCCAGCCGGAGAACGCCGCGCGCGTGGGGCAAAATCTGGTGAAGGTGATGAGCGGTTTTATTGAGCTTACCGATGATTCACGAGTACAGGGGCTGCTGAAACGCGCGGTGCACAAGGCGATTGATAAGGTCGATCTCACCCAGACCAGCGCGGTGATCCTCGAAAGTATGACCAAAGATAATCGCCATCAGAAGCTGCTCGATTCTCTGGTGGCGCAGTTGATTGCGCTGCTGCGTAAGGAGAGCACGCGCGATGTGATCGCGCAGATGATCGTGCACTGGATGGAGCAGGAGCATCCGATCAAAGCACGGCTGCTGCCGACAGAGTGGCTGGGCGATCAGGGAGCGGATCTGGTTGCCGATGCGGTGGACTCGGTGCTCGACGATATCACCGAGAATCGACATCATCAGATCCGCCAGGCGTTTGATCGGGTGATTTTCCGCTTTATTGAGAATCTGAAAACGTCGCCGGAGATGGAGGCCAAAGCTGAGAACATTAAAAGCTATCTGAAAAATGATGAGGCATTTAACCGCTATCTGGGGCAGATTTGGGCCGATTATCGCCAGTGGATGAAGGACGATATGGCCTCTGACGATTCGCGGGTGAAAACGCGGATCGCCGAAGCCGGGCAGTGGTTTGGTGAAACGTTGACTCACGACGCCGCGCTGCGTGAGTCGCTCAACAACCATCTGGAACAGGCCGCGATGCGCGTGGCACCGGAGTTTTCCGCCTTCCTTACCCGCCATATTAGCGACACGGTTAAGAGCTGGGATGCGCGCGATATGTCGCGACAGATCGAGCTGAATATCGGCAAAGATCTGCAATTTATTCGCATCAATGGGACGTTGGTCGGCGGGACGATCGGGCTGGTATTGTGGCTGTTGTCGCAAATACCTGCGCTGATTTAGGGGGCGGAGAACGCGGCGATGTCGGATGGCGGCTACGCTTTAACCGACCTACAGATCGCCGCCCCGTAGGCCGGATAAGACGCAGTCGCATCCGGCAAAAAACCGCACCGTAGCCGCCATCCGGTATAATTACGCCAGCCACTCCCCCTGCTGCAACTCCAGCAACAGCAGCATCATCAGCGCCTGTGCGTACGGTACCGGGGCCATTTCGATATCACAGTAATATTGTAGATCCGGCCCCACCATCGTCCCTTTCGATGCTTCCAGCACGATCCCGCGTTCATCAATGCGATCGCGCAACGCTTCCCATGCTCGTAGCGCCGAACCGGCTACGTCAGCATCCAGAATCCCCATCCGCACGCCGCGTAGCATGCCATAGGCGATCCCCGCCGTGGCGGACGATTCTTGCGGCGAGAGCGGATCGTCCACCAGCGTGTGCCACATGCCGTTTTCAGCCTGCATCTGGCACAGGGTTTTCACCTGCCGCGCCACGACCTGCGAGAGATAGCGCTTCACGCTGGCGTCCAGGCTGTCGCCGAGCAGAGCGATGAATTCCGGGATGGCCACGGTGATCCACGCATTACCCCGTGCCCAGAATGCGCCCGAGAAGTGATGCTGACCGACGAACGTCCAGCCGTGATACCACAGGCCGCTGGCGGGTTCGCTGAGATAGCGGGTATGCAGCAAAAACTGATACGACGCTTCGTCAATCAGATCGTTGCGCTTAAGAACCACACCCGCCGAGCCGAGGAACAGACAGGTCATGAACAGTGTGTCATCCCACAGATGCCCGGTATTTGGCTGCTCTTTGACGACATGCTGAAAACCGCCCTCCTCCGTTTTGGGCAGCGTTTGCAACAGAGAATCCGCCCAGTCATTAACGACTTTCAGTAGATCCTCACGGCCCGTGTGCCCGGCCACCAGCGAGAGCGCAATCATCGGCGCGGTGGTGTTGATTTGTACCGCAGGCAGACCCTTCGCCAGTTGTCCTTCATACCAGGCGAGAATCGACTGCTGCAACCCGGCATCATTCTGCGATAACGCATACTGCCAGAAGCCGTACAGGCCGACCCCCACCTCCCATTCCCACTCTTCGAAGTTGATGGCGAACCCTTCACCGCTGCTCACTTCGCCGATATTTTTCAGGCGACAGAATCCCTGCACAACCTGTTCCAGAGTTTGATGTAATTCAGCGTGGCGCATCATGCGGCTCCTGCGTGTGAGGACGTTAGAGAAAGATCGCTGGTCAGCAGACGCTGCGCGCGAGCGCGAAGCCCCGCGTCATCCGCAAGTTGCGACAACGCGAGCAGGCTGGGAGCGGCGCCGTCCTGCGGGGCAACGTTCACCGACCAGTACGCCAGGCGCTGCGCGGCGATGTCCTGCTGTTCACGCCCATCGCGACCAGAGGCGGTGAAGCGTTCATCGCGGAACATCTGCCCGGCGAGATACTGCGCGGTGTGAAAGCTTAAGGCATTGTTTGCACTGGTAAACCACATGACGTCGTTGCCCAGTTCATCAAACCAGTAGCGATAACCTACTATCGCCGAGCGTACGCGGCGCCACAGCACAGGCGAAAAAATTTCACCGTGATAGTCATGCCAGACCCACAGCAGCGAAATAAGCGCAGAGCTTGAGCCCTCTTCCCGGGCGCTGACACGCTGTAACAGACGCACCAGCAGAGATTGCGCCTGCTCGTCTGCCTTCCCCTGCTTGAGCCGTGTAAGCAGCGCACGCCCTTCATCCTCGTGTCGTTCTGCGCCAGGGCGTTGATACAACGGCAGCGCATCATTCTCTTCAGCCAGCCGCGCGTCGAGCGGTGCCTGGCCCTGATAAATCATGCGCAGCACAAACTGCGTTCTACGCTCGCAGAGTTCTTCAAGATGAATAAACAACGCGTTCTTCCCCTGCTGGAGCGGCAGGTTAACCTGGCAAATTTGCAGCCTGTTGCGGGTAAAAGGCGTGAATCGGGCGGCTTCTGCACCGTTAACCCAGATACGCATGCCACCGCACGTCGCCAGTTGAAAAGCGTACTCACCCGATTTATCAGCATGAAGGTTAACGTACAGCCAGCGCTGGCTGTGCGTGGCGATCGGTTTAAACAGCGAGAAGTGGACCATCCCGCTTTCGTCCGCCTGGATGGTGTGGCTGGCAGGCAACGCGCGGGAAAGTGACACGTCACGCTGGGCGGTGGTCTCGCAAAATACGCGGCGGCAGAATGAAGTCTGTTCCGGCCCGGCATCCTCCGCCACCACGTATCCTGTTGACGCATCAAGGGTTTCACCCGTGTAAAACTCAGCAAACCGCTCATTGTGCGGCGCTGAAACTGCAAAACGCATTACTGCGTCACCCGCTGCCAGCCTCATGTTGTCTCCTCACTCACTACACTTGTGTTTGCGTCGTATCATCAGGATTCAGAGGCGTTGGGGCTATGTGAGTGAATGCGAGGTTTTATGGATCTGCCCGGAGATTCACAATCCACCGATGAGCAGGGAGAGAAATGAGACTTTCATCACATTTTGCTATTTACCGTAGGGGGTGAAAACGGTGCGGATCGCATTTATTCCGCGATCCGTGGTTTTTCGATGTGATTTTAATCACGCTTTTAGCTGAGTCAGTTGATGATGCAGGCTGTCTGCCAGCGCCCGCACGCGCGATGCGTCAAAGATAACGTGCATGCCAGGCGAGGCATCGGGATGCTTCGCACAAAATGTGTCCATTTCAACGGCGCAGCGGTAGAGCTCCTGAATATTCACCTGGCAAATCTCGCGCATGCTCCAGTTATTCTCCACCACCGTGGCATAATGCAGAGTAAAAAAGGCTTTCTGCGCATGCATAAACAACTGACAGTAAAGCGCAAACCCTTGCCATTCCTCCTGCCAGCGCCGGGCCAGGGCGTGGGGGAATGCTGCGCGCTGCACAAAACTGAGCGCCTCAGCCTGTAGCGTTTGCGCCTCCTGCCAGGCTTCATCTTTTTCTTTGGCAATCAACGATAAATTACGCCCGGCGGTCGCGACATCATGGGGACTGAAGGCGATATCACGCTCAGAGCCCGGCAGCCAGTGGTTACGGTTGAGCTGGCCATAAAGGCTCCAGACGCCCTGCCCGTAGCTTTCCGGCACCTGGCTGTGGCGATGGAAAACGTGGTCGCGTACATAAATGGCGCGGTAGAGTACCTGCCCGGCCTGCTCTAACAGCGTTTGAAATTCAGTGAACGTCTCGTCGTCCGGACGCCAGCCGTAACATTCATCCAGCCAATGCATCATCAGCGAGGTGCGGGTTACTGCTTTTTCAGGATGGGCCAGCAACTGACTACAGGCGACCAGGTTGCACTCACTCAACGTGCCCATGATCCAGTGGTTATCCACGCCTTCCCAGCTGGCTTTGCACACCGCGCCGCGAATTGCCGGATTCCCCCGGCACCACAACAAACGCCCCTGCAACTCGTCGATGCGCGGAAACGGGAAAATCCCCCACCCCACTTCTTCACCGACCAGATCGAGATCGACCCACACGTCGCGGTTTTGTACCGCTTGCAGCGCCGGGTTATTGGGAAAATTAGGCCAGAAACGCTCCGGGGTGATTTTAATCGAGACTGAAACGGCTTCCGGTAATGTGCTGATCGCTTCCAGAACGTTGCTGATATCGTGATTGCCCGCCGGAAACGCACGCAGCACCAGATGCTTGCCTTCGCGCATCACCGCCCGTGCCATCGCGCTAAAACACTGACTGTAAAGCGATAAGCTACGCGGATCGATATGAGGGGAAGGATCGTCGTGCCCGGTTAGCTCCCAGTTAGGCCGCGAGATAGGCAGCAGACCGTCTGTATTCGAGAGCGCCACCTGCAGGCCACTCATCAGCGGAATACGCTGGCACAGCAGCGTCATTTTGTCCGCCAGATAACGACACCAGAACTCCGCGTCGAAATGTACGCCGCCGTTTTTGTTCAGCAGTTCAGGATGCGCCGCCAGCAGGTCAACGGGGAAGCTAAACTCTTTCGCCTGCAGGTAAAATTTCAGGCCGTGCTGCTGGCAAAAACCGGCCAGCCGGTTGAGGTAAACACAGCGGGCGCGCTGATGGCTGGAGAGACCATCATTGTACTGATGCGGCGTAAAGCCTTTTGGCGAGACCAGTTTGTCGAACAAATTGGCCTGGCCGACAATCACCGTATTGAAATCGTGATTGATGGCCCACTTCACTAATTCACAGGCTTTATCCCAGTTCCAGAACTCCTGGTTATTGAGTTCCAGCGCGCGCGTTTGCCACATCGTCCTTCTCCATCCATTGCGGGGGGGAGCTATTCTACGCACAAACGCGACCACGCGTCTGGGACCGGAAGTGCGCTACTTCACAATAAAACGCGTTGCCTGGAAGCAGTTCAAAATTCGGTGCACCAGAAACACCATTGTTAGCGTTCCCAATAACGAAACGGTAACAGACGTAACACGGTACATGTCACTGAAGACCAGATCCTGGTCCGGCTGAAGGTTTTGACCGAACATGATGCCGATGGTGGTAATGCTGGCGAAACCGACGCCTGCACCCACTTTTTCCATCACGTGCATTCGCGCGCTGAATGCCAGACCCAGCCCAATCAGCGGCATCATCAGAATCATGTGGCTGCTGTGATCGTACAAAATCAGTTGCACTACCAGAATATACAGACACGACAGCACCACGCCGACCACGCGCCACAGGGAACTGACCACCGAGCCACGATAGTGCATCGGGAAGAGGATTAAGATCCCCGCCATCAGCGCCGACAATGAATCCTGTAAATCGCTTATCTGAAAGACGATAAACAGCATCGTTGCCACGGTGCCTGACAGCAGCGATTCATGGCGCACGCGCGCGGCGTCTTTTTCAATCAGCGGCGGCAGCTTACGCGGTTCAACATCAGGAATGAGATAGTGGAACAGGGCACTCAGCGCCACCGCCATGACGCTGGCTTCCATATTGGAGAACAGCAGTGTGTGCCAGTTGGTGGTTGGGTAGCTCATAAAATTGAGCATGACGCTCTGGCATACCACGCCCATCGAGCCAAACAGGAACAGCGGCCCCTTGCTCATAAAACGGAAACGCATCACATACATGCCGAAAACGACAATGGTCATAATCAACGGCCATTCAATCAGATAGCCGACGATAATGACCATTTCGATGCAGTTCAGCACCGCACTGAGCAAAAACTGCCGTGCGATATGGCCGTTGAAGACCGGAACAAGCGACACCAGCAAAATGGGGAAGACGACAAAGAACACGCCGTACTGGGTATCGAAGAAAGTGGAGATGCTCAGCGCCGTCATGCCGGTGAACACGGTGCGCAGCGTCTGGCGAAAATCATTCGCCGTGTAGACGATATTGCCGTGCGGCGTGAAGACCTGCGCGAGCGTTTTAATAGACATAGTGCAACAGGCTCACAAGATGGATTTGCGCCCCGGAGAAAAAGCGGGCGAACGGTCCATCGCTGTTATAGAGCTGAACGGTGGCGCGCGCCCCGGTCGGCAGTGTTTGCGCAAGCGGTTCATCCAGCGCCACGTGAATGCGCATACGCTGGGCATCTCGCACCCAACGCGTGGAAGTATCTGGCTGAGAAAGCTGGCCGTTTACCGCTTCCTGACCGGCTAAGATCCCGGCGTCGCTGCTGGTCACTTTGGCACTAAAGACTTTGCCGGGTAGCGCATCAAATACCACGGCTGCATCGGTGCCGGTTTTGGTGTGACGCAGGCTTTTTTCGCGGAAATCGGCGACGATGTCGGTATGATCGTTCACGACCGCCATTACCGCCGTCCCGGCGCTGGCATACAGTCCAGGGCTTAATTGCAGGTTACTCACCGTGCCATCTTCTTCGGCGCGAATTTTCGTCCAGCCAAGATTAAGCTGCGCCTCTTCCAGCGCATTCTGGTATTTCTGGATGGTGACGTTGCGATGATTATCGCGCTCACCACGCTGAATTTGCAGATTATGGATGGACGCGTTAAGCGCGCTCACCGACTGTTCGCTGGTCTGCCAGGTGGTACGCACCTTATCGAGATCCGACTGCGAAACGTTCTGCATCGTGCTTAAACGCTGGTAACGCTCGTAGGTCACGCGATCGTTGCGGGCGGTGAACTGCGCGGTTTTCAGATTGGCCTGCGCGGCGACGATCTGCGCATCCAACTGCTGGTTGCTCAGTTTCGCCTGTTCGAGCGCAATCTGCGCGGCTTCCACCTTATTAACAAACGGCGTCGGGTCGAGTTCATACAACAGGTCGCCTTTCTTCACCTGGCTGTTGTTGTGCACATACACCTGCGCAACATAGCCGGAGACGCGCGACGACGTCGGCGTCACCACGCGCATCACCGTGGAATCCGGCGTGAGCGGTATCCAGATATCGGCGATGATAAAATAGACAAACATAAGCAGGAAAGAGGCAATACTGACCCTTACCCAGCGGGCAAATTTCTGTTCTGGCGTCATCATGGTGTTATTCGGTTTTATTATTTTCTTCGCGGAGCATCCGCAAATTGCAGGCAATGTGATTCAGGGTTTCGCTGAACAGAGCGATCTGTTCCGGCGGGATGTTTTCGGACACGCGGGCCTGTAAATCCTCAATAACCCGCGTCAGCCGTTGCAGCACCGCCTGACCTTCCGGCGTGAGCGTCAGCAGACGAATGCGCTTGTCATACGGCGACACCGTGCGTAGCAGGTAACCTTGCTGTTCCAGCAGCGTCAGCGTGCGCATCAGCGGCGGCAGTTCAATGCCCTGCACTTCCGCCAGTTCGCTGACCGACACATTGTCGCCCAGTTGCTGAAGCTGCATCAGCACTGTCCAGCTCGATTGTGTTAACCCGGTGTCGGTGATCGCCCGATCGATGATGCCCCGCCACTGGCGAACAACCATCGCCATCCGCATCCCCATCGGCCTGCGGGCAAACAATTCATCTTCAGTCATGGCGAACTCCTCAGTGATTACCTTGAGGAAGATAATACTTATCATGGTAAGTATCAAGAAACGGCGGAATGGATAGCATTGAATGTGAAAAATAGTGGTGGGATGGTTGGCGGGATGGTGCGGGGTTTTCCCCCTCACCCTGACCCTCTCCCTCAAGGGAGAGGGGATGGATTGTGCGTGTCTTACAGAACTGAGCTGGTTTTCTCCCTCTCCCTGCGGGAGAGGGCCGGGGTGAGGGGTGATATCCTCACCGATAATCATCCCTGCTCAGCCCGACATCTTTCAGCTGCGCATCGGTCATCCGGTCGAGGACGCGGCGTGTGCGCTCGCGGTCGTACCATTTTCTTAGCGCCTGCCACAGCCACACCAGCCCGATAAACGGCCTTTTCGAACGGTTTTCGTAAAATTCCATATCGCACCTCCACGCGTTGCCAGAGGCTTTATCTTCGCCAAAAAGCACCTAAGCAATACAGATTCACAAATAACTTTTCTTTAACATACAGATGGTCTAAAAAGAGATCTGCATGGCAGTTTTCATCTTCATCTGTACTGGTCCTGCGATCTGTATGGCGGCTCTGAGGAATACAGCATGACGCGTTATCAACATCTGGCGAATCTTCTGGCGGAACGTATTGAACAGGGGCTGTATCGCGCAGGCGAAAAGCTGCCCTCGGTGCGTACGTTGAGTCAGGAACACGGCGTCAGCATCAGTACCGTTCAGCAGGCGTACCAGACGCTGGAAACGCTGCGGCTTATCACGCCACAGCCGCGCTCGGGCTATTTCGTGGCGTCGCGTAAAGCGCAGCCCCCGGTGCCGGCGATGAGCCGCCCGGTGCAGCGCCCGGTGGAGGTTACCCAGTGGGATCAGGTGCTTGAGATGCTCGATGCGCGTCGCGATAAAGAGGTTATTCTCTTTGGCGGTGGTTCGCCGGATGTCACCCAGCCCAGCCTGAAACCGCTGTGGCGCGAGATGAGCCGCGTGGTGCAGCACCATCCGACGGAAATTCTGAGCTACGATGAGCTGGCGGGGCGACGCGAGCTACGCGAACAGGTGGCCCGTTTGATGCTTGATGGCGGGTCTACCGTGAACGCCGACGATGTGGTCATTACCAGCGGGTGTCACAGCGGGCTGTCGATTGCCCTGTTGGCGGTGTGTAAACCTGGCGATATCGTCGCCGTGGAATCGCCGACTTTTTACGGCACCATGCAGTTGCTACGCGGCTTTGGTATTAAAGCGATTGAAATCCCGACCGATCCCGAAAGTGGTATCAGCATCGAAGCGCTGGAACTGGCGCTGGAACAGTGGCCGATTAAGGGCGTGATTCTGGTACCCAACTGCAATAACCCGCTTGGATTTATCATGCCGGAGGCGCGTAAACGCGCGGTGCTGGCGCTGGCGCAGCGCCACGATATTGTGATTTTTGAAGATGATATTTACGGTGAACTGGCAATGGAGTACCCGCGCCCGCGCACCATTCATTCGTTCGATATTGATGGCCGCGTGGTGCTGTGCAGCTCATTTACCAAAACCGTGGCACCGGGTTTGCGGGTTGGCTGGATTGTGCCGGGCCGCTATCGTGACCGAGTGATGCACATGAAATACGCATCAAGCGGCACCACCCCACCCGCCACACAGCTTGCGGTAGCCACCTTTGTGCGCGAGGGTCACTATCACCGCCACGTCCGGCGCATGCGCCAGATTTATCAGAACAATATGGAAACCTACACCTGCTGGCTGCGTCAGTATTTTCCCTGTGGCATATGCGTTACCCGCCCGCTCGGCGGCTATATGCTGTGGGTGGAGCTACCGGAAGTGGTGGATATGGTGTGCGTCGCCAAACAGCTGTGCCGCCTGAAGATTCAGGTGGCGCCGGGTTCGCTGTTTTCCGCTTCAGGAAAATACCGCAACTGCCTGCGCATCAACTGCGCACTGCCCACCACCGAGAAACATCGGCAGGTGATGGAACAACTCGGTGAAGCCGTGCATCGGGCGATGGATCAGGACGCGAACGCGTAATCAATCTCCTGAAGCTCACAATCGATAATCCCGACGCGCACAAGTGTGGCGTCGGGCCCCACGGCGGTGAACGGCACGTGGTAAGCGTCGTCTTCAATCGTCACTTTGCCAAAGCTTAAGTTGGGCGTCAGCGTGCCCAGCATTTTCTTTTCAATCTGCCAGTAGGGAAAACGACTCTTCAGATAATCTTCCTGCACCAGATTTTTTGCCTGCCGGGTCAGGCTACGACGGCACTCCGTCGCCGATTCGCTCTCCTGAATGGGAAGCAGGAGGAATAAAACGCCCACCGAGAGGGCCAGCAGAATCGGAACCCGGAGAGTATTACGCAGTGCTTTTCTCATCAGCTTGTTCCTGAAACGCAGCAAATAACCATCCAATCATGCTGGTTATGATAGGGCGCTTTTTCTCAAGTTCATCGCGGCTTATGTATTGTTGAGTAAGGTTACCCTTCAGGGCTCAGCAAGATGATGCAGCGGCTACGAATGGCATCGGAGAGATACAACATATTGACCTTCATGATGGATAGTGACAGGATGAAGCCATGAACCGTACCGTCATCTCCACCTCACGTCACACTCGTTGGTGGCTGCCTTTCTAAAGGCGGCACGGATACTCTCATCCCATTTTTTATAGCCGCCGAAAGGCGGCTATATCATTTCAGGGGCGCCTTTCGGCTGATTAAGCCAAGGAGCTTCACATGAACAAACCTACGATCCTCACAGGTGACCGTCCAACCGGCCCGCTGCATTTGGGCCATTACGTCGGTTCGCTGCGCCAGCGCGTGGCATTGCAGCACGACCATCAACAGTTCGTGCTAATTGCCGACCTTCAGGGGCTAACGGATAACGGCAGTAACCCGCAGAAAATTCACGATAATATTCCTGAAGTGCTGGCCGACTATCTGGCCGCAGGTATCGACCCTCACCTCACCACTATTTGCCTGCAATCCACCCTGCCCGCGCTGTCGGAACTGACCGTGCTGTATATGAACATTGTCACCGTTGCGCGCGTTGAGCGTAACCCAACGGTCAAAAATGAGATTGCCCAGAAAGGATTCGCCCGTTCGTTGCCTGTTGGATTTATGGTCTACCCCATTAGCCAGGCGGCGGACATTACCGCTTTTAAGGCTGGGCTGGTGCCGGTAGGCGATGATCAGTTGCCAATGATTGAGCAGACCAATGAGATCGTCCACAAGATGAATAGCCTGCTGAGCACCCCGGTGCTGCACCACTGCCAGGCGATGCTTAGCCAGACCAGCCGCCTGCCGGGTATCGACGGTAACGCCAAGATGTCGAAGTCGCTCGGCAATACGTTAACCCTTTCCGCCAGTGAGGAAGAAATTCACAAGGCCGTTTGCGCAATGTACACCGACCCGAACCACCTCCGGGTAAGCGATCCGGGCTGTGTGGAGGGGAATGTGGTCTTTACTTATCTGGATGCGTTTCATCCTGACACGGCGAAAGTCGCAGCGATGAAAGCGCACTATCAACAGGGCGGGCTCGGCGATCGCGTTTGCAAGAACGAACTGGAAACCTGTTTACAGGAGTTGATTGCACCGATGCGCGAGCGGCGGAACACGTTTATTCAGGATAAAGGCGCGCTGATGGCGATATTGCGTGAAGGAAGTGAGCGAGCGCATGACGTCACGCAGGCAACGCTTGATGAGGTAAAACGCGGGTTGGGATTGCCGATGCTGGGTTGAAAATTACCCATTGAATAGACGTAGGTTAGCGACATGCCCGAGACATCTGGACGTTGTCGCTAATGAGAATAGGTAAATATTCTGGAGAGCTTCACGCGCCCTTAAAAGCGCATTTGCTACATGGATACAACGGACCTCATTAATAATACAGAAAATGAATTAACCAATTGTATTTAAAAGATTATAGCGTCGGAGTATATTCAATAAAAGCTCTCCCCTTTCCTGCATTTACATAAAGGATTTTGAAAAAGGAGTTTCTCTTGGCCTCTGTTCTTGCCTGGCTTGACCATGACTCGCGTGCTCAGGAAGCAACAATGCGATTACTCGCGCTCTTCAGGGAAAAAGAGAGCCGCGATGAACTGGGGATTGGCGCGATTCGCGATAGCATCGCCGACCAGCTCTTTCCCGGTACCAGTACCATCCAGACACGCCTGCGCTACATGCTGTTTGTGCCCTGGCTTTATCAGAGCCTCGAAGAAAAACGCGTTCCGGCGAAAAATTTTTCCCGTCAGGCCGATCTGCTGGAAAGAAAACTGCTGGCTTATTTGCGGACCTCTGAAGACACTTCTGGTGCTTTTGGGAAACATTCAGGCAATAACCTGAAAAGACTTCCCAGCGCTGTTTACTGGGCCGGACTGGGCCGCTGGGGGATCCGCAAGGGAGAGACTTCTCAGGAAAGTTATCACCAGCGAATAGATGAGTTTTACCAGCAGCGTCAGCGAATCGCGCGTAAAGAACGTCACGAAAGGGATCGCGGCGACGATGTCGATTTTGACATGTGGAAATCGGTCGATTTCTGGCACCCTGGCCTGCCCTCTGCACCTGCGGACTTTCCTGAGATTTCATCTTTTTCCCTTACGCGTGAAGAGGCTCTTTTCATTTGCGATCAAATTCAGTTGAACTGCGAGGGAAGCCTGCTCGCCTGGCTGGCTCTCAATAGCAACACGGTGGATGTCAGCCAGCCCTGGGAACATCCCGATTTGCTGAGATGCCCTCCTGAAATCAAAGAATTATTGCATCATGCCCGTCTTTTCTCAGAAATTGTTCACGTATCAGCGCTCTCCTACAACCTTCAATTGGCTGAGAAAAAGAACAATCCCTCACTGATTGACGCCTATCAGCAACGATATGCGCAGTGGAAAGCAAGTGTGCCTATGGATGACATTCACAGCTGGGATATCCCGGCGTTTTGGCAACAGGTAGAAAAACCCGGGCATACGATCACCTTCAGGACTCGTCTATTCATTGAGAGGCTCGTCCAGCAGATTCAGCATTCGCCAGACTCCCTGATAGCCGGCGACGGACGTAAGTTGATTCAACAACGCGAAATGGAACTTAAAGGCGTGCGCTCACGCTTTACCAATCCGCGCGCACTGGATCAATGGGGTGGCCATGCAGGAACCAGCAGACTCATTTATCGCTGGAACAACGCCAGAATCCTGTTGAGGGACCTGTGGGTCGGAATGGGGGCGCAAGACGATGTTGAATCCTGATAATCGCAACCTCTACACCTCGGCGTTAACACCACCGCCGGGCATGGTTTTTGATGAAGCGATCGCTACAACCTTCTCTCTGGACCCAACATTTTTACTTCAGGCGCCGGTTTATCTGGCACTGATGGCCAGCGACAGCCAGCAGGCCACCGATCCCTTTGCCTGCTTTGAAGCCATACGCCGCTACGCGGACAGAATCACTGTGTACGTGCAACAAGGCAGAGTCCAGGTGCCAGCTACGCACAGCGCCAGCCCTTTACTCGGTTTACTGGAGAAGATGATCGTTGAAGCGAACGCGCCGA
This sequence comes from Pseudocitrobacter sp. 73, assembly GCF_008369545.1. Taxonomy (NCBI): domain Bacteria; kingdom Pseudomonadati; phylum Pseudomonadota; class Gammaproteobacteria; order Enterobacterales; family Enterobacteriaceae; genus Pseudocitrobacter; species Pseudocitrobacter sp. 73. Next base: position 101,723 of record NZ_VTZO01000009.1, on the reverse strand, counting down.
AAGGCGGCGTGTTTCATCCCAAAGTTTGGGCGATTCGTTACGTTGCTCCGTCAGACAATACCGTGATGTACCGTCTGGTGATCCTCAGCCGTAACCTAACGACGGATTCTTCCTGGGATCTCTCTTTGCAGCTGGAAGGCATACTAACGGCAGGGAAAGTCAATGGTAATCAACCGCTTCAGTATCTGTTTAACCACCTCCCTGGATTGGCGGCGAGTAAAATGGATGCGGCACGCCATCAGCAAGCCATTCGCTTTGCTGATGAATTAAGGTGCGTTGAATGGGATTTACCACCGGGCTATGACACGCTGAAATTTTATCTGCCGGGCATCGCCGATTATAAATGGCAGCCCCCGCAGGCTTCGCGTATCGCGATTATTTCGCCATTTTGTTCTGATGATGCGTTGCAATATATCGTGCCGGATAAAAGCACCCATCGCGTGCTTATCTCTCGACCGGAAACCTTGCTGACATTGCGTGATGAAACGCTCGCGCAATTCGATAACGTGCTGCATCTGGATGAAGCCGCCGAGCCAGAAGAACCGGATGCACCGTCCAGTGACCCCATCATTACCGCCTCCGGCCTGCATGCTAAAGCGTATCTGTTTGAAAGCGGTTGGGATTGCGAGCTGGTACTCGGTTCCGCAAACGCGACTCACGCCGCCCTGTGTAAGGGCAAAAATTATGAAATTTTAGTCTCGCTTAAGGGCCGTAAAAGCAAAACTGGCTCAATAGAGAGCATGCTGAGTCAGGAAGGTTTCGGTAATTACCTGGTGGAATATGATAAAAGCCTGGAAGCAGAGAGCGACACGCTGCGCATCGAGGCCGAGAAGGCAATCGAAGATGCCCGACTGCAGCTAGCCCAGGCCGCGCTCTCGCTCCGTTGTGGTCCGGGTCAGTCGAAAGAGACCTGGGCGCTCTATCTGTGCGGAAAAATCCCACCATTACCAGGCATCAAGGATGCTCGCGTCTGGCCGATTACCGTCGCCCCTACTTTCGCCTGCTCACTTCCGGCAGAGGGAACAACTCAAGGCCTGTTGCTGGGCGAGTTCTCCGCGTTTGCGCTGACGGGCCTGATAGCCTTTGAACTGCATACCCGGCATCCCAACGTAAACGCGCAGTTTGTCCTGAATCTGCCCGTAGAGAACATGCCAGACGATCGCAATGCAATGATTTTGCAGACCATTATCAATAAGCAGGAAGATTTTTTACGTTACTTATACATGCTGCTAGGCACTGAGCATCTTGCGGTGTTGATAAACGAAGGGCGCGCCACGAGCAAAAACGTACTGCATTCACTGGCGCGCAAAGACGAGACGCCCCTGCTGGAAGAACTCACACGTCTTTATAGCCGCACGCCAGAACGTTTAAAAGACATTGCCGCACTGGTCGACGGCTTGAAAAATCACACTCACGACATCGTCCCCGAGGATTTTTTAAGTCTATGGGCCGTTTTTGAATCAGCGATGGACAAGCATCATGGACGCTAAAAAGGACAGTACGCCCTCACCGCTTGAGGGGCTGAAAGATTTCCAGAGAAAAACCGTAGAATATGTTTTTGAGCAATTTTATGGTGAGAATCGACAATCCCGCTTTCTTGTTGCTGATGAAGTTGGGCTCGGGAAAACGATGGTGGCGCGTGGGGTCATTGCTAAAACCATTGAACACCTGCGCCAGAAAACAGATCGCATTGATATCATCTATATCTGTTCCAATACCACCATCGCGACGCAAAATATCAAGCGCCTTAATGGCGGCGATCACCATGGCGTTGCGCTGGCCACCCGCCTGACGCTTCTTCCGCAGATTGTGCGTAGCCTGCGGTCCAATAAGCTCAACTTTATTAGCCTGACGCCTGGCACCACCTTTGATCATACCCTCAGCCGTGGCGGGCAGATGCGGGAACGCACCATTCTTTATCATATGCTGCATGCGCTTCCGCTGGCTCAGGGAGAGCGGAGAGTAGAGCTTCGAGACGGATTGTACAGGTTACTACAGGCTACTGCTGGTAATGACGGCTGGGAAAGAGACATCAAGTCTCTCAACACCAGCCAACTGGATGCTGACCTCTCCAGGGCCTTTCGCCGGGAGGTGATGAATGACCGCGATCTTTACGCGCAACTCAAATCCTGCTGCGCTCGCTTTTACTCGGGCAAAATCAGTGAAGAGGATTCGCGCTATCGCTATGATTTAATCGGCAAACTGCGTAACAAACTTGCTTCGGTTTGCCTCTCTGCGCTCGATCCGGACCTGGTTATTTTAGATGAGTTTCAGCGCTTTAAATCGCTGCTGAACGGTGACGATGACGCCGCGCTTTTAGCCAAAGCGCTCTTTGAGCACCCCGAAGTTCGCGTACTTCTGCTGTCGGCAACGCCCTATAAAATGTACACAACGGACCAGGAAAGCGAGGAGGAAAACCACTACAAAGACTTTATCGCTACCCTGAATTTTCTCTTCAACGATGCACAGAAAGTTGCAGAAATAGAACAGCAATTGCTGGATATCCGTGCCTCTTTGCAGGGCAAAGGAATGCGCATCAGCGAAAAGAGCCAGCTGGAGAATGCATTACTCAGGGTGATGTGTCGCACTGAAAGGGTCGCCACTACTCGCAACCTTAATGCGATGACGTTCGAAGATGTACGCACCACCCCGCTTACCGTTGCAGATTTGCAACATGCTGCGACCCTTGATGCCGTGGCACAAAGCGTGAACGCGGCTGACCCGATTGAATACTGGAAGTCTGCGCCTTATCTGCTTAATTTTCTTAAATCGTACGATCTCCGGAACAAGCTGGATAAAACGATTGGCGCACCAGCCGAACCACTCCTGAACGCACTGAAAAACGCTAAAAAACAGTGGCTGACAAAGGAAAAATTTGAGGGTTATAAACCACTCGACGCCGCGAATCCCAGAATGCGCATGCTGTTTGAAGACACCCTTAACAAGGAAATGTGGCAACTGTTGTGGATGCCACCTTCTCTGCCTTACACACAGCCTGCCGGCCTCTACAAAGGCAAACAGAACCTGACCAAAGCGTTGGTATTTACGCGCTGGAGCGCAGTGCCCGACGCTATTGCCGCCGTTTGCTCTTACGAAGCAGAAAGGCGCATGGTTGATAGCGACAGGATCCCACACAGCAAACTCACCACAAAAACGGCGCAACTGCTGCGTTTTAGCGCACCATCCGGTGACGCACGTTTAACCGGTATGCCAGTGCTCGCCTGGATGCTCCCTTCCCCGACGCTTGCAGGGGTTATCGACCCACTCGCGCTCGCCCTTGAGGCGGGAGGAAAACCACTTACCACCCGGAAAATGCGGGCCATCGTCAGGAACCGGTGTGAATCTCTGCTGCGTCCACTGGGAACGGGTAAACGGGGTTCGCGAGCAGACGAACGCTGGTACTGGGCGGCGCTGGCGCAACTGGATAACGATGCGCAGTATCAGGGCTGGCTCTCGCACAACGCAGACTGGTCAGCCCGCGCGGGCGACGGCGAGATGAGCGAGTCATTTCAGGATCATCTTGCTCTTTACCGCCAGGCCGCCGCGGGTAAACTTGACCTTGGCCCACGCCCGAAAGATCTGACCGATGTGCTCTGCGACCTCGCTCTGGCCGCACCAGGTACCTGTGCCCTTCGCGCACTTAATCGTTTAAATGCCGAGCCTGAGTCGATTCCAGCAGCGCTTTTTTCTGCCGCCTTTACGATTGCTTCCGGGTTCCGCACCCTGTTCAACCTCCCGGAAACCATTTCACTGCTGCGCGGCGCGGGCGATAACAGATACTGGCGCTTAACGCTCCAGTACGCTCTTGACGGTAATTTGCAGGCTGTACTGGACGAATATACGCATGTTTTACTGGAATCTCTGGGCCTCCAGCAGTGCGTACTGACCGAACAGGCAACGGCGATTGCAGAGTGTATGCAATCGGTATTGTCACTGCGTACCGCGCAAATGCATATCGATCAATTCAGAACCAGAACCGGCGGCTATGAGCTGGATAAATTCAGCACCCGCTGCCGCTTCGCCTTACGCTACGGGGACATCAAAAACGACGATTCGTCCGGCAATGCGCGCGCGGAAGTAGTTAAAGATGCCTTTAACTCGCCCTTCCGCCCATTTGTGCTGGCCTCGACGTCTATAGGCCAGGAGGGGCTGGATTTTCATTCATGGTGCCACGCGGTCATGCACTGGAATTTACCGTCGAACCCGGTTGATATGGAACAACGTGAAGGTCGCGTACATCGTTATAAGGGGCATGCGGTCAGAAAAAACATTGCTGAATTCTATGGGTTACGAGGGCTACAGGCCGCGATGCCAGTTCAGGATCCGTGGAAGGCGCTTTTTGCGAAGGCGGCCAGTGACCGTCCTCCTGCGCAGTCCGAATTGATCCCTTACTGGATATTTGAAAACGGCAGCGCGCATGTAGAACGGCGCGTGCCGATGCTGCCATATAGTCGAGAGAGCAAAAAGTTTAGGCAACTAAAGCAAGAACTGGCGCTCTACCGGCTTGCCTTTGGCCAGCCGCGGCAGGAGGATTTGTTATTTTGTATTCAGCAGAATAGTGAGTTAACTGAGAAGGAGGTTAGCAGGATGATGATTTCGCTGGAGCCGCCGAAGGTGTGATGGAGGGGCAGGGTTATAGGAAGGTATAACCCGCCTTCCTTGATCAGGTTTAAATTTGCGAGCATTATCGGAATTATTTACCTGATAGTGAAATCAATGGCTTCCATTAAAACCCTCCAACAGGCAGTTACTAACATCACCATCTGGCGTAAAGGTGAGCAGCGAGCCCCTCACAAGCCATTGCTGCTGTTATATGTGCTGGCGGGTTATCAAAACGGTCATGGGCGGCTGTTTAATTACGGCACAGAGATCCGGGATAATCTGCACGTTCTGCTTGAGCGATTCGGACCACAACGCGCTCAGTATCGGCCTGATTTGCCCTTCTGGCGTTTGCAGGGCGATGGATTTTGGGAGCTGCAAAATGCAGAGCACTGTTCCACGTCAGGGAGCAGCAGACAACCTCCGGCAAGGGAATTGCTTGAACATAATGTTGCTGGCGGTTTTGACGAGCAACATTATTCTCTGTTGATAAAGAGTAAAAACTTAATTGATTCCGTGGCTCAGCAAATCCTTGAAACACACTTTACTGAAAGCATCCAGGAGGAGCTCGCCGATGAGTTAGGATTTAATATCCTGCAAATTCGTAAACAGCGCGATCCTTTATTCCGGCAACAAGTGCTACGGGCCTACAACTATGAATGCGCTATCTGCGGGTTCAATATGCGGCACGACAACGCGTCGGTTGCCCTGGAAGCCGCGCATATCAAATGGAAACAGTATGGGGGCCCCTGCGATATTCCCAATGGGCTGGCTCTTTGCGCGATCCACCATAAAGCTTTTGATAAAGGTTCAATTGGTTTGGATGAGAATATGCGGCTCCAGGTTTCCGAAGCCGTCAACGGAAGTGGTATTGTCGGAAGGCTATTCTGGGATTTTCAGGGGAAAGCGATTTCATTACCACAAACGAAAGCACTGTATCCGCAGGAAGGATTTGTAGAATGGCACCGGCGGGAGGTGTTTAAGGGGTAATGTGAAATCGAGCGTTAAAAGGCCATAAAGCCGCGCCGTCCTGTTGACATAGAATTTAATATGATGAAACAGGAGACTTCCGGAAGGTATTATTAAAATAATTTCTGAATTTCACCGCAGAGATTCCGGATGGAGGGTTTTCCTGTAATCATTGGCGATGCTCTGGAAAAACAGTCTTCTGAAATCGGCTGGTGATTCAGCCAATATAGTCAGCTTATTATTGTAAAGTATGATTTTTTCAGGCGCAAAGAACTAGCGGCTCAGTTCATCGATGCAATTGTAAATAGACCCGTTTTAGTTCCGAGCATTTAATCAGTTCCAGGCCAAAACGATAACGAAAGCGTTAGTCAGCTTATAGGCTTTTGCTTCAGGCTTTACCAAACGAACCTTCACATATTTCAGAGCCGTGATGAGTATCCTTTCAAGGGTTATGTGTGGATACAAACATTATCGAACCGCGATATACCCGCAGTTATAACCGCATCAGTAAGTTGATATAGATTAAATCAGGTTGACTTAGGTTGAGTAAAAAAGCGAGGAAGCCTTGAGGATACTGGATTTCAGACACAAAAAAAGCCGCCCTAAGCGACTTATCTTGCATACTATATGGTGCGAAGGCCGGACTCGCCTTTTCTTTTAAACAATTGAAAATTAATGGGTTGTGAGATTTTAGTTTGGGGATTTGCCCCCAGAATGGGACATAAAATTGAATACTGCGTGGAAGATCACAAAGTTGCGTGATTATTTTCCAGGTCCGAAACGCATTCCGGTGTAGGGTTTCTTCCGGCATTGATTCAATCGCGACGCTAAATCTCCCAAGTGTAGCTCCAGCTTGTGTCCATCCGGGTCAAGAAAATAGAAAGATTGCCCTTCGCTTTTATTGTCTTTCCAGACCGTCACACCCGCCTGTTTCAGCTTATACGAGAACGGTTCAAAATCTTCTGGCGCGATGCGGAATGCGTAGCGGGTATAGTCACTTTCCTGCAGGGTTACGGGATACGTCATAAGACAGACGGAGCCAAAGGTCACCACAGGTAAGGTAAGCACCGATATCGAGACTTCGTACTGCTCACTGACACAGGTTCGTAAAAGCCTTGCCGCTAGCAAGAAGCTCTTATCAAACGTACAATCGACACCTTAAAATAGATCTTATCGAAAAAGAATTGCTTTTAACAGGATTTACAGTGAATAAACAACAGCTTGCAGCTAAAATCTGGGAATCTGCCAACCAGATGCGGTCCAAAATTGAAGCCAACGAATACAAAGACTACATACTCGGCTTTATCTTCTACAAGTACCTAAGCGACCAGTTGGTGCAGTTTGTCACTAGACAGGGGATGACGCCCGAAGACATCAAAGCCCTGAGTGAAGAAGACGCCGACACCGTTGAATACGTACAAAGCAACCTAGGCTACTTTATTGCCTATGATAATCTGTTTTCTACATGGATTGATCCAGCATCCGAATTTAATGAATCTAACGTACGTGATGCGCTCTCGGCCTTTAGCCGTTTGATTTCGCCAACTTACAAAAAACTGTTTGACGGTATTTTTACTACCTTAGAAACAGGTTTAAGCAAACTGGGTGAAAGTGCGGGCAAACGCACCAAAGCCATCAGCGACTTACTACACCTGATCAAAAGCATCCCGATGAACGGCAATCACGGGTATGACGTACTGGGTTACATTTACGAATACCTGATAGAAAAATTTGCCGCCAATGCCGGTAAAAAAGCCGGTGAATTTTATACGCCTCATGAAGTTTCTGTATTGATGTCGAACATCATCGCCCATGAGTTAAAACACAAAGATACTATCAAAATTTACGACCCTACTTCCGGTTCTGGTTCGTTGCTGATCAATATCGGTGAGGCGTTCGAGAAATACGCGAAAAATAAAGACTGCATCACCTATTACGCCCAAGAGTTAAAAGCCAATACCTACAACCTAACCCGTATGAACCTCATCATGCGCGGTATTAAAGCCAGCAACATTAAAACCCGTAATGGCGACACCCTGGAAGAGGATTGGCCGTATTTTGATGACAGTGATCCTCAAGGCTCGTACTACGCCTTACATGTCGATGCCGTGGTGTCCAACCCTCCTTACTCACAAAACTGGGACCCCAGCTTTAAAGATAGCGATCCACGCTATTCACGGTTTGGCCTGGCACCTAAAACCAAAGCGGATTTTGCTTTTTTACTGCACGACCTCTATCACCTAAAGCCCGATGGCATTATGGCTATCGTGCTACCTCATGGTGTTTTGTTCCGTGGTGGTGAAGAAGGTGAAATTCGCAAGCAACTGATTGAACAGAATCATATTGATGCCATTATTGGTTTACCGGCCAATATCTTTTTTGGCACCGGCATTCCTACGGTGATTTTGATACTCAAGCAAAAACGCCAAAACACCGATGTATTGGTGGTCGATGCCTCCAAACACTTTATGAAAGAAGGCAAAAACAACAAACTGCAAGCCAGTGATATCAAGCGCATTACTGATGCGGTGATTAACCGAGAGAGTATCGACAAGTTCTCGCAACTGGTGAGCAAAGAAACCCTGCGCGACAATGGTTACAATCTCAACATACCACGCTATGTGGATTCTTCAGCGGCGGCAGAAAGCTGGGATTTACACGCCACCATGCTCGGCAGTATTCCTAATAGCGAAATTGCCGAGCTACACCATTTTTGGCAAGCGTTTCCGCAATTGCACGGTGGTCTGTTTAAACCTAAATCCACCGCTTACAGTGAGCTGGCCATTGACAAACAAGACGTCAACTCCCGCATTAGCGGGCACCCGCAAGTGTTAGAGTTTATCAGCGCCTACAACCAGGCCTTTAATGGCTTTGATGACCACCTAAACACCGAGTTAATACAAAACTGGCAAAGCGTACAGCGCAACCAGCAAGAGGCGGTATTAAGTGCCGAGCTATTTTCTCGCTTAGCCCCCATTGCCTTAATCGACAAATACCAAGCTTATCAATATTTAAACAGCCAATGGCAACTCATCAGCACCGATTTAGAAATGATGCAAACCGAAGGCTTTGCCGCCACCAAACAAGTTGATCCCAATATTGTTATAAAGAAAAAAAACGGCCAGGACACCGAAGTACAAGACGGCTGGAAAGGCCATATACTGCCCTTTGATTTAGTGCAGAAAACTTACTTAAGTGATGACTTAAAAGCCCTGGCAGATAAAGAAACCCGCCTGGCTGAAATCGCCAGCACGCTGGAAGAAATTTTAGAATCCCTGACCGAAGAAGAAAAAGAACAAGATACGGTCAAAGAAAACAAAGACGGCTTTGCGAATGCCGAAGTAGGCAAAGCCGCCAAGGCGTTTCTGAAAGAACAAAAAGACAGCAAAGTTAAATTCGCAGAAGAAAGCTATGAAGCCAAAATCATTCGTGCGAACAAATTAATCGATGAAGATAAATCCCTGAAAAAAACGGTTAAAGATGCCGCCGCTGCCCTGCACTTGAAAACCAAAACGACCATCGAAACATTAACTGATGAGCAAGTGAACAACCTGCTGCACCTTAAATGGATTGCGCCATTAAGTATGGAGCTGGCTGCCTTGCCAAACGCAGTGATTGGCCAACTTACGAGCCAAGTACAAGCTCTTGCTGATAAATACGCCATCACATATTCGCAAGTCTCCCGTGAGATAAAAACCACCGAGCAAGAACTGGCGGAAATGATGGGCGAGCTCACTGGCAATGAGTTTGATATGCAGGGTTTGGCTGAACTCACCAGCTTATTGAAGGGTGAATAAGATGAGTATGGATAAAAAGGTGCCTGAGATTCGGTTTAATGACTTTGGTGAGGAGTGGAATGGTAGATGTTTGGGAAGCCTCTGCCTCATTGGTGATATAGATCATCGCATGCCTGAATCTAAAACAACGGGCATTCCCTACCTTATGACGGGAGACTTCTGCGGCATTAACGGCCTTGATTTTAAAAATGCCAAGTTAATATCCATTGAGGATTACGAGCTCTTATCAAAAAAAATAAAACCTGAATATGGCGATATATTGTTTGCTCGTTATGCTTCAGTTGGTTCTGTACGTTATGTCGAAACGAAAATTGATTTTCTAATTTCTTACTCCTGTGCAATTATAAAGACAAACAATACCTCTTATGGTAAATTTTTGTTCTATTGCTTTCAGACGGATAATACTCAAAAAAAATAGAGTTAGATATAAATACTGGTTCCCAAAGAAATATTGGGATCGATTCGTTAAAAAATCTATTCGTATTTTTACCGAAGTCAGAAGAGCAAATCGTTATCGGCAACTACTTCCAAAAGCTCGATAGCCTAATCATTCAGCACCAACAAAAGCATGACAAACTCAGCAATATTAAAAAAAGCATGCTGGACAAAATGTTCCCCAAGCAAGGAGAAAAAATTCCAGAAATCCGCTTTAAAGGATTTAGTGAGGAGTGGAAGGAGAAGACGTTGGGAGAGATTGGTGCCACATATACGGGCCTGTCAGGTAAAACTAAAGATGATTTTGGGCACGGACAAGCTCGATTTGTTACATACCTGAATGTATTTTCAAATGCAATTTCAAATGAAAATTCAGTTGAACCGATAGAGTTCGATAAAAATCAAAACGAAGTCAAGAAAGGTGACGTTTTTTTTACTACGTCCTCAGAGACGCCTGAAGAAGTCGGAATGTCCTCTGTTTGGATGAGCGAAATTAAAAATGTATACCTAAATAGTTTTTGTTTTGGTTACAGACCAATACAAAAACTTGATAACTATTACATAGCATACCTGTTACGCTCAAATTCATTTAGAAACAAGATTGTATTTTTGGCTCAAGGTATATCCCGTTACAATATTTCAAAAACGAAAGTTATGGATATAAAAATTAGCATTCCTGAGCTTTCTGAACAAGAAAAAATAGGCAACTACTTCCAAAAGCTCGAAACGCTGATCAAACACCATCAACAGCAAATTACCCAGCTCAATAACATCAAGCAGGCTTGCTTGAGCAAAATGTATGTATAAGGAGTGCACATGATCACCTTCAAAAACGAAGCGCAATTTGAGCAGGCCTTTATTGAGGTGCTCACCAACAAAGGTTGGGAGCCGGAGATACTCAAAAACACAACCGAAGCCGATTTACTGCAAAACTGGGCAAACATTTTATTTGAAAACAATCGGCAGCGGGATCGCTTAAACGATGTCCCGCTTACCGCGACTGAAATGCAGCAAATTATTGAGCAAATCAAAGAACTTAAAACCCCGCTCAAGCTAAATGGTTTAATTAACGGTAAAACCGTGGCGATTAAGCGCGATAACCCAGCCGATACCTTGCATATGGGAAAAGAAGTCAGCTTAAAGATATACGATCGCCAGGAAATCGCCGCAGGACAAAGCCGTTATCAAATTGTACAACAGCCAAAATTTGAACGTGGCAGTCCTTTACGTAACGACAGACGAGGTGATGTGCTGCTGCTGATTAACGGTATGCCGGTGATCCATGTGGAGCTAAAGCGCAGCGGTATTCCGGTTAGCCAGGCCGTAAACCAAATTGAAAAGTACAGTACAGAAGGCTTGTTTAACGGCCTATTTTCGCTCATCCAGGTGTTTGTAGCTATGGAGCCAAACGAGACTAAATACTTTGCCAACCCCGGACTAGACGGCAAATTTAACCCCGATTATCAGTTTAACTGGGCCGATTTTAATAACGAACCCATGAACTACTGGAAAGACATCGCGTCTACTTGCTTTCTATTCCTATGGCACATCAGTTAATTGGTTTTTATACCGTCGCCGACGATACCGACGGCGTACTTAAGGTAATGCGCAGTTATCAGTATTACGCCGCCAATGCGATATCAGACAAAGTAGCCAAAACCAACTGGCAACAGCTGGGTAGCGCTAATAACCCTGATCGTCTCGGGGGTTATGTGTGGCATACTACCGGTTCGGGAAAAACCATGACCAGTTTCAAATCGGCACAGTTAATTGCACAATCGAAAGATGCCGATAAAGTGATTTTTTTAATGGACAGGATTGAGCTGGGTACCCAATCTCTGACGGAGTATCGCAATTTTGCTAGCGATGGTGAAACCGTTCAAGCTACAGAGAATACTCATGTACTCATTACCAAATTAAAAAGCAGTGCAACTTCCGATACGTTAATTGTTAGTTCCATTCAAAAAATGAGTAATATTTTTGAAGAAGCTGATGATGAGGGAACAGCAACAAATTCAGCTGATATAGAAAACATCCGTGCTAAGCGCTTGGTATTTATTATTGATGAAGCACATCGCTCAACGATGAGTGGAGGCAAAGAAAATAAACTAGGCATGCTGGTAAGCATTAAAAAAACATTCCCTAAGGCACTCTTTTTTGGTTTTACCGGCACGCCGATTCACGATGAAAATAAAATCAATAGCAATACTACCGCTGATGTATTTGGTAACGAGTTGCATCGCTATAGCATAGCAGATGGTATACGTGATGGTAACGTTTTGGGCTTTGATCCTTACAAAGTACCTACTTTTAGAGATAGTGATCTAAGGAAAGAAGTTGCATTAGAACAAGCTAAGGCTAATTCGGTTTCTGATGCGATGGCGGATTCCGCTAAAAAGAAAAAGTTTAATCACTTTTTAAATGACGTACCCATGGCTGGCTATAAAGATGCCACAGGCAAATACCATAAAGGCATTGAAGACTATATACCTAAAAGCCAATATTTAACGGCTACCCACCAGGAAAAAGTCGTCAGTGACATTTTAGATAAATGGGATGTACTCAGCCAAGGCAATAAATTTCACGCGATTTTAGCCACAAATAGCATCGCTGAAGCGATTGACTATTACCGGCGTTTAAAAGCGGCCAAACCTGAGCTAAAAATCTCAGCCTTATTTGACCCAAATATTGATAACGACGGTAGTGGTGACCGAGGCCCAACTTTTAAAGGCGATGGGCTGGATGAAATTATGAGTGACTACAATAAGCGTTATGGCCACGATTTTGATTTTGCCCGTCACGCCGCTTTTAAAAAAGATTTAGCGGCACGCCTTGCTCATAAAAAACCTTACGAACGCATTCATACCGAGCCTTCAAAGCAATTAGATTTATTGATTGTAGTGGATCAAATGCTCACTGGTTTTGATTCTAAATGGCTTAATACTTTGTATTTAGACAAGGTAATAAAATATCAAAATATAATTCAAGCGTTCTCACGCACCAATCGCTTGTTTGGTCCCGACAAACCCCACGGCATCATCCGTTATTACCGCTACCCACATACAATGGAGCAGCACATTAATGCTGCGGTAAAACTCTATTCCGGCGATAAGCCTATCGGCTTGTTTGTTGATAAGTTAGAAAGCAATCTTAAAGCCATAAATGAATTATTAGCTGACATTACCGAGCTGTTTGTTACCGCTGGTGTGGAGAATTTTGAAAAACTGCCAGACGATATAGAAGCCTGTGCCCAATTTGCCAAGTTGTTTAATACCTTTAGCCAGCACCTGGAAGCGGCTAAAGTACAAGGCTTCCATTGGGAACAGTCGGTCTATTCCTTTACTGAAAATAATGCAGAACATGAAGTAACGCGGTCTATAGACGAACAAACTTACCTGAGTCTAGTCCTGCGCTATAAAGAATTAACAGCCAAAGGTGAGCACGATGGTGCAGGTGGTGGCGATGTGCCTTTTGATATCAGTGGTTATTTAACTGAAATAGATACCGGCAAAATCGATGCCGACTATATGAATAGCCGATTCGATAAATATTTAAAAGAGCTAAACAAACACCAGGATCCTGCAAGCATTGAATCCACATTAAATGAACTGCACAAGTCGTTTGCAACGCTCACCCAAATTGAGCAAAAATACGCCAAACTCTTCTTGCACGACTTGCAGCGCGGCGATGCGCAGCTAGTTGAAGGCCATACTTTCAGAGACTACATCAACATCTACAAAGATAACGCTGAAAATGCGCAAATAAACGCCGTTGTTAATGCTCTTGGTTTAGATAAAGAACTGCTCATAGCATTAATGGTTGATAGTGTTAATGCGAAAAACCTAAACGATTTTGGTCGCTTCGACGCATTAAAAGAATCGGTAGATAAGGCAAAAGCAAAAATCTATTTTGAAAAACAAGATGGCGTAAGCATACCTTTATTTAAGTTGAATATACGCATTGAACAGTTTTTAAAACAGTTTATTTTTGCACAAAAAAATGATTTTTTAAGTGACACAGATATTGTTGGTGATGTGATTTGATGTGATTCACTCAGCATAAGTCTTGCCACATTTATGCTGAGTGTTCTTATTTCAGAGGTACTGCATCATGAACTCAATAAAATTGATTGGTAATATTCTGGTTAAATCTACCTTTCAGATCTGAACCTACCTTTTTTCCCCTGCAAGTGTCTGATGGTGGATACAGCAACGCCTGTCTATACAAAAACAGGCGTTGCAAATTCATGCAGGCAAATACGTTTTCTTAAGTGGCACCAACAGCTTAGTTTCAATATCCACTTGCTCATAGTTTTCCACTAACGCACGTACCAAATCGTCCAGCGTCCATAGCGTCAACGGGATTGTAGAACGATCGGCCTCATAGCGTGCATCCTTGCTGAATCCACCGGTGCTGACATACAGCCCGCGATCGTCTTTATGACGGCCACCGATAAAGCTACGGATTTGCTGGCTGCTCATCTGTTCCCGTCGGTGCTTCACCTCAACTATAATACGCGGATTTTCGAAGCCAAAACCGTCAGGGGAAGCAATGATATCTTTCCCACGGTCAGCACCAGCAGGCGATAGCTGGGTTTTATATCCCATGCTGCGTAACACGCCTGCGACCAGATTCTGCATCTCATCCCAGTCGAGACGGTTGATACGATCCTTGATGCCTTCAAAAGCGATCATTTCCATGTCGCGCAGAGGATTAGAAACAACCTCATCCTCTTCACCTGAAACAGGTACTTCCGGCACGACATCTGAGACAGGCTTTTTGCCCTGCACTAATTCATTCACGGCAAAATCAGGCACCTGAAAAACCGTCAGCGTTGAGCCAAGGGTGTTTCTGGTTGCATCACTCAGACTATCGCGCTTAATCTCTTCCGCGTTCCACTTCACTTTACGTGCAATGCCCATGCCATCTTCAAGCCACTCGGCATGAAACTCAAAATCTGAGGCGATTTTCCCTATCAAATAAGTCCGATTAGAAGGTGAATAAGTGATAGCCCAGTCACCTTTCTGCATCTCATTCACAAAGCGCCAGACCTGGGAAGCACCGGAACGAACTGTGCCTGGCTTAGTCTGTGGCTCAAGCTCCTGATACCGGGTAAACAACTGCTCTCTTGAGCATCCCGGTTTCACATAGGGAGCGAGCTGCGACCAGCCGATTGCAACAACCTGTTTGTCCCTGAAGTCATCATACAATTTTCCGCCATCGCCGCGGATCATCCACATTTTAGTCGCCACAATAATTCCTTCTGAAAATGCCTCACCGTACGGGCAGAAACTGTCTACCAGGATATGGTCATTCCATTCAGCCATCTTACGCTGGAAAACAGTCGATAAGATGGCCAATCAAATTCCTATCCTAAACCTGACGCCTCTCAAGGCTATTATAAATTGCCTCAATCTCGCCCTTCAGGTTATCACCGCAATAAACCATTGATGTATCGTATCGTTCATATCGCGCTTCACGTGTCGCGCTAAACCAGTTGAACGATCCCACGCACAGCAAACCATCATCACCAATAACAATTTTGCTATGAACGCGATTGACCAGTTTTGTCGCAATACCAAGGGCATTCAGTTTCTCCAGCGCCGCTTTAAGGTTCTGCTGCTTCTCTTTTCGCTTCTCAAAATCATTATGTTCAGTGTTGTAGCTTCTGTCAGTGACTATCGTGACATTAATACCACGTGAACACGCCGCGATCATGGAATCAAGAAAACCGGTTTGTTCCAACTTTTGCCAGGTTAGCCACGGAGAAACTATCGTGATGTGTTTACCGGTATTTTCGAACGTTTGATTCAGGAAGTTATCATGCTGCTCCACACCATGAAGGGTATAGATTTTAGTCTCGGAAGTTTTTAAATCCTTACGCTCTTTATAATCAAAAGTGAGCGCATTCTTCTCTGACTCAAAGAGATATTTTGCCAGCAATCCTCGCGGAGATGAGGGAGGCTGGATCTCAAATAGATCCATATCGCCGAACACCAGGAAACTGTCCTTCGCACGGGAGACTGCAACGTTCAGCATGCTGTTATCGCTATCAATAAACCCGCCATCCTCATGTTTTGAATAGACTGGCGAGAATATAACAATCGCTCTTTCAGCGCCCTGAAGAGAATGCACGGTTCCCACTGTGAGCGACTTTTCATTCGCGCCTGTACTGATGCCTTGTTTACCCAGCGCCTGTTTGATGGTCGATACCTGCGCGCTAAAAGGCGTCACAATACCAACAACCTCATGAAGCGATTTGCCGTAATGCGCTTCAATATCTTGCTGGTTATCTGTCAGCCAGGCAGCTATCGTTTCAGCCTCAAGCAAATTATATCGACTTCCGCTACTTGCCAGCTCTCCTTTACCATCAATATGGAGATAACCCATGGCGGGCATTAAAATGCTCTCATCACGCCCTCTTTTAGGAAACAACTTACCGTGATAGCAGAGCGCATTACAGTATCCAATAATATTATCGAAACACCGGCGGTGTTCATATAAATACATGCCACGAGCCAGTTCGGGATCATATTGATAGCGTGAAGCACACTGCGCTATTTTCATAACGCTGCCAGATGCAGCGCTTTTACCAAGCTCTGCGATTGCCGTATATTTCTCAGTTATCTCTTCTTGCGTACTACCTGACAGAATTTTTTCTGCCAGCATGTTACCTATATCAATAGCGGGAGCAATACTCCATATTGGCGGGATCTGTTCCGTATCACCAATCACCAATGCCTTTTTAGCTAAGGCAAACGAGGCAGCAGCCACTTCAGGAAGCACCTGCCCGGCTTCATCGACAATGAGTAAATCGGCGAAGTCATATAAATAGCTTTTCTCGAATTTACGCTGCCCTTTGTGTTCACTTATCTGCATATTGCCGGGCAGCATATAGCAAGTCATGACCACGCATGGTGTGAGTTTCATTCGGCGTTGCCAGCGGGCGGTTACCCCTTTAGCTCCTTTCTTGCCCTTCTCTTTTTGCAGATCATCGATCTTCGCCATATCCATTAGCCAACGACCTTCCCAGTAGTGGGTCGTCAGTAAGAATGCAGGGAAGCGAATCTGCGTATCAGCCAGTTCATCTGCCTGTGAGAAGCTCAGCTCCTCGTCGCCCTCATGCCCTAAATCAAGTGCCAGCCTCTGCCATTCCTGAGCCGCCTGCTGTTCTTTAAGAACAATTTCATGGGCGGAGTCAATCTGCTGCCGGTATGTTGTTTGCTCGCGCTCAGCGGAGCTGAGCAGTTCATCTATATTACGTTCGATGGTTTCAGGATCAGACCACTGATTTCCCGCAATCAGCGCACCTAATTTATCTTCGAGAAACAGTTGTATTTGGTACTGCCGCTTACTGCGAACCGCTGGAAGCCAGGAAAATAATGAATAGATCAGCGATTCACCGGCGCGATATTTTTTCCATTCCGCTTTAGCACTCTTTAGCTGAGTGACTTTTTGTTCTTGCCCGGAGAGTAATTTATTTAAATTAGCGAGATATTGCTCAATGTCGTTAGCAATAAGCTCTCGCGCCTCCCGAACCTGGCTTAACGTTTGCCATGTTGCGTTCAGTCTTACCAGTTGTTCGAATTTTTCTGCCAACTGGCCATGCAGGAGTTCAATGACCTTTTCAGGGGATGAACAATCTTTTTCAGGAAAGGCTGCCTTAGCTTTCTCCAGATAAAACAGCAGTGCATCCTCTACATACTCTTTTGACTCAACCTGGTTGAAGAAATCTTCAGTTTGGTATTTTTTGGCAGCCTCGGCTTTACGAGAGCTTGAGGGGAAATAAGCGCCGAAGCTTTTCAGCTCTGGCAACCATCGTCCGGCCATTGCACCAGTACCCTGGGAAAAGTCTTTCCCGAACGCCTCGATAATGTTCGTTACAGCCTGGTTATTCGTTGAAGTCGCGATAATAACCGGAGGTTCTGCTTTTTCGAGAGCCGCTCTGGCCCACTGTGTGGCGATGATAGAAAGCACCAACGTGGTTTTCCCGGTTCCCGGAGGGCCGTTAACGGCAAGGATATCGCCATGCCTGGCATCCAGAAAATGGCTTAAGGCATCGCGCTGAGCCTTTGCCAGCGGGAACTTATCCCCGGAGTGTCCAAGCCTGTCGCTGAATTTTGCTTCTGGAGCGAGCAAAGACTCTGCGGCATGAACCTCCCGCGAGGCGAAACGATTGAAGAGCGGCACATCCTTTTTGCAAACAAGCAGGTGGTCATAAAGCGAAAGGATATGGAAACTGGCGCCGCCAGATTGCGCCGTTTTAACAATATAACCGTGCTCAGCGAGTTCATATTGTTCGGGATTTTTAATCCAGTCGCCGACAACGTTCTTCAGTAGCCTCTCTGAATCATCCTGATATCGACGCCAATCCTGCTGCCAGGCTGCATATCGTGCTTCTCGTTCTTCATCCGTTTCGGCAGTCTTATCAACGCTGTCATCAAAGTTGATAGAGAATGACGTATGTGTCGTTTTATATTTGTCATACTGCTCAATCTCACCAATCGAAAATGCCCCTTTTGGCAAAGGTTCAAGCAGGTCTCTGGGAATGGAGGTCGCTGGCGTCGGATATAAAAAACCTTCACGGCTCAACAGGGCTGGCGTCACTATCGGGGTAACAATATCAGGCGCACCAGCGGAACGGTCCTTTCCATGCTGCAGTAACCGGAAATAAACCTTTGGCCGCAAGATGACATCGACTGTTTCGACGTCGTCTTTTTCTCCTTCAAAAAATTTATCGACGATCGCTTCGTCAAGACGTCCCGCCGCTATCCCATGCCAGTAAGTGAAATTTTTGGCGTCTTTCCGTTCAAAACTGCCCTTTCCTGACTCAGCATCTGCCAGCGAGTTGCGCCAGTATGAGGCAAACCCTAAAGCATTTTCATCCATTACCAGTCCTATGACTCAATGAAATCCATTGATTTATCGAATATAAAATCACCGTATGGATAACTATTGTCCACGTTGAAAGGCTGGCTGCAATGTTTTGTTCACGCTTCGATACAAATACTCGGGTTATACGGAGTTCAGAAAACGACCATATCATGCTGCATGGCACATAAAAGCTTTATAACTGAAGCAGCAGAGGATTGCCGGTTGCGTAGCACGATCCAGAAGCCGGTGAGCCCTACTGGACAGCATTCAATGCAATATTGGAACCTGTAAGTTCAGAAAATATCTCTATCGAAGATAGTTTATACCTTAACTATCTCAGTAAATTCTCCCGATGCCATTCCAGATAACAATACGATTCAACAGAAAACGTCTTTATTTTCTCTGGCAACAAAAATTGCTCTTTAACACTAATATCCAGCTCCTTACTAATTAATAAACGCCCATCGTTCTCAAACGAAATCCACCCCTGATCGAATAAAATATCAATGTGCGCAGCCAATATAATTCCATTAAAAGGATCAAGGCGCTCATTCCCATTCTCGCAGGCAGCCCACGGCTTTATATGGCTGGCACGCAGTAACGGCGCAAAAGTCGTTCCCGTAACAGGGCATGCCGGATACAGCATGAGACAATTTTTCCGAAAGGTACCCTGCCCCAGCCGTGCCGCAATCAGCTGCTCGCGTACGGTATCTTCAATACTTTTATCCTGCTGAATAATAAAACAGTCACGTTGCGCCTGTTCATCTCCATCAGAAGATATTAACGAAAGAACGTGCTGCTCAATTGCACTATCAGAAAGCACACTCAATCGCTGATGAACACGCTGCGCTGAATGAGAAAGCGCAGCAGGAGCGCCCTGCTCGTCACGCCAGCCAACACGCACATCACTAAGCCAGGAATCAAAACGGTCACGACTATTTTTCAGACTATTGTGAAACTCGCTGGCGGTTTTACCCGCTCCAAAGCGAGGATAAAACAAGGCAAAAGCCTCTTTCCATTTCTGAACACCCAGTCCCACAGGTGGTTGAGATTTACCGTACTTCGACAAATACCACGCCACTTCAAGCAAATCGTCTTCCGAGCTATTCAATGTTACATCCTGTTTTTCCAGCGTAATTCATCACCAGATTATGTCTGAAAAGATCGTTAACTAAACTGATCAGGTTAGTTGTTTTAGCAAAAACATCGCACACCGGTTTTTCACCATTAACAAGCACTACACGCAACCAACAACACAAAAAGGAAAACCCCATGCCCCCACACAAAATCCGCCAGGAGTGGCTGACGCTGGACGAGGCCGCAGAAGTCATCCGGCAGCACAACATCACGTTGCTGCCCGCCGACCTGATCCGCCATGCCCTGCACGGCGATCTGCCACTCTCGGTCTACTTCCCCTCGCCTGTACTTCTGAGACCACTCAATCCCCCTTGCCGCTTTGCCTGCCGATTCAGCAAGCCGCCCTTTCCGCCTTCGCAGTGCAACAAACCCGGCAACCGCAAAGTGATGGCCAACTCGCCGCCATGCCGACGCGACCCGACTCTGCAACTGACCATCAGCCATCTGTGGAATTTGCCGTTAATCGGCCTTGAACGTCTATTGCTCCACCAGCAACTGGCGCAGACGCTGAATCATCCTTGCCCCAATGATACCCACTGCTGCAACCAGATTGGCATCGTGGTCTGCGATGAAAACGACAGCTACTACCAGCTCTGTTGCCGCAAATCGTTGCGGGAGCTTTTACTGGAACTGCTCGCCACGCAAAACAACCTCCAGGAAGAGTTGCATCTGCTGATTGGTCAGCTATATGGCAATGGCCGCAATGACCTGAAATCCCGTCTCAATTTGTCCGTCTGCTACCTGCAGGACACGCTACCCCCTGACGCACTGTTCGTTATCCGCCGCACTCATCTCGAGGCCTTCCTGACCCGTCATCAGCCGGAATCAAAAGAGCGGATCACCTCCGCGCTTTCCCGTTTGCTGTGGCTGGCCTGCAAGCACAACCCGCAACTGGACGATGAAATGCTGGAGCATCCCTACAAGCTGCTGAACATTTTCGAATGCTGGGCGCGTGAGGAAGGTATGCACCTGCCGCTGAGCCCCGAGACGTTGAAAACTGCCCTTCAGCGCGGTGCACCGCCGTAACGCGATCAACTAACCCTTTCAACTAACAACTCTCACTAACCCAGATAAGGATTTTTACTGCCTGGCAGGGACGCTGCTGCTTTGATAACCACGCCCATCGTGCTGATGTGAACGAATCTGGACACAGGAGGAATGGTTATGAATAGCGACAGATTTTTACGCTTACGCCAGGTGGAAGACAAAATCGGCTTCGGTAAATCGTGGATTTACCGGCAAATACAGCTGCAACAGTTTCCGCCGTCCATCCGGCTCAACAGCCGCCACGTCGCCTGGCTGGAAAGCGAGGTGGACGCGTGGATCCACCAGCGCATCCGACTTACCCGCGATGTCTGAATGCCGGAGGAAGATTATGTGCGCTTCACACCTGCTCAACCGCTGGCTTCACGGTGCCAGCACTACCGGAGAACAGGAAATGATCCAGGTCAGTCTGGAACAAATCCAGCCGTTCTCTCTCTCAATCCCCGCGTCACCCGTAACCCCGGCTATGACGTACTGAAAGCGTCAATTCTCGCCCGCGGGCTGGATAACCCGCCGGTACTGACCCGTCGCCCCGGTGATGAAAAATATATGCTCGCCAGCGGCGGGAATACGCGCCTCGCCATCCTCAATGAACTGTGGCAGGAGACACAGGATGAGCGTTACCACCGCGTCTGCTGGCCATTCAGACAATGACCGGAAACACTGTCACCGCAGCAAGGCGAAGTCCAGTGCCTGATCGGCCATTTGGCCGAAAGCGAACGGCATAACATGTGACTAGATCAGTAAGCGCCATTAGGGGTCACTCCTCCATCGAACCAAATCAGGCCCCGTTTTGCCCCCCAAATCGCGTGAATGTCAATGGATGAAAAACGACCAACACGGAAATACCACAAAATAAACATGGTTATTAGCGAAAAATAAATTATCTTTGAATTACAGACGGATATGGACGAATATGGACACAAAAAAAGCTACCCTTAGGTAGCTAATTATTGCATCACTTGGTGCCGAAGGCCGGACTCGAACCGGCACGTATTTCTACGGTTGATTTTGAATCAACTGCGTCTACCGATTTCGCCACTTCGGCACTGAAGGGTATGCGGAAAACGAGTGGATTATACCTGTCGCACGCCACCTTGCAAGCGACACCGCGCGTTCTGCGCGCTAAGTGTTGAAAAAATCAGCGTTCTCCGTACCCGGTCACACTCTGCCCCCCTCCCAAACCCTTTTCCAGGCGCATTCCGCTAAGCACCGCTCTGCCGCTTGCTCTACACTGTCAATTCAACACCATAGTGAGGGAAGTACGATGTCCATCATCAAAAGCTACGCCGCGAAAAATGCGGGCGATACTCTGGAGCTCTGGGAGTACGACGCGGGGGAACTTCTGCCGGAAGACGTGGAAGTTCAGGTTGATTACTGCGGGGTCTGCCATTCCGATTTGTCGATGATCGATAACGAATGGGGTATGTCCCAGTATCCGCTGGTTGCGGGTCACGAGGTGATTGGTCATGTGGTGGCGCTGGGTAGCGCTGCGCAGAATAAAGGCCTGAAAGTGGGCCAGCGCGTGGGTATTGGCTGGACGGCGCGCAGCTGTGGGCACTGCGATGCCTGCATCAGCGGCAATCAGATAAACTGTACGGAAGGGTCGCTACCGACCATTCTCAATCGCGGCGGCTTTGCCGATAAGCTACGCGCAGACTGGCAATGGGTGATCCCACTGCCGGAAAATATCGATATCGAAACTGCAGGCCCGCTGCTGTGCGGCGGTATCACCGTCTTTAAACCGCTGCTGATGCACCATGTGACGGCCACCAGCCGCGTTGGGGTCATTGGTATTGGCGGGCTGGGGCACATCGCTATTAAATTACTGCGCGCGATGGGTGCGGAAGTGACGGCGTTTAGTTCGAATCCATCAAAAGAGCAGGAAGTACGGGCGATGGGTGCCGATAACGTGGTGAACAGCCGCGATCCGGAAGCACTGAAAGCGCTGGCGGGCCAGTTTGACTTGATTATCAACACCGTGAGCGTTGACCTCGACTGGCAGCCGTATTTCGAAGCGCTGGCTTACGGCGGTAACTTCCATACGGTTGGCGCGGTGCTGAAACCGCTGCCGGTGCCGGCCTTTACGCTGATTGGCGGCGACCGCAGCATTTCTGGTTCGGCGACGGGTAACCCGGCCGAGCTGCGTAAGC
This sequence comes from Pseudocitrobacter sp. 73, assembly GCF_008369545.1. NCBI lineage: Bacteria > Pseudomonadati > Pseudomonadota > Gammaproteobacteria > Enterobacterales > Enterobacteriaceae > Pseudocitrobacter > Pseudocitrobacter sp. 73. Next base: position 78,715 of record NZ_VTZO01000009.1, on the reverse strand, counting down.
TGATGAAGTTCGCCGGACGTAGCGGCGTGACGCCGACGACCGAGCTGTTCCCGATGTCGAAAATCAACGATGCGTTGCAGCATCTGCGCGACGGCAAAGCCCGTTACCGTGTGGTGCTGAAGGCTGATTTTTAATGCTGTTCCGGCGGCGTTCTGCCGCCGGCTCTCTCGTTTAGCCTTTTGCCAGTGCGGCAAAGACTTCTGCCACCGCTACCGCTCCCGGGTCGGTCACGCCGTCCAGGTTCTGGCTGTTTACGTACGACGCGCGCCCCGCGCCGGCTTTTTGCATAGTCGCAGTTTTCTCCGCACCGGCTTGTGCGGCGCGGGCGGCCGCCTGTAGGTCGTTATCACGTAAGGCTTCCAGCGCGGGTTGCAGGGCATCGATAAGCGTGCGGTCACCGAGTTCGGCTCCGCCGTACTGTTTCATCTGCGTCAGCCCTTTCAACAGCGCATCCGGCAGTGCGTCGTCGCGCTGGAGTGATTGCCCGGCAGCGGTAAAGAAGATGGACATCAGCACGCCGCTGGAGCCGCCCATCACCGTGGCCAGCCGGTCGCCTACCAGTTGCAGTAACTGCGCGCCGTTGTTAAGCGGCAGTTCACCCTTGTCGAGCAGTTCAGCGATATCACGCGCGCCCAACGCAAACGTTGAGCCGGTGTCGCCGTCGCCCACTTTGGCATCCAGCGCGTTCAGGCGGTTCTCAAGCTGGATAAGCGTCTGGGTTATCTGCCTCACACGTGCGGCAATCGCCGGGTTGTCGGAAGGCTGAATCTCCAGAGCGTCGTACACTTTGCTGTGTTTGACGGTTTTTACCGGCGCGAAGGCGACCGGTTTTAACCAGCCGACCGTCTCGACATCTGCCTGTAAAGCGCGTTCAAACTCCGGGGTCAGTTTTAATACCGAGAGCGAGAAACCTTTCATATCCAGCGAGCTCACCAGCGGCGCCGGGCCAATCAGCCAGGCAATCTGTTCCTGTAGCGCCGAGTGCGCCAGCTCTTTGGTGAGCAGCGCCATCTCCAGCGCCGAGACGCCGCCGAGGTTGTTGATCAGCACCGCCACGCGGGCGTCACCCACCTGTTCTTTGAGAGGTTTAACCAGCATGTCGATGAGCGCTTTGCTGTTGTGGCTTTCTACCACCGATGCACCCGGTTCGCCGTGAATACCCAACCCCAGTTCAACCTGCCCCGGCTTGATGCGCCCTTCTGCATCATCGCTGCCCGGCAGGTTGCAGCTCTCCATTGCCACGCCCAGGCTGAAAACACTGTCGCTCGCCTGTTGCGCGATGTCACGCACTTCGCTGAGAGATTTACCGTGCTCAGCGGCATAACCAGCAATTTTATGCACCAGCGCAGTGCCCGCGATGCCGCGCGGCTGTTTGTTATCCGGCAGCGCGATGTCGTCGGCGACAATCACCATCTCGACCTTCAGACCATAGCGTTTGGCTTTCTCTGCCGCCAGGCCGAAGTTGAGGCGGTCGCCGGTATAGTTTTTGACAATCAGCAGGCAACCACGGTCGCCGGTCACCGCCACAATGGCGTTAAGTACCGCATCAACACTCGGCGAGGCAAACAGGTCGCCGCACACCGCTGCCGTCAGCATGCCTTTGCCGACGAACCCGGCATGCGCGGGTTCATGGCCCGAGCCACCGCCGGAAATCACCGCCACCCGGCTTTTATCCCAGTCGCTGCGCGCGACAATCCGAATCGCCGGGTCGATATCGAGCCGCATCAGGTTGCCGTGCGGTGCGGATAACACTAAACCTTCAATCGCATCGTTGACCAGCTGTTTACGATCGTCATAAAAGAATCTGGACATAACCTTCCAAAAAAATGCAAACCGTATGCAAAGCATAGTTCGCGCTGGATAAAGCGCCGCAAAGCGCGGAATTTCCTGCCGCCTTTTGTCGGCAATTTGCCTATACTCGACGCAGATAAATGGAGGAATAATTCAATGAGCGCACCTTTGCTAATTGCACGCACGCAGGATAAAGAGCTGCACCTGTTGCCCGGTATGGCGAACCGTCATGGGCTGATCACCGGGGCGACCGGTACCGGGAAAACCGTCACTCTGCAAAAGATGGCCGAGTCGTTCTCGGAGATTGGCGTGCCGGTGTTTATGGCGGATGTAAAAGGTGACCTGACGGGCGTGGCGCAGGCAGGCCAGGCATCAGAGAAGCTTCAGGAGCGCCTGAACAAAATTGGCGTCACCGACTGGGAGCCGCATGCGAATCCGGTGGTGGTGTGGGATATCTTTGCCGAGAAAGGCCACCCGGTACGTGCCACGGTATCTGACCTCGGCCCACTGCTGCTGGCGCGTCTGCTGAACCTGAATGAAGTGCAAACCGGCGTGCTGAACATTATCTTCCGCATCGCTGACGACCAGGGCCTGCTGCTACTGGACTTTAAAGATCTGCGCGCCATCACCCAGTACATTGGCGATAACGCGAAGTCGTTCCAGAATCAGTACGGCAATATCAGCAGCGCGTCCGTTGGGGCGATTCAGCGCGGGCTACTGACGCTGGAGCAGCAGGGTGCCGAGCACTTCTTCGGTGAGCCGATGCTGGATATTAAAGACTGGATGCGCACCGACAGCAGCGGCAAAGGGGTGATTAACATCCTCAGCGCCGAGAAGCTCTATCAGATGCCGAAGCTTTATGCGGCGAGCCTGCTGTGGATGCTCTCCGAGCTTTACGAGCAGTTGCCGGAAGCGGGTGACCTGGAGAAACCGAAGCTGGTGTTCTTCTTCGATGAGGCGCACCTGCTGTTTAACGATGCGCCGCAGGTGCTGCTGGATAAAATCGAGCAGGTGATCCGCCTGATTCGCTCGAAGGGCGTGGGCGTCTATTTTGTGTCGCAGAATCCGTCCGATATCCCGGATGCGGTACTCGGCCAGTTAGGGAACCGCGTGCAGCATGCGCTGCGAGCCTTTACGCCGAAAGATCAGAAAGCGGTGAAAACAGCGGCGCAGACCATGCGCGCCAATCCGGCGTTTGATACGGAGAAAGCGATTCAGGAGCTGGGCACTGGCGAGGCGTTAATCTCGTTCCTGGATGCCAAAGGCAGCCCGTCGGTGGTCGAGCGCGCAATGGTGATTGCACCTTGCTCGCGCATGGGGCCGGTTACCGACGATGAGCGTAACGGGCTGATTAACAACTCGCCGCTGTATGGCAAGTATGAGGATGCGGTTGACCGCGAATCAGCGTTCGAGATGTTGCAGAAAGGCGTGCAGACCAGCACCGAGCAGGCTAATGCACCTGCGGCAAAAGGCAAAGCCGTCGAAGTGGATGACGGTATTCTCGGCGGGCTGAAGGATATTTTGTTCGGCACAACCGGGCCGCGCGGCGGTAAGAAAGATGGCATCGTGCAGACAGCAGCGAAAAGCGCGGTGCGGCAGGTGACCAACCAGATTGTGCGCGGGATGCTGGGGAGTTTGCTCGGAGGAAGACGGCGGTAATGCGGTCTGTTATTGCCTGATGGCGCTTCGCTTATCAGGCCTACAGATCGTACTTAACCGTAGGCCGGGCAAGCGCAGCGCCCCCGGCATAAAAAAGGGAGCGAAAGCTCCCTTTTTCAAAACGTTACGCTTTTCGCATCATCAACCAGAGGCTAATAACGAAGAAGCTGGCGCTCGGCAGCAGTGCGCCAATCACTGGCGGGATGCCGTACACCAGGGTCAGCGGGCCAAAGATTTGGTCCAGCACGTAGAACACAAAACCAAAGCTGATACCGGTGACGACACGCACGCCCATCGCCACGCTACGCAACGGGCCGAAGATGAACGACAGCGCCATCAGCATCATCACTGCCACAGAAAGCGGCTGGAAGACTTTGCTCCACATGTTGAGCTGATAACGGCCGGAATCCTGGCCGCTCGATTTCAGGTACTTCACGTAGTTATGCAGGCCGCTGATTGAGAGCGCATCCGGGTCTAACGCCACCACGCCGAGTTTGTCTGGCGTTAGATTGGTTTTCCAGGTGCCGCTAACGGTTTGCGCACCGGTGATTTGCTTGCTGTCCGTCAGGTTAGACTCATCTACCTGCGACAAGCGCCACACCTTGTTTTCCGGGTCAAATTTCGCGGAGGCCGCGTAGCGAACAGATTGCAGACGTTTTTCCGGGTTGAAGGAGTAAATGCTTACACCACCCAGTTCGTCGTTCCCTTTTACCCGTTCGATATAGACAAAGTTATGACCATCTTTCGCCCACATCCCCTGCTGGGTTGAGAGCAGCGAGCCGCCATACATCGCCTGCGCACGGTAGTTACGCGCCATCTGTTCGCCCTGCGGGGCAACCCATTCGCCCATCGCCATGGTCAGCAGCACCAGCGGAATAGCCGTTTTCATAACGGATAACGCAACCTGCATACGCGTAAAGCCGGAAGCCTGCATTACCACTAACTCGCTGCGCTGCGCCAGCATCCCCAGGCCTAATAACGCGCCCAGCAGAGCGGCCATCGGGAAGAAGATTTGAATATCTTTCGGCATGCTCAGCAGGGTATACACCCCGGCGCCCAGCGCGTCGTAGCTCCCCTGCCCGGCTTTTTTTAGCTGGTCGACAAACTTGATGATGCCAGAGAGCGACACCAGCATGAACAGCGTCATCATGATGGTGGTGAAGATGGTTTTACCGATATAGCGGTCAAGTACACCAAATGGCTGCATCACACCGCTCCTTTAGCCGAGAAACGCGCGCGGAAGCGACGCATCGGAATGGTATCCCACAGATTCAACGCAATCGCCAGCGCCAGATAGGACAGGTTCACCACCCACATCCAGATAGCCGGGTCGAGCTTACCCTTCCCGCCGTTGGATTTGAGCGAGGTTTGCAGCAGGAAGAAAACCAGATAAAGCAGCATCGCCGGAAGCATCGACAGCACGCGGCCCTGACGCGGGTTAACCACGCTCAGTGGAACCACCATCAGCGCCATAATAACCACCGTCAGAATAAGCGTAATACGCCAGTGGAACTCGGCGCGGGCCCGGTCATTGTTGGTATTCCACAGCGTGCGCATATCCATTTGATCGGTGTCGTTCGGGTCGAGCGTCACTGCCTGGTGGCCGACAATCGCCTGGTAATCTTTAAAATCGGTAATGCGGAAGTCGCGCAGCATCGCAGTGCCTTCAAAGCGGGTACCCTGGTTTAAGGTCACCACCTGAGAGCCGTCTTTCAATTGCGAGAGGTGGCCGGAATCGGCTACCACCACGGAAGGACGCGCGTTGCCTTTGGGACGCAATTGCGCCAAAAAGACATCGTTAAAGCTGCTGCCATCAACGCTTTCAATAAACAGCACCGAGTCGCCGTTCGTCGCCTGCTGGAACTGGCCTGCCGCCAGCGCCGCCATGCCGGGGTTAGCTTTTGCCTCCGCCAGCACTTCATCCTGGTGACGAGAAGACCACGGCCCCGCCCACATGACATTCACAGCGGCAATGATACTGGTGAACAGTGCCAGCACCATGGCGGCTTTAATCAGCACCGCTTTACTGAGGCCGCAGGCGTGCATCACCGTAATTTCACTTTCGGTGTAGAGTTTGCCCAGCGTCATCAATAAGCCGAGGAACAGGCTCAGGGGGAGGATCAATTGCGCCATTTCAGGCACGCCCAGCCCCAGTAATGAGAGCACCAGATTTGTCGGGATTTCGCCGTCTACCGCCGCGCCGAGGATCCTCACCAGTTTCTGACAAAAGAAGATCAGAAGCAGGATGAAGAGGATCGCAAGCTGGCTTTTAAGCGTCTCCCGCACCAGATATCTTATGATTATCACTATAAATACGCCCGTAAAAACCCGTCTTATTGCAGGAAAATAGCTTGTTTCATGGCTTAAACGTCATTTATTCTCTTGAGTCGTCGAAAACATCGCTAAGATTATATGACTCAGCGGTTTCACGTTTCAGGACTCGGTTCTGACGTGCCAACACCGTAATAACGTTAAGATTAACACGAAGTCACCGCAACAGCGGAAATGAGTTACGAAAGCTTGCAATTCTAACTGTAGCCACCGCCGTTGTCTTTAAGATTCAGGAGCGTAGTCCATGGAGTTCAGTGTAAAAAGCGGTAGCCCGGAAAAACAGCGGAGCGCCTGCATCGTGGTCGGCGTTTTTGAACCGCGCCGTCTTTCCCCGATTGCCGAACAGCTCGATAAAATCAGCGACGGCTATATCAGCGCCCTGCTGCGTCGCGGCGAACTGGAAGGTAAGCCCGGCCAGACGCTGCTGCTGCATCACGTTCCGAACGTGTTGTCAGAGCGCATTTTGCTGATTGGTTGCGGTAAAGAACGCGAGCTTGATGAGCGTCAGTATAAGCAGGTCATCCAGAAAACGATCAACACTCTGAATGATACCGGGTCAATGGAAGCCGTTTGCTTCCTGACCGAACTGCACGTTAAAGGGCGCAACAACTACTGGAAAGTGCGTCAGGCCGTAGAAACGGCAAAAGAGACGCTGTACAGCTTCGATCAGCTGAAAACCAATAAAACTGAGCCTCGCCGTCCGCTGCGCAAAATGGTCTTCAACGTGCCAACCCGCCGTGAACTGACCAGCGGCGAGCGTGCGATTCAGCACGGCCTCGCCATTGCCGCCGGGATTAAAGCAGCAAAAGACCTTGGCAACATGCCGCCAAACATCTGTAACGCCGCGTACCTGGCATCGCAGGCGCGTCAGCTGGCAGACAGCTACAGCAAGAACGTGGTAACCCGCGTAATTGGCGAGCAGCAGATGAAAGAGCTGGGTATGCACTCTTATCTGGCGGTTGGCCACGGTTCGCAGAACGAATCGCTGATGTCGGTGATTGAGTATAAAGGTAACGCCTCCGAAGACGCCCGCCCGATCGTGCTGGTCGGTAAAGGGTTGACCTTCGACTCCGGCGGTATCTCCATCAAGCCTGCCGAAGGCATGGATGAGATGAAGTACGACATGTGCGGCGCAGCGGCAGTCTACGGCGTGATGCGCATGGTCGCGGAACTTCAGTTGCCGATTAACGTGGTTGGCGTGCTGGCAGGCTGTGAAAACATGCCTGGCGGGCGCGCGTATCGCCCGGGCGACGTACTGACCACGATGTCCGGCCAAACGGTCGAAGTGCTGAACACCGACGCCGAAGGCCGTCTGGTGCTGTGCGACGTGTTAACCTACGTTGAGCGTTTCGAACCGGAAGCGGTTATTGACGTGGCGACGCTGACCGGCGCGTGCGTGATTGCCCTCGGCCATCACATCACCGGCCTGATGTCGAATCACAACCCGTTGGCGCATGAACTGATTGGCGCGTCTGAGCAAGCAGGCGACCGTGCATGGCGTCTGCCGCTGGCGGATGAGTTCCAGGATCAACTGGAGTCCAACTTCGCGGATATGGCGAACATCGGAGGCCGTCCTGGCGGCGCGATTACCGCTGGCTGCTTCCTGTCGCGCTTTACCCGTAAGTATAACTGGGCGCACCTGGATATCGCCGGTACCGCATGGCGCTCCGGCAAGGCTAAAGGCGCTACGGGCCGCCCGGTAGCGCTGCTGTCGCAGTTCCTGCTCAACCGCGCCGGGTTTAACGGCGAAGAGTAAATTAAGGCTTAAGGGAATAACCCCTCACCCGCCCTCTCCCCTGGGGAGAGGGAGAAAACCAGCGCCGTAATGTAATACCGTGCTCGAATGGTCCCCTCTCCCTTAGGGAGAGGGTTAGGGTGAGGGGTCAATACATTTAAATCCACCACAAGAAGCCCCATATATGAAGAATGCGACGTTCTATCTTCTGGACAACGAAACCACCGTTGATGGCTTAAGCGCCGTCGAGCAACTGGTGTGCGACGTTGCCGCAGAACGTTGGCGTAGCGGTAAGCGCGTGCTGATCGCCTGTGAGGATGAGCAGCAGGCTATTCGCCTGGATGAAGCGCTGTGGGCGCGCCCGGCGGAGAGCTTTGTGCCGCATAATCTCGCGGGTGAAGGCCCTCGGGGTGGAGCGCCGGTCGAGATTGCCTGGCCGCAAAAGCGTAACAGCAGCCCGCGCGATATACTGATCAGTCTGCGACTCAATTTCGCAGATTTTGCCACCGCTTTCACAGAAGTGATAGACTTCGTTCCTTACGAAGATTCGCTTAAACAACTGGCGCGCGAACGATACAAAGCTTACCGCGTGGCTGGTTTCAACCTGAACACGGCAACCTGGAAATAATGGAAAAGACATACAACCCAAACGATATCGAACAGCCGCTTTACGAGCACTGGGAAAAGCAGGGCTATTTCAAACCGAATGGCGATGAAAGCCAGGAAAGTTTCTGCATCATGATCCCGCCGCCGAACGTCACCGGCAGTTTGCATATGGGTCACGCCTTCCAGCAAACCATCATGGATACCATGATCCGCTACCAGCGCATGCAGGGTAAAAACACCCTCTGGCAGGCGGGGACCGACCATGCCGGTATCGCCACCCAGATGGTGGTTGAGCGCAAAATTGCCGCTGAAGAAGGTAAAACCCGTCACGACTATGGGCGCGATGCGTTCATCGACAAAATCTGGCAGTGGAAAGCCGAATCCGGCGGCACCATTACCCGTCAGATGCGCCGTCTTGGCAACTCCGTGGACTGGGAGCGCGAACGCTTCACCATGGATGAAGGCCTTTCCAATGCCGTGAAAGAAGTCTTCGTGCGCCTCTACAAAGAAGACCTGATTTACCGTGGCAAACGCCTGGTAAACTGGGACCCGAAACTGCGTACCGCCATCTCTGACCTCGAAGTGGAAAACCGCGAGTCCAAAGGCTCAATGTGGCATATCCGCTATCCGCTGGCCGATGGCGCGAAAACCGCAGACGGTAAAGATTATCTGGTTGTCGCCACCACCCGCCCGGAAACCGTGCTGGGCGATACTGGCGTGGCCGTTAACCCGGAAGATCCGCGTTATAAAGATCTCATCGGTAAATTCGTTGTCCTGCCGCTGGTTAACCGCCGAATTCCGATTGTGGGCGATGAACACGCCGACATGGAAAAAGGCACCGGCTGCGTGAAGATCACGCCAGCGCACGACTTTAATGACTATGAAGTCGGTCGTCGTCATCAGCTGCCGATGATCAACATTCTGACCTTTGACGGCGATATTCGCGAAACGGCGGAAGTGTACGACACCAAAGGTAACGAATCTGACGTTTATTCCAACGAGATCCCGGTTGAGTTCCAGAAACTGGAGCGTTTTGCCGCGCGTAAAGCGATCGTTGCCGCCGTTGATGCCCTTGGCCTGCTCGAAGAGATTAAACCGCACGACCTGACCGTTCCTTACGGCGACCGTGGCGGCGTGGTTATCGAACCGATGCTGACCGACCAGTGGTACGTGCGTGCCGATGTGCTGGCGAAACCGGCGGTTGAAGCGGTTGAAAACGGCGACATTCAGTTCGTACCGAAACAGTACGAAAACATGTACTTCTCCTGGATGCGCGATATTCAGGACTGGTGTATCTCTCGTCAACTGTGGTGGGGTCACCGCATCCCGGCATGGTATGACAACGACGGTAACGTCTATGTTGGTCGTAATGAAGACGAAGTACGCCAGGAAAATAACCTGAGCGCGGACGTTGCGCTGCGTCAGGACGAAGACGTTCTCGACACCTGGTTCTCCTCCGCGCTGTGGACCTTCTCCACGCTCGGCTGGCCGGAAAACACCGACGCTCTGCGTCAGTTCCACCCGACCAGCGTGATGGTTTCCGGTTTCGACATCATCTTCTTCTGGATTGCCCGCATGATCATGATGACCATGCACTTCATCAAAGATGAAGATGGCAAGCCGCAGGTGCCGTTCCACACCGTCTACATGACCGGCCTGATTCGTGATGACGAAGGCCAGAAGATGTCTAAATCCAAGGGTAACGTGATTGACCCGCTGGATATGGTTGACGGTATTTCGCTGGAAGACCTGCTGGAGAAACGCACCGGCAACATGATGCAGCCGCAGATGGCGGAGAAAATCCGTAAGCGTACCGAGAAACAGTTCCCGAACGGCATTGAGCCGCACGGCACCGACGCTCTGCGCTTCACCCTGGCGGCGCTGGCCTCTACCGGCCGCGACATCAATTGGGATATGAAGCGTCTGGAAGGTTATCGTAACTTCTGCAACAAACTGTGGAACGCCAGCCGCTTTGTGCTGTTGAACACCGAAGAGCAAGATTGCGGTTTCAACGGCGGCGAAATGACGCTCTCTCTGGCGGATCGCTGGATTCTGGCGGAATTCAACCAGACCGTGAAAGCGTACCGTGAAGCGCTGGATAGCTACCGCTTCGATATCGCTGCGGGCATTCTGTATGAATTCACCTGGAACCAGTTCTGCGACTGGTATCTGGAGCTGACCAAGCCAGTGATGACCGGGGGTTCCGAGGCTGAACTGCGCGGTACACGTAACACGCTGGTAACCGTGCTGGAAGGTCTGCTGCGCCTCGCGCATCCGATCATTCCTTTCATTACCGAAACCATCTGGCAGCGTGTGAAAGTGATTTGCGGTATCTCCGCCGACACCATCATGCTGCAGCCGTTCCCGGAATACGATGCGTCTCAGGTTGATGAAGCAGCGCTCGCCGACACCGAGTGGCTGAAGCAGGCGATCGTTGCCGTACGTAATATTCGTGCGGAAATGAACATCGCGCCGGGCAAACCGCTGGAACTGCTGCTGCGCGGTTGCAGTCAAGATGCACAGCGTCGTGTAAATGACAACCGTAGCTTCCTGCTGAACCTGGCGCGTCTGGAAAGCATCACCGTGTTGCCAGCCGATGACAAAGGCCCGGTATCCGTGACCAAAATCATCGACGGCGCAGAGCTGCTGATCCCGATGGCTGGCCTCATCAACAAAGACGATGAGCTGGCGCGTCTGGCAAAAGAAGTGGCGAAAATCGAAGGTGAAATCAGCCGCATCGAAAGCAAACTGTCTAACGAAGGCTTTGTGGCGCGCGCACCGGAAGCGGTGATCGCCAAAGAGCGTGAGAAGCTGGATGGTTACGCAGAAGCGAAAGCCAAGCTGATTGAACAGCAGGCGGTCATCGCCGCGCTGTAATGCCTTGAGGTTGTGCCTGTTTGTTTGCCGGATGGCGCGTTGCTTATCCGGCCTACATTCAGGCACCCGCCTGATTTTCCTTCCTGAATTATCCTCGCTTGCACTCACCTGCCCTGCGGTGTTATTAACTGCATATCTCCGTCATCATTTATTTCGAGTTTCGCTATGAGTGTTATATCTCCGGTCGCCGTCACGCTGCGCCCGCTCGCCGCTGACGATAATCCCGCTATTGCCAGCGTTATCCGTCAGGTCTCCGCCGAATATGGCCTGACCGCTGACAAAGGCTACACCGTTGCCGATCCGAATCTGGACGAGCTTTACCAGCTCTACAGCCAGCCAGGTGCCGCCTATTGGGTGGTTGAGCAAGATGGTCAAGTGGTTGGCGGTGGCGGCGTCGCCCCATTAGGCTGTAGCGAGCCGGATATCTGTGAATTGCAGAAAATGTATTTTCTCCCTTCCGTGCGCGGTCAGGGGTTGGCGAAGAAGTTAGCGCTGATGGCACTCGATCACGCGCGTGAACAGGGTTTTAAACACTGCTATCTCGAAACCACCGAGTTTCTGCGCGAAGCCATTGGTCTGTATGAACACTTAGGCTTCGAGCACATCAGCGAGCCGTTGGGTTGCACCGGCCACGTGGATTGTGAAGTGCGGATGCTGAAATCCCTTTGACGAAGAGCGGGCCGATTACTCCGCCGGACTGTTAAGCTTGCGAATAATAGCCGCCGCCCTTGGTAAAGGCGCGGCGAGCACCTCTTTCCAGTAGGCTATTTCAATGTCACAGATGATGCTGCTCTTGCTGAAGTTTTCAGGAGGAGATACCCGGTAATTGATATCTGTGCCAAAACGCGCACGTAACGTTTTCATTATAGACTGCATATCCTTCGTAGCCTGTTTGCTCTCAGCTTCCGTAATCTGATGCTTGTCCGGGCCATAGGAAGAGACAACCATATCTGACGTCGCTTTTTCAAAGCGCTTACGCATTTCGTAGGGAATGATTTTCAGCATAGTTTCACCATTAACAGGGCCATCAATTATGGGATAAAGTGCACGCAGACAATTGTCTTTGCTGTCTTTTGCGATAAGGTTCAAACGCTCCATACTACTTTTGCCAAAATCTATCACATTTTTATCCGCTGCTGAGGGTAATCTCTGCTGAATAAAACTGGCAACTATCGGCTGAAGCGCTCGCCCAACTTCATGAGGATCTTTATTTTTCGTTTCGATCAACAGCAGTCCATCATAAATTTCCTGCCAGGCCTGTGGGTCGTATTTTCGGATAACTTCCATGATATCATTGCTTTTTAATGCACCCAATGTTGCATTTTCGGACGTATCCTGATTATTTAGCCATGTAATCGCAGCGACAAAAATAATAGTGCACGCTAATAACATAACCTTGTTCTTTGTGATCATGATTAAATTCATTCCATTGATATTTTAGACGAGATAATAATTCTCACATATCAATAATAATATTGATAGTAGGATATATTATCTCTGTATTAGTGAAATGAAAATTAGATCGGCACACCACTATGAAAACGAAACTCCGCATCCGGCGTGCTAATTAATGCGGCTTCCACTTCACCAAAGAAGCGCACACGCGGAGTAATATCCGTTTTCGATACCTGCTGCGCCAGCGCCAGGTAATCCTGATAATGGCGGGCTTCAGAACGCAGCAGTGAGAGATAAAACTTCTGCAATGGCTCATCGAGATACGGCGCCAGCGCGGCAAAACGCTCGCAGGAACGCGCTTCGATATAAGCCCCGCAAATCAGTTTATCAATCAACGTCAACGGCTCGTGCGTGCGCACCTCTTTTAGCATGCCTTTCGCGTAGCGGCTGGCGGTTATCTTCACATAGGGGATCTGACGCGCGGTCATGGCTTCGCGCACCTGCCAGAAGTGATGCAGTTCCTCTTTGATCAACAGCACCATGCTGTCGATCAACGCTTGCCCCCACGGGTCGTCGGTCTGCGGCATGACGCTTTTACCGATTTGCTTATGCAGTGCGACAAAATCCGGCTCCGGCCCATCGCGAAACGCAAACGCTTCATACGGCTGTAGCCACGCCAGCAACGCGTCCGCGCCTTGCTTATCAGCGACATATTTACGCACCAGCAGCATGGCGGTTTGCGCAGCTTTGAGCTCGCATACCAGATGGTCGGTTAACAAAAGCGGCAGATTCACCGGGTCACGGGCTTTATCAAGCCAGGTCTGCGGCGTGGTGCACTGAAGAAAATTGAGAACAGGGGAGAGAATTTGCGGGTAATCCATGCTTTATCCTTGCCCCACGGCAGCGGGCGCTGCCGTGGGTGAGTGATGCTTAGTGACGTACACCATCATCATCTTCGTCGACGTCATCTTCGTCGTCGCCTTCTTCGCCGTTAGGATCTTCGTAGTAAGTGCCCCAACCGTCATACTCGACTTCAAACTTCTCGGCCAGCGTCATCAGTTGCTCAACCTGCGCGTCGATCAGATCGGCATTCAGCGCGGATTCGCTGAGGATATCGCAGCAGATGACGGTGTCGCCCTCTTCCACTTCCAGCTCTTCCGGCTCGGTCACTTCGTAGCCCATTTTGAAGGCTTCAACCGCAAACTTCTCCAGCGCGTCGAAGTCATCGGCAGAGAGGTGGTGTTCAATGGTATACAGCGCATCAGGATCGCTGCCGTCTTCCAGCAGTTCTTCAATGATCAGGCGCGTCTCTTCACGCTGCTCTTCCAGTAATTCCGGGTTTGCCATGGCTCGTTCCTCGTAATGTGGCGTTACTCTTATTGTCACATACCGCAAGCATTGCCTCCACCTTTCCGCGAAAGATTTGTGCACCGGGGTTGCAATTGCATATTCATACATATAAATTGAATTTTAATTCAATAAGTGGCCTAAGCCATGCGAGGACAAGATGCCGAATTTTTATCAGAAGCACTTTTTAAAATTACTCGATTTCACCCCTGCCGAGCTGAACACGCTGCTGCAACTCGCCGCCCAACTGAAAGCCGATAAAAAAAGCGGCAAAGAGGCGCCAAAACTGACCGGTAAAAACATCGCGCTCATCTTCGAAAAAGACTCAACCCGCACACGATGCTCTTTCGAAGTTGCCGCATACGATCAGGGCGCTCGCGTGACCTATCTCGGCCCAAGCGGCAGCCAGATTGGCCATAAAGAATCGATTAAAGACACCGCCCGCGTGCTGGGCCGCATGTATGACGGTATTCAATATCGCGGCTACGGGCAGGAGATTGTCGAAACGCTGGCGCAGTACGCGGGTGTGCCGGTGTGGAACGGTCTCACCAACGAATTTCATCCGACACAATTGCTGGCTGATTTGCTCACCATGCAGGAGCATTTACCGGGTAAAGCGTTCAATGAGATGACGCTGGTTTATGCAGGCGACGCGCGTAACAACATGGGCAATTCAATGCTGGAAGCCGCCGCGTTAACCGGGCTGGATTTACGTCTGGTCGCCCCGCAGGCCTGCTGGCCGGAAGAGAGCCTGGTGACCGAGTGCAAAGCGCTGGCGCAAAAGAATGGCGGTAACATTACCCTTACCGAAGATATTGCGGCGGGCGTGAAAGGCGCGGACTTTATTTACACCGACGTGTGGGTATCTATGGGCGAAGCCAAAGAGAAATGGGCAGAACGCATTGCGCTGCTGCGTGATTATCAGGTGAATAGCCAGATGATGTCGCTCACCGGCAACCCGCAGGTGAAATTCCTTCACTGCCTGCCTGCCTTCCATGATGACCAGACCACGCTCGGCCAAAAAATGGCCGAAGAGTATGGGATGCACGGTGGGATGGAAGTTACCGATGAGGTATTTGAATCCCCGGCAAGCATCGTTTTCGACCAGGCCGAAAACCGCATGCACACCATCAAAGCGGTGATGGTGGCGACGTTAAGCCAGTAAGAAATTATCTCTCCGGCCTGTATGCTGTGTGCATCCAGGCCGGGAAAGACGTTTACTCAACCAACATCTTCACCACAATCTTGCGCACTTTCGCGGGCGCGCCGACCGCACACAGCGGCTTATGCACTTCCCCCGGGTAGAACACCACAAAATCGCCTTCGTTCAGAATAACGGTTTTCTCTTCTTTTCCTTCCGGCAGGAAAGCGATGTCTTTATCTGCCAGCCAGTCGGTCTCCGGCGCGCCCGCAGGCAGCGTGCTGAAGGTCATCCCCTCCTGGCCTTTCACCAAAATCTGGATATCCAGATAACGTGCGTGATACTCGGCACGACGTTTTTCACACGGCTCGGTCATATCTTCCGCTACCAGATAAAAGGCGCGGTCACCGTCGATAGGGTGTTTGCCCAACGCGGTCGCATCGTTCACTTCGGCCTTAACATGCGCGATCGCCTGGCGCAGCGCTTCCGGCAGCCACGGCTGCACATTATGGATGTTGCCAACAATCATGGTAATACCTCAATTAAAACATCGTTTCATTTTTAGTTGTTATACGAGAATTCAGGCTGCCATACCACTACTTTTTGGTGGGGATTTGCGCTGGCGCATAGTTATTGCAAATAATGTAAAATCGATGTTAATTCTGAGGATGATTTATACAGATTATGTGCATAAAACACATAAGAAGCCTTTGCTATCTCTCTATAAACAATTGAATAAAAGAGATTTATTAAAAAAACCAATGCCAGCTCACATTTTACTTTGCTATATTTCTACGCGTTTATGAAATAGTTATTTGTATTTTTACAGGTGAATTTCCAATATCTTTCTTAAAAACATGCATAGCTATTCTAACTGATTTTAAAAAATCAATTCATTCAATATGTTAACTGACACTAAAATCTATAAACCTGATACATAAAATTAACAGCGATAAATAACAGGTTGCATAATTGCTTATTCATTCAAAAAACCCCGCTCTTTAATTTATTGATTTTCGACATGGCTCATGCATTTCAAAACAAATACCTTCGAGAATCTTCAATGCGACAGCGATCACATTTAATAAAAATCAAAAAAAGGATATTGGCGGCGAATTAAATATGAATCCAACGAGCTATTGCACTTATTAAGCGCATAGCTACTGCCCGTTTATTCTTGAATTTTATCGAAAGGAATAATAATGGAAAATCATTACGTCGGGTCTGAAATAGGCCAATTGCGAAGTGTACTGCTACATCGCCCCAATCTCAGCCTGAAGCGCCTGACACCTTCTAACTGTCAGGAACTGTTATTTGATGATGTATTATCCGTTGAGCGTGCAGGTCAGGAACATGATGCTTTTGCCAATACGCTTCGACAACAGGGCATCGAAGTTCTGCTACTCACCGACCTTCTCACACAAACGGTTGATATTCAGGAGGCTAAAGACTGGCTACTGAACACCCAGGTCTCTGATTATCGACTGGGCCCCGTCTTTGCCAATGATGTACGGGGCTGGCTCGCCGACCTGCCACATCGCGAACTGGCGCGTCATTTGAGCGGTGGACTGACCTACGGAGAAATCCCCGTCTGTATTAAAAATATGGTCGTGGATACCCACGAGGCGAATGATTTCATTATGAAACCCTTGCCCAACCATTTATTCACGAGAGACACATCTTGTTGGATCTATAACGGTGTATCTATTAATCCAATGGCAAAGCAAGCTCGCCAGCGCGAAACAAATAATCTTCGCGCGATCTATCGATGGCATCCTGCTTTTGCAAATGGCGATTTTATTAAATATTTTGGCGACGAAAATATTAACTATGACCATTCTACGCTGGAAGGCGGTGATGTTTTAGTTATTGGTCGTGGCGCAGTATTAATTGGCATGTCTGAACGTACAACACCACAGGGAATTGAATTCCTCGCCAGTGCGCTATTTAAGAATAAACAAGCTGAACGTGTTATTGCGCTTGAACTCCCAAAACACCGTTCATGCATGCATCTCGACACCGTCATGACTCATCTGGATGTCGATACGTTCTCCGTTTATCCCGAAGTCGTGCGTAAGGACGCTCAGTGCTGGACGCTCACGCCGGACGGTCACGGCGGCATCACGCGTAGCGAAGAGAGGGACTTTCTGCACGCCATCGAAAAAGCGCTGGGTATCTCTCAGATACGGCTCATCACCACCGGCGGCGATGCCTTCGAAGCCGAGCGTGAGCAGTGGAATGACGCCAACAATGTCCTCACTCTGCGGCCCGGAGTTGTCGTTGGCTACGAACGCAATATCTGGACTAACGAAAAATATGACAAAGCGGGCATCACCGTTTTACCCATTCCCGGTGATGAACTTGGTCGCGGCCGTGGCGGCGCGCGCTGCATGAGTTGCCCTTTAGAACGTGACGGTATTTAAGGAGAGCGTCATGACGATAAAACCAACATTAGTCGTAGCACTGGGCGGTAATGCACTGCTCAAACGTGGTGAACCGCTTGAGGCCGATATTCAGCGTAAAAATATTGAAGTTGCAGCTAAAACGATCGCCCTGCTCACTCAACAATGGCAGGTAATACTTGTGCATGGCAACGGTCCGCAGGTTGGCCTGTTAGCTCTGCAAAACGGAGCCTATGAAAAAGTCACGCCCTACCCCCTCGATATTCTGGGCGCAGAAAGTCAGGGAATGATTGGCTACATGCTACAGCAGGCGCTCAAAAATCAGCTCCCACAACGCGAGGTGAGCGTTCTGCTGACGCAAGTTGAGGTCGATGCCAAAGATCCGGCATTTAGCAATCCAACGAAATACATTGGGCCTATTTATGACGTTGCCCAGGCGGGTTCCCTGCAGAAAGAAAAAGGCTGGGACTTTAAACCTGACGGTTCATCCTTCCGCCGGGTGGTACCGTCACCGCAGCCAAAACGCATCGTCGAAAGCGATGCTATTAACGCGTTGATAGCCCGTGACCATCTGGTGATTTGTAACGGCGGCGGCGGTGTGCCCGTGATCGAAAAAGCGGATGGCTATCACGGGATTGAAGCCGTCATCGACAAAGATCTCTCCGCTGCTTTGTTGGCAAAACAGATCCACGCCGATGCCCTGCTGATCCTGACCGATGCCGATGCTGTCTATCTCGATTGGGGTAAACCAACCCAACGCCCGCTCGCCCAGGTGACGCCAGAACTCCTCAATGAAATGCAGTTCGATGCAGGTTCAATGGGGCCAAAAGTCACTGCTTGCGCCAATTTTGTCAGCCAATGCCATGGAATAGCAGGTATTGGCTCATTAGAAGATGGCCCTGCCATTCTCGACGGTGAAAAAGGCACGCTAATTCGTATGGAAAACACCGTTTCTCATGCGTAACCCTTCTGATATTAGTAAGGATATCGAAATGACCCTTTCTCTGAAAAACCGTAATTTTCTTAAACTACTCGACTATACCCCGAGCGAAATCCAGTACCTCATCGATCTCTCTATTGAATTAAAAGCCGCTAAAAAAGCAGGTTGCGAGAAGAAAACCCTGACGGGTAAAAACATCGCACTGATTTTTGAAAAAACATCCACGCGCACCCGCTGCGCTTTCGAAGTCGCGGCATTTGATCAGGGGGCGCAAATCACTTATCTCGGCCCAAGCGGTTCCCAAATCGGCCACAAAGAGTCAATGAAAGACACTGCTCGTGTTCTGGGCCGGATGTATGACGGCATTGAATACAGAGGCTTTGGTCAATCTATCGTAGAGGAGTTAGGAGAATTTGCGGGCGTACCCGTATGGAACGGCCTGACGGATGAGTTTCATCCGACGCAAATTCTCGCAGACTTAATGACCATGTTAGAGCATGCGCCAGGTAAGACACTGCCTGAACTGAGCTTTGCCTACCTGGGTGATGCCCGCAACAACATGGGCAATTCCCTGATGGTTGGCGCAGCAAAAATGGGCATGGATATACGCCTGGTGGCACCAAAAAGTTTCTGGCCAGATGAAGCCCTTGTCGCGCAATGCCGCCGCATAGCGGCTGAGACCGGCGCACGTATCACGCTGACTGAAGATGTCGAAGAAGGTGTGTACGGTACAGACTTTCTCTACACCGACGTTTGGGTGTCAATGGGCGAGCCGAAAGAAGCCTGGGCAGAGCGCGTTAGCCTGATGAAGCCGTATCAAATCAACCAGACTGTCATCGATGCCACGGGCAATCCGCAGGTCAAGTTCATGCACTGCCTACCCGCTTTCCATAATGAGCAGACAAAAGTTGGCCGCGAAATCGAAGTGGCCTATGGCCTTAAGGGGCTGGAAGTGACGGAGGAAGTTTTTGAATCTTCCCACTCCATCGTTTTCGATGAAGCTGAAAACCGCATGCATACCATTAAAGCGGTGATGGTCGCCACGCTCGGCAGCTAACAGTTACGACAACAGCCGGAGGTTCTCTCCGGCTATCTCCCCCGTCAGTGGGGTTCAAGCTCAAGGAAGCTGGATCATGTCGACATTTAAATTTCCCTCGGCGTACACCATTCTTTTTATCCTCATTGCCTTAGTCGCCGTACTGAGCTGGGTGGTTCCGGCCGGACAGTATCAGATGGCAATGAATGAAGCATTGGGCAAAGAAGTGCCTGTAGCAGGAACTTATGCATACGTTGCTGCCCATCCACAGGGGCTTATTGCCGTTTTAATGGCGCCGATTAGTGGGCTGTACGATCCCGATACGGGGCAGGCTGGTGCGATTGATGTCGCCCTGTTTATTCTCATTATTGGCGGTTTTCTGGGGATTGTGACCCGAACCGGGGCAATTGATGCGGGAATTGAACGCGTCACGACCATACTTGCTGGCAGGGAAGAGTGGATGATCCCCATCCTGATGGCGCTTTTTGCCGCCGGAGGCACTATTTATGGGATGGCGGAGGAGTCACTCCCCTTCTACACCCTGCTGGTGCCCATCATGATGGCAGCACGATTTGATCCGCTGGTCGCCGCCTCGACGATCCTGCTGGGCGCGGGGATCGGTACGTTGGGATCAACAATCAACCCTTTCGCAACCGTCATTGCCGCCAATGCAGCAGGAATACCGTTTACTGACGGCATTGGGCTCCGGCTGGCAATACTGATTGTCGGTTGGGTCATTTGTACTGCCTGGGTAATGCGCTATGCGCGAAAAGTACGCCGCGATCCTTCGCTATCGATTGTTGCCGACAAAATGGCAGAAAATCAGGCGCATTTTTTAGGTAATAAATCATCACAATCGCTGGAATTTACGCCGGTTCGGAAACTCATTCTCCTCATTTTTGCGCTGGCCTTCGCGGTAATGATTTACGGCGTTTCGGTTCAGGGGTGGTGGATGGCGGAGATCTCCACTGTTTTTCTCGCCTCGGCGATCGTTGTGGGCATTATTGCCCGCATGAGTGAAGAGGAGCTTACCTCAACCTTTATCAATGGCGCTCGCGATCTGCTGGGCGTGGCTCTCATCATTGGCATTGCACGCGGCATCGTCGTGATTATGGACAAAGGCATGATTACCCATACCATTCTGCACAGTGCGGAAGGCATTGTCGGTGGTCTACCCTCTATCGCATTTATCAACGTGATGTACTGGCTCGAGGTCGTACTTTCATTTCTGGTTCCATCTTCCTCCGGCCTCGCCGTACTCACTATGCCCATCATGGCGCCACTCGCCGACTTTGCGAACGTGAATCGTGAGCTTGTTGTCACTGCTTATCAGTCCGCATCAGGCATTGTTAATCTGGTCACGCCGACCTCAGCCGTCGTAATGGGTGGACTGGCAATCGCCCGTGTTCCCTATATCCGTTATCTGCGATGGATTATGCCATTGCTGGTCATTTTGACCGTACTTGTCACGGTGACACTAAGCCTCGGCGCACTGTTGTAGCGTGTCTGTCTGCAAGGTTACCTTGGCAGGTAACCTTCTGATTAAATTTCATTTTAAGCTCATGTTCCGCTAACCGTTTCCGGTTTAATAGTCAAAGAGGGAATGAATGAAGGATATCAACAACAATGAGGCACGTGAACAACTCCAGCTTGCGGCATGTCAACAACTCGTCCTGGGAAAAACCTATCTCTCGCAGGAGGAAATACGCCGAGATTTACAACGCTATGGCTTTGACGCGATTAGCCAGTCAACGGTTTCCCGACTGTTGAAAATACTTGGAATTATAAAAATTCGAAACGCAAAAGGACAAAAAATTTATTCTCTGAATCCGTTATCACAACCGACCCCCAACGCCGCACGCACGGTGTCGGAAATGGTGGTCAGCATGGAACATAACGACGAATTTGTCCTTATCCACACGGTAGCCGGTTATGCCCGCGCTATCGCCAAAATACTGGATTATCACGCCCTGCCAGAGATTCTTGGCGTCGTCGCCTGTAGCAATATTGTCTGGGTAGCGCCGCGCGACGTAAAACGAACAGGCCTGGTCTATCGCAACATTAAAAATGTACTAAAAATGAATATTCATTCAACAACAATCGTTTCCCATGGATAAAGTGTGCATTAATCTCTTGCTTCAAAAACAGACCTGCGTATAATCCCGTCCCGTTTGCCGGGAGGAATTATGGTTCAGTGTGTACGACATCGCGTCTTACCGCGTCTGAAAACAGACGCTGGCCTGCCGTTTTCTTTCCGTTGCTCACTCATTCTCGAAGCCCCTTATTTAAGGGGCTTTTTTTTTGCGCAGGCGTCAGGAGAAAAACATGGCTAATCCGCTGTATCAAAAACATATCATTTCCATCAACGACCTGAGTCGCGACGATCTGGAACTGGTACTGGCTACCGCTGCAAAGCTGAAAGCAAACCCGCAACCGGAATTGCTGAAGCACAAAGTGATTGCCAGCTGTTTCTTCGAGGCGTCAACCCGTACCCGCTTGTCGTTTGAAACCTCAATGCATCGCCTGGGCGCGAGCGTGGTCGGTTTCTCCGACAGCAACAACACCTCGCTGGGTAAAAAAGGCGAAACGCTGGCGGATACCATTTCGGTGATTAGCACCTACGTCGACGCCATCGTGATGCGTCACCCGCAAGAAGGCGCTTCGCGTCTGGCGACCGAGTTCTCCGGCGGCATTCCGGTGTTAAACGCCGGTGACGGCGCCAACCAGCATCCGACGCAAACGCTGCTCGACCTCTTCACCATTCAGGAAACGCAGGGCCGCCTGGAAAATCTCAACGTGGCGATGGTCGGCGACCTGAAATATGGCCGCACCGTTCACTCCCTGACCCAGGCGCTGGCGAAATTTAACGGCAACCGCTTCTACTTTATCGCCCCGGACGCGCTGGCGATGCCGCAGTACATCCTGGATATGCTCGACGAGAAAGACATTCCCTGGAGCCTCCACTCTTCCATTGAGGAGGTCATGGCGGAAGTCGATATCCTTTATATGACGCGCGTGCAGAAAGAGCGTCTGGACCCGTCAGAATACGCCAACGTGAAGGCGCAGTTCGTGCTGCGCGCCGCCGACCTGGAAGGCGCACGCGACAATATGAAAGTGCTACACCCGCTGCCGCGTATTGACGAAATCACCACGGATGTCGATAAAACGCCGCACGCCTGGTACTTCCAGCAGGCTGGCAACGGTATCTTCGCTCGCCAGGCGTTACTGGCACTGGTTCTGACTCGCGACCTGGATCTGTAAGGGGAAATGACTATGACACACGATAACAAACTTCAGGTAGAAGCCATCAAACGTGGCACGGTAATCGACCATATCCCGGCGCAGGTAGGCTTTAAGCTGCTGACCCTGTTCAAACTGACTGAGACAGACCAACGCATCACCATCGGCCTGAATCTGCCTTCCGGCGAAATGGGCCGCAAGGACCTGATTAAAATCGAAAATACCTTCCTGACCGACGAGCAGGTCAACCAGCTTTCCCTGTATGCCCCGCAGGCGACGGTGAATCGCATCGATGAATACGAAGTGGTCGGCAAATCGCGCCCAAGCTTACCGGAACGTATTGATAACGTGCTGGTTTGCCCGAACAGCAACTGCATCAGCCACGCCGAGCCGGTTTCATCCAGCTTTGCAGTGAAAAAACGCGCCGATGATATCGCACTCAAATGTAAATACTGCGAAAAAGAGTTTTCCCATTATGTGGTGCTGGCCAACTAATTGAGGTTGGTAATGAAATCCCGGCTGTTATAATGGCCGGGAACATTCTTAACGCTGTAATTCTGGAGAAAACATGAGCAAAGTACTCGCGACGGAAAATGCACCAGCAGCTATCGGCCCATACGTTCAGGGCGTTGATCTGGGTAGCATGATCATCACCTCCGGCCAGATCCCGGTAAACCCGAAAACCGGTGAAGTGCCGGAAGACGTAGCCGCTCAGGCGCGTCAGTCGCTGGATAACGTAAAAGCAATCGTTGAATCAGCTGGCCTGAAAGTCGGCGATATTGTGAAAACTACCGTTTTCGTGAAAGATCTTAACGATTTCGCGACCGTTAACGCCACTTATGAAGCCTTCTTCACTGAGCACAATGCCACCTTCCCGGCACGTTCTTGTGTGGAAGTTGCACGTCTGCCGAAAGACGTAAAAATTGAAATTGAAGCGATTGCGGTACGTCGCTAATAGTTCAAAGGACTCTAAACATTAGAGTCCTTTCTCTTAACGTGTTAAGTGCATGGTACGAGCGGAACAATTACCTGTTTTCCTTGATTAACAACAGTGATTGATTGGCTATTGATACTATTAATAGACCAGTGATTAAATGTGGTGATGTTGTTTTCAACATTCTCAATCCTTTCAGATATACAGGCAATCCCTAACACCCATCGCCATCTTGATTTATAGATATTGAGGTAGACGCTCTTCTGCTTCTGATATCGAGATACAGGCATGATTTCAAGAGTGTAAAAATCGTCGTCTTTAATAATTAACTCAATAAGATGATTATACCGTTGTGCCGTATCTACCGAGAAAAAACATAAAAACAGGCAACAAATCATAATGATACATTTTAACTTTAACGGTAGTACTTTCACGTAAACCTCACGAGGCCAAAATATTAATTCCATGTATTATTTCACGGTTGTTTTTTAGGCATTCAATCGTGATGACAGGGGCTCTACTATTTGTATAACCCTTTAAGCCCATTATTTTTTGATAAGAATACCGATAAGGTTGAGAAATGCTTTTACGACGAACATCGACTTGGCTAAGTATGATATTATCATTTCTGATATCGGCAAAAATGTACAACCCACGCTGGTAAGTCTCATGATTATATGGGATACCATCCATATTATTTTGACACCATTTTACTGCCAGAACTTGCGAACTTTCCTTAATAGGTTGAAAACAAATTATTACAATGTGAACTGTAAATAAAAGGAATAACCAGAAAACTATATTCGCTGCTTTTGAGAGGTAACGTGAGGTAAACGGATTAATCATCCCAGGTCACCTCTTTTTCAATTACTCCCTTAATATTATACTCTCTGGCAAGGCACTCCTGATGAAACCGCCCCATAAAGCGGTCTGTCACCGGTATAACACCGCCTAAACGCACTCCCGAATCCGGTTTATTTATATTCCAATTATATCTATCAAAAAAATGGAATTGAAATTTAAGGCTATAGTTGCAACGAGGGTCCTTAGTATTATCAGAAGGATGATAAATCTCTTTTACAATCACATGCCCCTTTCCCCAATATTGATATCCTCCAATTGCGTAGAAGAGATCTGCATTATTAGATATAAAATCACCATAGTTAATTTTTTTTGACGAAAAATAATGTTCTCCCGGAGGGAGAGTTCGACAGAACATGATAGCTTGATTTAATTCATTTTGATATGCACCTCTTAATGAAGATGATTTTTACATTATATCAGAGAGATCGACATGCAAATCCTCCCCCGTATTATTAAAATAATGCATAAGATGCTGCTGCGCATAAGGATAACGATACTTTAAAAAAAGATTACCATCTACAGCTCTTTTTAAATAATGCTCATAATAATAAAGCTTATCGGAAAAATGGCCCATACTACACCATGGCCCACTACCTTCATCGCTTTTTAGTGGCGGGTCATTCCGACTTAAATGATATTCAGACATAATATTCTCCTTTAACATTCAGCGAATATTAAAGGAGAAACACAAATTTTAATGACTCAATGGTAGAAGTTAACTGATTTTCAGAATTCATTTAGGGATAGCGTTATGCATAACGCTATCCCTCATAATGTTTTACTGCCAGCCGTACCGACGGCTAAAGAACCCTTTCACCATCTGCGTCAGCGTCATATACCCCGCCAGAATGGCAATCAGCCACGGGAAGTAGGAGAGCGGCAGCGCCTGCAACTGTAAGTACCCCGCCAGCGGCGAGAACGGCAGCGCGATACCGACGACCATCACCACCAGCGTCATGATAATCAGCGGCCAGGCAGCGCGGCTCTGAATGAACGGAATACGGCGCGTGCGGATCATATGCACAATCAGCGTCTGCGACAGTAACCCCACCACGAACCAGCCGGACTGGAACAGCGTCTGCGCTTCCGGCACATTGGCATGGAAGACAAACCACATCACGCAGAAGGTCAGAATGTCGAAGATGGAGCTGATCGGCCCGAAGAAGATCATAAAGCGCCCCAGTTCAGACGGCTGCCAGCGCTGCGGTTTCTGAATCTGCTCATCGTCGACGCTATCAAACGGAATCGCCACCTGGGATACATCGTACAGCAGGTTCTGAATCAACAGGTGTAACGGCAGCATCGGCAGGAACGGCAGGAAGGCGCTCGCTACCAGGACGCTAAAGACGTTACCGAAGTTGGAACTGGCGGTCATCTTGATGTATTTCAACATGTTGGCAAACGTCCGGCGGCCTTCGATAACCCCCTCTTCCAGCACCATCAGGCTTTTTTCCAGCAGGATGATGTCGGCGGCTTCGCGGGCGATATCCACCGCGCCATCGACAGAAATTCCGATATCCGCCGCACGCAGCGCGGGCGCATCGTTGATGCCGTCACCCATAAAGCCGACCACATGGCCTTCGCGGCGCAGCAAGGTTACGATGCGCTCTTTATGCATCGGCGTCAGGCGAGCAAACAGCGTGGTACGCAAAGCCAGCGCCGCCAGTTCGTCGTCGCTCAGGGTTTCAATATCACTACCGACCACCACCTCACCAACGTCCAGCCCCACTTCATGGCACACTTTCGCCGCCACCAGCTCGCTGTCGCCGGTGAGAATTTTCACGGTGATACCGCTCTCTTTTAGCGCTTTCAGCGCCGGTGCGGTGGTCTCTTTCGGCGGATCGAGGAATGCGATGTAGCCTTCCAGAATCAGGTCGGACTCATCAATACGCTGGTAGTCGCCAACACGCGCGGGCAGGTACTTGCTCGCTACCGCCACCACGCGCAGCCCTTGACGGTTAAGCGTGTCGGTGACGCGTTTAATGCGGCGCAGCATGGTTTCGTCCAGCGGAACGATTTCGCCGTTATGGCGAACCTGCGTTGAGACGTTGAGGATCTCCTGCAATGCGCCTTTGCAGATCAGTTTGTGTACGGATGGGCGTTCGCTTACTACCACCGACATGCGGCGACGTTCGAAATCAAACGGGATTTCATCCACTTTCTGCCACTGCCCGGAAAGCTCACGCGCGGCGTTTTCATCCACGCCTTCCAGCACGGCGGTATCCAGCAGGTTTTTCAGCCCGGTTTGATAATGGCTGTTGAGCCAGGCGGTATGCAATACACGCTCGCTGGCCTTCCCGGAAATATCAGTGTGATTTTCCAGTACGATTTTGTCCTGCGTCAGCGTTCCGGTTTTATCGGTGCAGAGGATATCCATCGCGCCAAAGTTCTGAATCGCGTCGAGATGCTTGACGATGACTTTCTGTTTGGAGAGTTTCACCGCTCCGCGCGCCAGCGTCGAGGTGACGATCATCGGCAACATTTCCGGCGTTAAGCCGACGGCAACCGACAACGCAAACAGCGCCGCTTCCCACCAGTCGCCTTTGGTGTAGCCGTTGATCAGCAGCACGATTGGCGTCATCACCAGCATAAAGCGAATCAGCAGCATACTGACGCGGCTGATGCCTTTCTGGAACGCATTCGGCTCACTTTCCTGCTCGCTGACGCGCCCGGCCAGTTGACCAAACCAGGTGTGACCGCCCGTCGCCGTGACGATAGCCTGTGCCGAGCCGCTCACCACGGTGGTGCTCATAAAGCAGAGGGTATCGCACTCGAGCGGGTTTGCCTGCTGTGGGTCGCGGCTGCGCGCGACTTTTTCAACGGGAAGCGACTCGCCGGTGAGCGATGCCTGAGCGACGAAGAGATCGCGCGCCTGCACAACGCGCAGGTCTGCCGGGATCATATCGCCCGCCGACAGTTTGACAATATCGCCCGGTACAAGCTGGTCGAGCGGTATTTCACACCAGCGGCTTTCGCCCTTAATATTCACCACGCGCAGCACGGTGGCGGTGTTGCTCACCATCGCTTTTAATGCGTCGGCTGCGCGGGTGGAACGCGCTTCCTGCACAAAGTTAAGCAGCGTGGAAATCACCACCATCAGCGCAATCACCCCGGCGGCGAAGAGATCTTCGGTCGAGTAAGAGACGATGCCCAGCACCGTCAGCAGCAGGTTGAAGGGGTTGCGATAGCAGCTCCACAGGTGAACCCACCAGGGCGCGGGCTTCTGCGCCGGGATTTGGTTATCGCCATAACGCTCGCGTTTAGCCGCGACTTCGGCCTCGTTGAGCCCTTCCGGATGCGTACCAAAAGCGTGCCATACGGCCTCTTCGTCCATCATTGCCACATTCAGGCAGTGCTGGCTCAGAGAATCCGGCATCGGTACGCCAGAGAGATTTTTGCCATCCGGCATTGGGTCACGCTGGACTAAACGGCGTGGCAGGTGGCGGCTAAGCTGTGCAAGCAGCTGCCGGGTCATATTTTTCAGCATAAAACGTCCCCCGCATCCGTAAAAAACGGACGCAGCTCGGCTGACAGGCGCAACAATGCCGTGCCTGTCAGGCACTTAATTTTTCTACAGGGACATCGGGGATGTCACTGCCTCACATGTTCGGTAAGGCAGCGAAAACTGACTTACCGGAAAATTACGCTCCCGTGCGGGAGAGGGGTGGGATCGGGATCCATACGGCCTCCGGTAAGGTAAATAATAAATAGCGCCGCACATTATACATATAAAACCATAATGTTTGTGCCAGTTCGGGCGGTATAATACCTCCCGGCAACTAAACCGAACGTAAACCAGACTTTGCTCATTGCACATTGTTTGCGTAGGATGAAACACTTAGTCTGAAATAACATTTTATTAACACGGGAAACGAGATGCAGAACCGGCTGACCATTAAAGATATCGCGCGCCTGAGCGGAGTGGGTAAATCGACCGTTTCCCGCGTGCTGAATAATGAAAGCGGCGTCAGCGATCGTACCCGTGAACGTGTTGAAGAAGTAATGAACCAGCACGGTTTCTCCCCTTCCCGCTCCGCACGCGCGATGCGTGGGCAGAGCGATAAAGTGGTCGCCATTATTGTTACGCGTCTCGATTCCCTTTCAGAAAATCTGGCCGTACAAACCATGCTGCCGGTGTTTTACG
This sequence comes from Pseudocitrobacter sp. 73, assembly GCF_008369545.1. Lineage (NCBI taxonomy): Bacteria > Pseudomonadati > Pseudomonadota > Gammaproteobacteria > Enterobacterales > Enterobacteriaceae > Pseudocitrobacter > Pseudocitrobacter sp. 73. The sequence continues at coordinate 50,273 of NZ_VTZO01000009.1, read as the reverse complement.
AGCAGGGTTACGACCCCATCATGATGGAAAGCCAGTTCTCGCCGGAGAAAGTGGAAGAGCATCTCGGCATGTTAAAGCGACGTAACATCGACGGCGTGGTGTTGTTCGGTTTTACCGGCGTCAGCGAAACCATGCTGGCGAGCTGGCAGTCGTCGCTGGTGATGGTCGCGCGCGATGCCAAAGGTTTCGCCTCTGTCTGCTACGACGACAAAGGTGCCATCAACATCCTGATGCAGCGCCTCTACGACCAGGGGCATCGTCATATTAGCTACCTTGGCGTGCCCCACAGCGACGTCACGACCGGCAAACGCCGCCACGATGCGTATCTCGCCTTCTGCAAAAAACATAAACTCAACCCGGTCGCCGCGCTGCCCGGCCTCGCCATGAAGCAGGGCTTTGAATATGCCAGCAAAGTGATGACGCCGGACACTACCGCCCTGCTGTGCGCCACCGATACGCTGGCGCTGGGCGCAAGTAAATATTTCCAGCAGGAACGCATGGATAACGTGCAACTCGCAAGCGTAGGCAACACGCCACTGATGAAGTTCCTGCACCCGGAAATTATCACCGTCGATCCCGGCTATGCCGACGCGGGACGCCAGGCAGCAGAACAGCTGATCGGCCAGGTAACCGGCCGCGCTGAACCACGTCAAATTATCATTCCCGCCAACCTCATCTAAGCCTGAACGCGCAAATTATGTGATCCTCGCTGCGTTTCGGGAACGTTCCCATTTTCCAAAAATCGGTTAACGGATAGGCTACTGCTCAGGTCATCAACACAATATCTCTCCTCGGCACTGAGGTTTTCATAATGAGTAAAATAAATCAGCAGAACATCGATAAACTTATCGAGCTGGTCGGCGGACGCGATAATATCGCCACCGTCAGCCACTGCATTACCCGCTTACGCTTTGTCCTCAACAACCCGGCGAAAGCCGATCCAAAAGCCATCGAAGAACTGCCGATGGTGAAAGGCTGCTTCACCAACGCCGGGCAGTTTCAGGTGGTCATTGGCACCGAAGTCGGCGACTACTACAACGCGCTGATCGCCTCAACCGGCCAGGCGGCAGCGGATAAAGAGCAGGCCAAACTGGCGGCGCGCCAGAATATGAAGTGGCATGAACGCATGATCTCGCACTTCGCGGAGATCTTCTTCCCGCTGCTCCCGGCGCTGATTAGCGGGGGGTTGATCCTCGGTTTCCGCAACGTAATCGGCGATCTGCCGATGAGCAACGGTCAGACGCTGGCGCAAATGTACCCGTCGCTGCAAAGCATTTACGATTTCTTATGGCTGATTGGCGAAGCTATCTTCTTCTATTTACCGGTGGGTATCTGCTGGTCGGCGGTGCGCAAAATGGGCGGTACGCCGATTCTGGGTATCGTGCTCGGCGTTACGCTGGTCTCCCCGCAGTTGATGAACGCCTACATGCTGGGCCAACAGGTGCCGGAAGTGTGGAACTTCGGCCTGTTTACCATTGCCAAAGTCGGCTATCAGGCGCAGGTAATTCCGGCGCTGCTGGCGGGCCTGGCGCTCGGCTATATTGAAACGCGTATGAAGCGCATCGTACCGGATTACCTCTATCTGGTGATTGTGCCGGTCTGCTCGCTGATTCTGGCGGTCTTCCTTGCTCATGCCTTTATCGGCCCGTTTGGCCGTATGATTGGTGATGGCGTCGCCTTTGCCGTGCGTCACCTGATGACCGGTAGCTTCGCGCCGGTTGGCGCTGCGCTGTTCGGCTTCCTGTACGCGCCGCTGGTAATCACCGGCGTTCACCAGACTACGCTTGCTATCGACATGCAGATGATTCAAAGCATGGGCGGCACGCCAGTTTGGCCACTGATTGCGCTCTCTAATATTGCGCAGGCTTCAGCGGTCGTCGGCATCATTATTTGCAGCCGCAAACAGAACGAGCGTGAAATTTCCGTGCCTGCCGCCATCTCCGCCTTCCTCGGCGTAACCGAGCCGGCCATGTACGGCATCAACCTGAAGTATCGTTTCCCGATGCTGTGCGCGATGGTAGGCTCTGGCCTCGCTGGCCTGCTGTGCGGCCTGAGCGGCGTAATGGCAAACGGCATTGGCGTCGGCGGCCTGCCGGGTATTCTTTCCATCCAACCGACCTACTGGCAGGTCTTTAGCCTGGCAATGCTGATTGCCATCGTGATTCCTATCATCCTCACCTCGGTGGTTTACCAGCGTAAACACCGTCAGGGCACCTTGCAGATTGTTTAATGTTTTCACTTTGGGGCGCCCTTGCGCCCCTTCGCATTTCAGGACAGCACTATGAATATTCTTCCCCACTGGTGGCAGAACGGCGTTATTTATCAAATTTATCCGAAGAGTTTTCAGGACACGACCGGCAGTGGTACCGGTGATTTACGCGGCGTGACCTATCGCCTCGACTATCTGAAGACGCTGGGCGTAGACGCCATCTGGCTGACTCCTTTTTATGTCTCGCCGCAGGTGGATAACGGCTACGACGTGGCGAATTACACCGCCATCGACCCGGCTTACGGTACGCTGGACGATTTCGATGAACTGGTGGCCGAGGCGAAAGCACGCGGTATTCGTATCGTACTGGATATGGTGCTCAACCACTCCTCCACGCAGCACGCCTGGTTCCGTGAATCGCTGAACAAAGAGAGCCCGTACCGCGAGTTCTATATCTGGCGCGATGGCGAGCCGGGCACCCCGCCCAATAACTGGCGCTCGAAATTTGGCGGCAACGCCTGGCAGTGGCACGCTGAGAGCGAACAATATTACCTGCACCTGTTTGCGCCAGAGCAGGCGGATCTCAACTGGGAAAACCCGGCGGTGCGCGCCGAGCTGAAAAAAGTGTGCGAGTTCTGGGCCGATCGTGGTGTCGATGGCCTGCGTCTTGATGTCGTGAACCTGATTTCCAAAGATCAGGCATTCCCTTCTGACCCTGACGGTGACGGACGTCGCTTCTATACCGATGGCCCGCGCGCTCATGAGTTCTTACAGGAGATGAGCCGCGATGTCTTTACCCCACGCGAGCTGATGACCGTGGGCGAAATGTCGTCAACCTCGCTGGAGAACTGCCAGCAGTACGCCGCGCTGGATGGTCGAGAACTGTCGATGACCTTTAACTTCCACCACCTGAAGGTCGATTATCCCGGCGGCGAGAAGTGGACGCTGGCGAAGCCGGACTACGTCGCCCTGAAAGCGCTGTTCAGCCACTGGCAGCAGGGCATGCATAATCGCGCGTGGAATGCGCTGTTCTGGTGTAATCACGATCAGCCGCGCATTGTTTCGCGCTTTGGCGATGAAGGCGAATATCGCCTGCCCGCCGCCAAAATGCTGGCCATGGTGCTGCACGGCATGCAGGGCACGCCTTATGTTTATCAGGGCGAAGAGATCGGCATGACCAACCCGCATTTCACGCAAATAACCGACTACCGCGATGTCGAGAGCCACAATATGTTCGCCGAGCGGTTAGCGCAGGGCCAGGATGCGCAAACCTTGCTGGCGATCCTCGCCAGCAAATCGCGCGATAACAGCCGCACGCCGATGCAATGGAATGGCGAAGCGCACGGCGGATTCACTACCGGCATGCCGTGGATCGCCCTGTGCGACAACTATGAAGCGATCAACGTCGATACGGCGCTGAACGATCCGAATTCGGTGTTCTACACCTATCAGCAGTTAATTGCGCTGCGTAAAACCACGCCGATTCTGACGTGGGGCGATTATCATGATCTTCTGCCCGATCACCCGTCCCTGTGGTGCTATCGCCGTCAGTGGCAGGGGCAAACACTGTTGGTGGTCGCTAACCTTAGCGCCGAGCTCCAGCACTGGCAGCCAGACGCCCCTCACGGCGACTGGGCGGCCTTAATCAGCAACTATGACGAAGTGGCAAGCGCCCCGTCTGAAATGACGCTACGGCCTTTTGAAGCGGTCTGGTGGCTACAAAATTAACCCTCTCAACCGGCGACTTTCGGTCGCCGGCCCTCTGCAAATCTTACTGTTTTTGTTGAATTTTTAATCGGTCTTCAGTACTGCAAAATTTACATTAGCCGTAGCGCCCGTCATCTGTACGCTTCGATTTTTACTTTGTTCTACATCAATAAAATCGCAAACTTGTTTGATGCAAATCACTATATATAGACCTTAGAATGCTCGCCAACCCAACATATTGGGTTTTATCGTCTACAATATCACCATACCCTTCCAATGAAGAAAGGGGGTGATATGTGGATAAATTTGACTGGAGAAGCGCTAACACGCGGGCAGGCTTTGTAAATCTCGCCCCCGCCCCGACTTCAGTTCTGTGGATAACCTGTTTTTATAATGGAGTGATCATGACACCGCATGTGATGAAACGCGATGGCTGTAAAGTGCCGTTCAAATCAGAGCGCATCCAGGAAGCTATCCTGCGTGCCGCTAAAGCAGCGGGAGTCGATGACGCAGACTATTGCGCCACCGTCGCGGCAATCGTAAGCGAGCAGATGCAGGGCCGCAGCCAGGTTGATATCAACGAGATCCAGACCGCGGTTGAAAACCAGCTGATGTCTGGCCCGTATAAACAGCTGGCGCGCGCCTATATCGAATATCGCCATGACCGCGACAGCCAGCGTGAAAAGCGTGGCCGTCTGAACCAGGAAATTCGTGGTCTGGTTGAACAAACCAACTCGGCATTGCTGAACGAAAACGCCAACAAAGACAGTAAAGTGATCCCAACCCAGCGTGACCTGCTGGCGGGTATCGTGGCAAAACACTACGCACGTCAGCACCTGCTGCCGCATGATGTAGTCATGGCGCACGAACGTGGCGTTATCCACTATCACGACCTTGATTACTCCCCGTTCTTCCCGATGTTCAACTGCATGTTGATCGACCTGAAAGGGATGCTGACGCAGGGCTTTAAAATGGGTAACGCGGAAATCGAGCCGCCGAAATCCATCTCTACCGCCACGGCCGTTACCGCGCAGATCATCGCACAGGTTGCCAGCCACATTTATGGCGGCACCACCATTAACCGTATTGACGAAGTTCTGGCCCCGTTCGTGACCGCCAGCTTCAATAAACATCGCCAGACCGCTGAAGAGTGGCAGATTCCGGACGCAGAAGGCTACGCCCATTCCCGTACGGAAAAAGAGTGCTATGACGCTTTCCAGTCGCTGGAATATGAAGTGAACACGTTGCATACCGCCAACGGCCAGACACCGTTCGTGACTTTCGGTTTTGGTCTTGGTACGACCTGGGAATCACGCCTGATTCAGCAGTCCATTCTGCGTAATCGTATTGCGGGCCTCGGCAAAAACCGTAAAACCGCTGTGTTCCCGAAACTGGTGTTCGCTATCCGCGACGGCCTGAATCACAAACCGGGCGATGCCAACTACGACATCAAACAACTGGCGCTGGAATGCGCGAGCAAGCGCATGTATCCGGACATCCTGAACTACGACCAGGTTGTGAAAGTCACCGGTTCGTTCAAAACCCCGATGGGCTGCCGCAGCTTCCTCGGCGTGTGGGAAAACGAAAACGGCGAGCAGATCCACGATGGCCGCAACAACCTCGGCGTCATCAGCCTGAACCTGCCGCGCATCGCGCTGGAAGCCAAAGGCAATGAAGACGCGTTCTGGAAACTGCTGGATGAGCGTCTGGTGCTGGCGCGTAAAGCGCTGATGACCCGCATCGCGCGTCTGGAAGGCGTGAAAGCCCGCGTGGCTCCTATCCTGTATATGGAAGGCGCGTGCGGCGTGCGTTTGCAGGCTGACGATGACGTTTCTGAAATCTTCAAAAACGGTCGTGCGTCTATCTCGCTGGGTTACATCGGCATTCACGAAACCATCAATGCGCTGTTTGGTAATCAGCACGTTTATGACAATGAAGCGCTGCGCGCCAAAGGCACTGCCATCGTTGAACGTCTGCGCCAGGCCGTTGACCAGTGGAAAGATGAAACCGGCTACGGCTTCAGCCTCTACAGCACACCAAGTGAAAACCTGTGTGATCGTTTCTGCCGCCTCGACACTGCTGAATTCGGCGTGGTACCTGGCGTCACCGATAAAGGTTACTACACCAACAGCTTCCACTTAGACGTTGAGAAAAAGGTTAACCCGTACGACAAAATCGACTTTGAAGCCCCGTACCCACCACTGGCGAACGGCGGTTTCATTTGCTACGGCGAATACCCGAACATTCAGCACAACCTGAAAGCGCTGGAAGATGTCTGGGATTACAGCTACAAGCACGTGCCGTACTACGGCACCAACACGCCAATTGATGAGTGTTATGAGTGTGGCTTTACCGGTGAATTCGAGTGCACCAGCAAAGGCTTCACCTGCCCGAAATGCGGCAACCACGACGCGTCCCGCGTATCGGTCACCCGCCGCGTATGCGGTTACTTAGGTAGCCCGGATGCGCGTCCGTTTAACGCCGGTAAGCAGGAAGAAGTGAAACGCCGCGTGAAACACCTCGGCAACGGGCAGATCGGTTAAACGGCTACCCCTCACCCCGGCCCTCTCCCTAAGGGAGAGGGAGAAAACCGCTCCGGCCTAAATGTTCTGCTCGGTCGGTCCCCTCTCCCTTCGGGAGAGGGTTAGGGTGAGGGGCCACAACCCGCACTATACTCAATAAGAACAACCATGAATTACCATCAGTACTACCCCGTCGATATCGTCAATGGCCCCGGCACACGCTGCACGCTGTTTGTGGCAGGTTGCGTTCACGAATGCCCCGGCTGCTATAACAAAAGCACCTGGCGCGTGAATTCAGGTCAGCCATTCACCACCGAAATGGCCGACCGCATCATTGCCGATCTCAACGACACGCGCGTGAAACGCCAGGGGATTTCACTCTCCGGCGGCGATCCACTCCATCCGCAAAACGTGCCTGAGATTCTTAAACTGGTCAAACGCATCCACGCGGAATGCCAGGGGAAGGATATCTGGGTATGGACCGGCTACAAGCTGGACGAACTGAACACCGCGCAAATGGAAGTGGTCAATCTCATCAACGTGCTGGTCGACGGTAAGTTTGTGCAAGATTTAAAAGACCCGGCGCTTATCTGGCGCGGCAGCAGCAATCAGGTGGTGCATCACCTGCGTTAAACTTCAAGCCGTTTGTCAGCATCCTGATAGACGGCAGATTTCTCCCGTTTGCCTATCACCAGCACCGTAACCTGAGCCTCTTGCACCTGGTAAACCAGCCTGAACCCGGAAGCCTTTAGTTTGATTTTGTAGCAATCGGGAAACGTCCGTAACCTGTCAGCTTCATTGCGCGGACGAAGCAAAACTGATTTCAGTTTCTTTTTAAACTGCTCCCGGACGGTCGCACCTAACTTTTGCCACTCTTTTAACGCCCTCGGGTCAAAGGCCAGTTCATAGATCATCCAGCCTGACCTTAACGGCCTCTTGCGGATTGGCCAGTCTTTCCCTGACAGTTTGTAGCAGCGCCTCTTCACTGTCGCTGATGGTGACGTTTTTTACCGGCATCCGCCCGTTATCTGCCACATACTGAAACAGTAATCGCACGGCTTCCGTGGGAGTGATGTTGAGTTTTTCCAGCACGGCGTACGCCTCTTTCTTGAGTTGATCGTCAAGCCTGACGTTGATGGTCGCCATTGTGCCTCCAGAAAAAGAAAAAGTGTAATGCATTATAGCATTACACTCGCATTACATTCGATTCTGGAAAACGCCTCTCAAAACCGGCTCACACACTCCATCGCCACGGTTTTAAACTCCGCAAAGTCCCGACAGGCGCACAGCCGCGCCATTGCGCGTTCGCGCAGGAAGGTGACGAAAATATCGTAGATCGCCATCGCTTCTTCATACTCGCGTTTGCTGATGGCGAGCAGGAAGATGACGTGCGCGGTTTCCTCACCCCACGTAATTCCTTGCGGTGCCAGCACCGTGTAGACCACCGTTTTTTGTGCCAGCAATCCCAGGGCGTGAGGCAGCGCGATGCCGTCGCCTAGCATAGTGCTGACAATAGCCTCACGCTCCACAACTGAAGAGTGGAACTCGGCGTCAACAAAGCCTTCATCATGAAGCTGAGCGCAAAGTTCGCTAAATAACGTCTGTTGGTCGATATCGCCGTCGATAATGCGAAAATGCGCCGCATCGAAATATTTGTTCAGCATCCACGGACGGGTGCGGTCCACCAGCACCAGTTTGCCGATTTGTTCAAGCTGGAACTCGGTTGGGAACGGGGCGATGGTCACCACCGGTTTATCTTTTTCGTTGATGCGCGCGGTCGAAATAACAAAGTCTTCGCTGATGCTCTCCCGCTGTTCGTAATCACGTAGCGAGAGCACGTCGGTCACGTCAATCTGTGGATATTTGCGCTGCAACACCGCTTCAATCATGCGCACCATCGCCGTGCTGGTGTCGCACACCAGTAAGACACGCGGCTGACGCTGATAGCCGATATTGTAGTGCCGCTCCAGCCCGACGCCGATGTGCAGCACCAGGAAACCAACCTCGTTTTCGCTGATGGTGTACGGCGTGTACTTCCCCCAACTCGACACCGCCGCCAGGGTCATGTCCCACGCCATCGGGTAGTGCTGTTTAATGTTGTCCAGCAGCGGATTGGGGATCATGATTTGATAGCGCACGCGGGTGATCATCGTTTTGATATGGGTGAGCAGATCCGCATGTAGCTGATCGTCGTTTTGCAGGTTGTAGTTATAGTGACTATTGATGTAGCTGAGGATGTAGTTCACCAGCGCTTCGGCATCGTCGGCACTGATAGCGCTTGGCGAAACCTGCTGCGTCTGGCGCGCGGAGATATGCACGCACAACCAGGCTTTCTCCGAGTCGGCCAGCGGTTTGCCCGCCAGTTTCTGCATGGCCGCCGCGATATCGCGCGCCGCTTCGCGCACATTCTGCGATACTTCTTCTTCCGCCGCGAACTCTGCCAGCGGGAAACCCTCGCTGATACGCCGTACCGCCACCGCGCAATAAAGACGAATAAAGCGCTCTCCTTCGTCGGTCAGGCGAATCGCATAGCGGGTGAACGTTTCCTGCAACGTTGCGGTAAGCGAGGTGACGGCCCCCGCGTTAAGCGCTTCCGCCATCAGTTGGGCATTAAACCCTTCCTGCTGCGGCAGTTCCCAAAGGATATCCGTCAGGCAGGCGCGAACAGAGACTTCGCTGCCAAACAGCTTCATGCCGTGGCGCGGGCGCGTCTCCAGCGTCAACTGATACCGCTGAAAACGTTCACGCACAGCGATCATGTCGTTTTGCAGCGTGGCACGGCTGACAAACCACTCATCCGCCAGGTCTTCCAGCTTGAGTGAAAACGCGGATGTCAGAAAGCGCACCGCCAGAGAATGCTCGCGGTCGCTTGCCGTACGCGGAATTCGTAGCGTGCCCGGCGCACTTTCTTCCAGTTTTTGATAGCGATTCGGGTCGCTGATATTGAGCTGATAGCCGCTGCCGCGCGTGAGCGTAAACTGCGCGCCGTAGCTCGCCAGCAAGGCATTAAGCGCCGTGATATCGGCGCGAACGGTACGGGTGGAAACGGACAACCGTGCAGCCAGCTCATCCTGCGGCAAAACTTCTTTTTGCAGTAAATTGAACAGTTGGGCTAAACGTTGGTTGGGGAATCGCACGTCAGTTTCCTTATTACGCCTCAGGGGTTAAACGAAATCACCATCTGCGATGGACTGCCGACCGATGTGTATTCGGGGACAAACGTCAGCGTGCCATCGTCAGGCGCGACGCGAAAACGGGTGATGTTATCGCTGCGCTGATTCATCACGTACAGCCAGCGGCCCGCGCTATCCAGCGTCAGGCTGCGCGGGTAGTCGCCTCGCGTCCATATATTATCATTTTGAATCAATGAACCGTCATTCATAACCGTGAAGTGGGCAATACTGTTGTGCAGGCGATTGGCAACATAAAGCTGTTTTCCGTCCTCACTGATTGCCAGCCCGGCGGCGAAGCTGGTTCCCTGATACGCTTTCGGCAGCGACGACACCGTTTTCCCTTCCTGAAGTTGCCCGGTTGTTGCATCAAGTCGGTAATGCGTCAGCGTGGAAGACTCTTCGTTGATCAACCAAAGCCCATCGCCTTTTGCTGTAAACACAAAATGACGCGGCCCCGCGCCCGGCGAAGAAGCATTGATGAATGGCGGCGTGTTGGGGATCAACTTGCCGTTCTTTTCATCCAGACGATACTGGTAGATCCGATCGAGGCCCAGATCGGTTGAATAAACATATTTCCCGCTGGGATCGGCGGCGATCATGTGAGCATGCGGGCCATTATGATCGCTGGCGGCAAAGCTGCCTTTGACCGCAGCCACAGGTTTCGCGGCGCCGGGATCACCCGCATCCTGATGAAAATCGCTGGCCTCCGCCAGGCTGCCATCAGCTTTCACCGGCAACATCGCCACGGAACCGCTGACGTAATTCGCCACCAGCAGATGCTTTCCACCAGGCGTCAACGAGAGATACACCGGGCCCGCGCCGCCAGATGAAACCTGATTCAGCTCATGAAGTGCGCCCTTCTCATCCACCCGCAACGCCTGCACCATGCCCTTCTCTTCTTCGCTCGCCACGTACAGGGTTTTGCCATCGGCAGAGACGGTAAGCTGCGCGGCATTGGGCAACGTGCTGACCAACGTTTTGTCGTTTAACGCCCCGGTTTGGCTGTCGAGGGTAAAGCGGTACACGCCTTCGCCGTTGGGGTTGTAGGTGCCCACCCACGCGTATTGCGTCTGCGCGATAGCGGTGGTGGCAAGCAGAGAAAGTGAAGCGACAAGCAGGTGGTGGGATGGGTGCATGATGGCTCCTTGGGAATAGTGTGGTTGGTGCCCCCTCACCCCGGCCCTCTCCCACAGGGAGAGGGTGAAAACCAGCGCAGGTATTTCACATTTGCACTGTCGGTCCCCTCTCCCTGCGGGAGAGGGTTAGGGTGAGGGGGCGCCCTTATTACTTCACTAACGCCTTCGTCATCTCCAGTAGCGCGCGCACGTCGTCCGGGCGCGTGTTGCCGCTGGCTTTATCAATAATAGAACTGTAGATGTGCGGGATGATTTTGCTTACACCGGCATCGAGGGCAATTTTCAGGATCTCGCTGAAGTTTTCCAGATCGATCCCCCCCGTTGGCTCCAGCCAGAAGTCGTGACGTGCGCAGGCTTCCGCCACCGCTTTGTATTCCTCACGACACTTCAGGCCACCCATCGGGAAATATTTGATTGAGCTGCCGCCCATATCTTTCAGCAGGGCGATCGCCGTTTCAACCGGCACGATGCCATCCGGCGCGGTGCTGCTCAGCGGCCCGGTGGAGATTTTCACCATACCCGGCGTGCCGGTTGGTGAGACCAGACCGTTCACCACGGTGTCGTTCTGGCCCAGCAACGCACGGCTGGTCGCCACACCGGTAAAGACCTGGTTGACGTGCTGCGGCTGCACTTCAGCGGAAATCGCGCTGACCATCGCCGACTGATTCGGGTCGCCCGCGCCCAGACCTACGGAGAGTGCATTATCAATCCGCGCCGCATAATCACGCATATCGGCCACGGCACTCGCCACGTCCGGGTAATTTTTGGAGAGCACGCCCACCAGCACATGACCTTCCGCCGCTTCATAGATCTCGCTGGCATTTTCTTTGCTGCCCGCCAGAACGTTCAGGCAGACGCGGTCACGGTAAAAGTTTGGGGTCAGTTTCATGCGTTAATCTCCTGTTTGATCACTTCTGCAATACGGCGGGCAACAATGTCCAGTTGCGCCTGGTCGACGCTGCGTACATCAGCTTCGATAATGCCTTCATTGGCTTTATATCCACGGAAGTAGATGGCGTATTGCCCCTGCTTGAGCGCATCGACCAGCTCGCCGGTGCCAATGCCGGTGACGGCTTCGTCGAATTTAATTTCGGTACGCGCAATGTCACGCCCGGCGCTATCCCAGACCACACGAGCGGACACGCCGTTGAGCGTATTCAGTGCATCGATAAACGGCGTCATCTTCGCCACCATCTCCGCGCCGCTCTCTTTCGTTGCGGTAAGGTAATGTTCAATGGCGCAGGTCAGGCCAAGAATGCCCTCTTTGCCCACTTTCATCGCGCGGCCAATGCCCGCCGACTGGCGCTTCACCCACTCAACGTACTGGGTTTTGCCAATCACCAGACCGCTGGTCGGCCCTTCAATGGCTTTCGCGCCGCTGTAAATGACCAGGTCCGCGCCAGAACGGTAGTAACACTGGAGATCTTCTTCCGCCGCCGCATCAACAATCAGCGGCAGGTTATGTTTACGTGCGACAACCACCGCCTGCTCAACGCTGAGCATGCTTTTCTGCACGCAGTGGTGCGATTTGATATACAGGATAGCCGCCGTGCGCGGGGTAATTGCCGCCGCCAGTTGTGCTGCGGAACATTCGTTAGCATAACCTGCTTCCACCAGCTTGCCGCCGCCGAGCGCAACCATGGTGCCCACTGGTGCGCCGAAGTTGACGTTATGACCTTTCGGCAGAACGATTTCGTTGTTTTCAATCGGCGTGACATGCAGGTTTTCCAGCAGCCAGTCGCTGTCTTTTACCAGCACCGCCGCCACGGACTGCGCAATACCTGCCGAGGCGCACGAGACCACCGTCGCCCCTTCGACATCCAGCAAATTAGCAATGTACTCGCCAGTTTTATTGACCAGGTCTTTCATCTCGAAATACTGGTTCATGCCGTCCATCGCCGCCTGGACCACTTCCGGGCGTGGGGTTGAAACACCCAGCGCTGTCATGCGGCCAGAGGTGTTGATGACTTGTTTTAGATGGTATTTCTCAAAAATCGAAGGCATTTTCTGCACTCCCTTGTTCGGTCATATAGCCTTTGCCTGCGCGAACGGCAGCCAATGGCACCAGAATTTTGTCAGCCTGAAGCGAAACGTTTTCCGCATCGGTCAGGCTCATGGGTTGATCTTTCACAGTGAAAATCGTCAGATCCGCGTCCATCCCCGGCGCCAGGCGACCTTTATGGGTCAGACGTAAGCCTTCTGCGGCATGCGAGGTGACGCAGGCAATGACCTGCGGCAGCGACAGACCGATGGCGAGGAATTTGGACATCACCAGCGCCAGCGATCGTACCGGGCCGTCGATGCGGTTACGGCAGTAGATATCGGAACTGATGGTGTGTGGCAGAATGCCCATTGCGATGGCGCGTTTCGCTACCTCAAAGCTAAAGCTGGCGGTACCGTGGCCGACATCGAGACGCACGCCACGCTTCAGCGCGCGCGTAATCGAGGCGCGCAGTTCACCTTCCGGCGTAAGAATGCGGTTCGGTTTGCCGTTATAGCAGTGGGTAATGATGTCGCCGGAACTCAGCAGGTCGGCAATCTCATCCAGATTCGGCGGGTTGTTGCCGATATGCACCATTAGCGGCAGATCGCCGTTGGCTTGCTGCATGGCTTTCGCATGTTCCAGCGGCGTGATGCCGTTTTCGCCCACCACGCTACTGCTCATCCGCGCCTTCAGGCCGACGATAAAATCAGGGTGACGTTTTACCGCCTGTTGCACCGCGTCGGCGTCGATATTAGCCATATTGGCCAGCTCGTTCTGGGCAATCAGCCCGACGCGGGAGATATTCAGCAGCGCATAAACGTCGGTCGCCGCCTGACGGGTGAGTTCATAGAATTCATCCACGTCATCTGCCCCGGTGCTACCGGCATCGATAACGGTGGTCACGCCGGTGGCGATACCGACGCTATCGGGTTCGTCGTGGTAAATCGGTGATTTCGGGTAGCAGTGAACGTGGGAGTCAATCCAGCCCGCGCTGACGTAGTAGTTGCCGTGCAGGTCAATGGTTTTCTTTGCGGGTGACGTCAGGTCGCCCAGCGCGTGGATCTTGCCATCCTGAATGGCGATATCGGTCAGGGTATCGTCGACGAGGCGCGCACCGCGCAGGAGTAAATCAAACATCTCGTTCTCCTGAAAGAGCGGGCGTTTTCACGCCCGCCTGGGTCATTGCCGGATGACGGCATTTTCGTCTTATTCGGCCTACCGCTCGTAGGGCTGATAAGCGAAGCGCCATCAGGCAGTTAGCTAATCGCGATTGGGAACAGCGCACCAAACAGCATCGCGCCCAGAATCGCACCGCCGGTAATCGGCTTCTGCCAGAGGTAGAAAAGCAGCGCGCCAAGCAGGGAACCGATACCGATAGGAATGGATGCGGTCATCGCGCTGAGAATAATCAACGGGCCGAGGAAGCGGCCAGAGGCGTTACCTGCCCCCATCATCACGTCCGCCCCGTAGGTCGAGTCGCTCTGATTGATGGTGAACTTACGCGCCAGAATAATGACGTAACCAATCGCCAGGCCAATCACCAGACCGGTAATCAGTGAAGCGATAAAGTTGGTCACCGGGAACATGATGCCCGCGCCGAGCAGCAGCGCCGGAACACCGAGGCCGACGCCGGTTTGAATCGCGCCGCCGATATCCAGAATCCCGACCAGCGAACCTTCGATGATGCGGGCAAACAGGAAGCTTGCGCCAAACGCCGCCACCGCCCCGTAAGCGCCGGTATCAATCCCGGCACGCAGCATCGAGACAAACGCCACTTCGTTAAATGCGCCAATGCCGTAGAGGTAGTACATGTGCGTCCCGGCGAACACGCCGGAAGAGAGCAGGCCAACAAAGATCGGGAACGACCAGTCGGCATACCAAAAACCTTTATTCTGTTCCATTTCGAGGCTCCCGTTATTTGCCGCTGAGCGAGCTGTGGATCAGATCGAGCCAGTTCGGCACGGTCAGGTGGAAGGATTCGATCATCTTCATGTCGAAGCCGCGGAAGAAGGCGCTCAGGACAAACAGCACCACGATAGCGCTCATCATCACTTTGGTGATGCGGTTCCAGCCGCTCTCTTCAACGCCCTTACCAATCAGGATACCCAGCACCAGACCCGGTACAGCGTTCCCCATGATCATCTGCGCTGCGCCGCCAAAGACGGTCGCCCAGAAGCCCGATTTCTTGCCCGCGTCAATCGCCGCCAGCCAGAAGATTACCGGCATCACCGTGTTAACCAGCAGGTTCGCTGCCGGAACCAGGACCTTAACGGCGGTCACCTGGAGTGATTCCGGTACTGAGGAGGCGGTTAAGTTGAGGAAGGTAACGACCAGCATGCCGATCACGCCGCAGGCAATCGCCATTTTCTTCGGATCGTGCAGCGTCTCGCCAACATTGCGGTTTTTAATCATCAGTGCCGCCGCGCCCCAGTTCGGGATGATGCGGTGGTCAACGTCCTGGGTAAATGAACCTGCTGCAACGGAAGAGGCCCAGGCGTTAAAGAAGAAGCCAAGACCAAAGGAGAAGTGTGACGCCGGGTCGCCTTCACAGGAGTTCAGCTCCCCCAACGTACGAAACGCGCCCATCCCTTGTGTGGTTGGCGCATGGAACATGCGTGCAGCACCGGCCCCTACACCGACGCCGACCAGGCCGCCGATAATGAGCGATTTTATTAATATAATTAAGAACATCAGTCTGCCCTTCTGTGTGATTTAGCTCTGCGTGACGAAATCCACGTTGTCGAGATTGATGGCGGTCACGTTGACGGTCACATCCAGCTCCACGCTGTAGGTGCGTCTTTCCCGGCGCAGAAAGAAGAATAAGAACGCTTCTTTGCGCACCGCTTCATACGCATGAACAACCTGCACATCCTGTGGCTCAATACGCAGTAAAATGTGCGGTGTATCCTTCATCACCGCGGCCTGGACATGGTTTAGCGCGTCGGCAAAGGCGCGCGCTTTGGCGTCGCCTTTACCTTTGACTCTCACCGTTTTGGTGAATTGTTGTTTCATACTCACGCGCCGTACTTCTTCTGCCACGCCTGTACCAGACGCTCGCCCAGCTCTTCTTTATCCATAAAACCGAAGCCCAGTACGTTGCAGCCTTCGTTGATGGCCGTCACGCCCTCATCAACGGAGCGCATACCATATTTGGCTTTGTAGCCATATTTGGTCTGCGCGGTAATCGCACCTGCACCGCCGCTGCCGCAGAAGGAGATGCCGAATGTGGCGTTTTCCGCTTTCATCACATCACCCAGTTTCATATCTGCTGCCACGCCCGGTACGACCACGGCACGACCACCCGCTTTCTCAACGCCTGCCGCCACTTTCTGGCCTTTGCCTAAACGATCGCCAATCACAACGGTAATCTGTTCCATGTTTTGCTCCTTAAAGGTTTTCTTTTGCGACTTCGAAGTGAACGGAAAGCAGCCAGGACTCTTCATCAGGAAGATTGCCAAACTGAGCGACCACTTCGCGGGCTAGTTGCATTGATTCAGGTGAAATTTCGTCGAACAGGCTGGCATCTACTTCTGGCAGCGGTTCACCGGTCACAGACCGGTGCGCCATTGCGCGCAGATGAGAAGTCAGCATCTGCTCCTGTACGTCGTTGGGGATAATGTTGTGGCTGCGTAACAGGTCAAAAACCTGCTTCAGCATGGTGTCGGCAAGCTGTTCTGTTTGCGCTGCCGGTTCCACATCATTGTTCAATACCGCTGCATTCATCACTCGTCTTACCCCGTTAATGGCTCTGGGATTAAAGTAACGGCGCGGGTTGCAGGTTTGTAGCGAGTTGTTTTCCACTTCGAAGTGGAAAGGTGAAGGAGGCCAGTGATCTGTGCCACAAAATTAGCGGTTTTAACGAGTTATCGGCGGAAAAGCGTGATATTCATCACGCGAATATATTCTGAAACGGAAGTTCAGCGGCGGAATACGTATTGAGGATTTGTACGAAAATGTGAAGTGGATAAGGTTTACTTATGTGCGGTGAAAGTGCCGGATGGCGCTGGCGCTTATCCGGCCTACGGGATAAGGCTCAGCCACCATCCGGCGCTCACTAATAATCAACGAAACTTCTTGTGGTTCTCGTTGCGCGTGGCTTTAAACTCTTCCGCCGCTGCTTTGGCTTCCTTCACTTTGCCTTCATTGGCCAGCTTCAGTGCGCCATCAATTTGCCCGACCAGCACGTCAAAGCCGTGACGATAATCTTTCATCTCGGCGCTGTCAGCCGCTTTACTTTCCAGCTTCGGCGGGGTTTCTTTCTGGGCGTCCAGCGCGGCGGTACGCATTTCGGTGAGCGCCGCTTTCAGCTCGGTCGCATCCGAGGTGCTTTCCACCACTTTGAGGTTTTTCGCCAGTGTATCCATATCATCCTCGAGATCGGCGAACGCAGGTGCTGCCGCGCCCAACGCAAGAGAGGATACGGCTAACATTGCTAAGAGTTTTTTACGCATTGCTCACTTCCTTTTTTATTATTAAGCAATCAGACGCCGCAGGGCGCGTCCGTAAAAACCGGGCATTATTGCCCGGCGATTTTCATCTCCGGCAGAAGCACGGAGCCACACTGGATATTGCTGCGCGTTTCGATATCGTCAGCAATCGTGACGATATTACGCCACATATCTTTCAGATTTCCTGCGATCGTAATCTCACTGACCGGATACTGGATCTCGCCATTTTCGACCCAGAAACCGGATGCACCGCGAGAATAGTCGCCGGTGATGCCGCTGACACCTTGTCCCATCAGTTCGGTGACGACAAGACCCGTGCCCATCTCTTTAAGCAACTTTTCAAAACTCAGGCCGCGCCCGGCGATACGCCAGTTGTGAATGCCGCCCGCGTGACCGGTACTCTTAAGGCCCAGCTTACGCGCAGAGTAATTCGTCAGTAGCCACTGCATCAGCACGCCGTCTTTGATGATGTCGCGACGCTCGGTGCGCACGCCTTCACTGTCAAATGGCGTAGAGGCGAGCCCTTTCAGCAGGTGCGGGTGCTCTTCAATAGTCAGCCACTCCGGCAGGATCTGCTTACCGAGGGAATCGAGCAGGAAGGTCGATTTGCGATACACCGAGCCACCGGCAATCGCACCAACCAGGTGGCCAAACAGACCGGTCGCCACTTCATTGGCAAAAATCACCGGCGCTTTCATGGTAGAAAGCTTACGCGGCGACAGACGCGCCAGCGTGCGGCGGGCGCACTCTTCGCCGACAAACTCCGGCGTTTGCAGGTCGCCCAGCGCGCGGCCAATGGTGTAGGCGTAGTCGCGTTCCATATCGCCGTCGGCTTCGGCGATAACACAGCTTGAGAGCGAGTGGCGCGTCGAGCAGTAGCTTTGCAGCATGCCGTGGCTGTTACCGAACACTTTGATGCCGTAGTGGCTGTTAAAGCTGCCGCCTTCGGTATTGGTGATGCGTTTATCGGCCTTCAGCGACGCCTGTTCTGCGCGCGCGGCGTATTCAATCGCCTCATCCGGCGTCACTTCAGCCGGGTGGAACAGGTCGAGATCCGGCGCATCGAAAGCCAGCAGATCTTTTTCTGCAACGCCCGCACACGGGTCTGGCGAGGTATAACGCGCGATATCCAGCGCCGCCTGAACGGTACGCGCGATGGCGTCCGGGCTGAGATCGGTTGAGGACGCGCTGCCTTTACGATTCTGGTGATACACGGTGATGCCAAGCGCGCCATCGCTATTAAATTCAACGTTTTCCACTTCACCATAACGGGTGCTGACGCCAATGCCCGTGGTCTTACTCACCGCGACTTCAGCACCATCTGATTTGCCTGATGCCAGTTCCAGTGCGGTGGAGACAGCTTTTTCCAGCGCAATACGCTGTTCTGCAACTTGTGTGATTACTTTCATCGCCAATGCCATAATGTTAGGTAAAGTTACCTGAAGTCTAACAGAGAACCCTTTCTCAGTGTGCGCCCAAGCTGTTAGTATTAGCCTCTTTTTTAAGGAGCCTGAAATGACAAAGCAGCCCGAAGACTGGCTCGACGACGTCCCCGGTGATGATATCGAAGACGAAGATGATGAAATTATCTGGGTCAGCAAGAGTGAAATTAAACGTGACGCCGAAGAGCTGAAGCAGCTTGGCGGTGAGATCGTCGACCTGGGTAAAAACGCGCTGGATAAAATCCCGCTCGATGATGACCTGCGTGCCGCCATTGAGCTGGCGCAGCGCATCAAGAAAGAAGGTCGCCGCCGCCAGATGCAGCTGATTGGCAAAATGTTGCGTAGCCGTGACGTCGAGCCGATTCGCCAGGCGCTGGATAAGCTGAAGAACCGCCACAACCAGCAGGTTGCCCTGTTCCATAAACTGGAACAGCTGCGCGATCGTCTGATTGATAACGGTGATGAAGCAATGGATGAAGTGCTGAATCTGTGGCCGACAGCTGACCGTCAGCAACTGCGTTCACTGATCCGCAACGCGAAGAAAGAGAAAGAAGGGAATAAGCCGCCGAAGTCTTCGCGTCTGATTTTCCAGTATCTGCGCGAGCTGGCGGAGAACGAAGGGTAAGGCGGGAGCAGGTTTGTTCCCCCTCACCCCGGCCCTCTCCCACAGGGAGAGGGAGAAAACAGGTGCGGACGGTTCCCTCTCCTTCAGGGAGAGGGTTAGGGTGAGGGTTGTTTCAGCCCCATCACCACTCCGCACAACCCCTCATTGAACCGCTGATACCCCGCCGCATCGATCCCCTGCGGGTAACTCAGCACCACCAGTTCATGGTCGGCAATCCCTTGATGATACGTCGGGTGCGCGTGCGCCCACGGATTCGCGATAAACCCCATTGATTCATAAAACCGTAGCCGCCGGTGGGCAATTTCCGTGGTAAGCGGATCAATTTCCAGCACCGTTAACGGGGCGCGGGTTAGGAGTTCAGCCAGCAAAATCTTGCCGTAACCTTTTGAGCGCAATGTGCCATCGACCGCCAGATGCTCAATGTAAAGCATCTCTCCCAGTCGCCAGCTACCGCTCATCCCCACAAATTGCTCACCGTCGAACCACGCTTCCAGCGCAGAACGTGGATCATTAAGCGCCTCTGTTTTGGCCGCCGCTTCGCGCTGTTCATGCCACGGAAAAGCCTGCGCGTACAGCGCATCGACGCGCGCAAAAAGTGGCGAGTCTGTTGAAGTGATTTTATGTGGCGAAAGCATCCGCGATCTCCTCCAAAAATAGCCATAAAAAAAGCCAACCGGTTTCCCGATTGGCTGCGCAGAAACCTGACCTGAGGGAGGTTACTGTTGTTGCTGTTCCGCTTTTTTCGCCAGGCCGTCCAGCAGTTTCTGATGGATACCGCCGAAACCGCCGTTGCTCATCACCAGAATGTGATCGCCCGGATGTGCGGTTTTCAGCACCATATCCACCAGCGTGTCAACGTCGGCGCTCCAGTGGGCAGGCTGCACGCAGGCTTCTGCCACTTCGGCCACCTGCCACGGGATGTGCTGCGGCTGAAGCAGGAAGACTTCATCCGCGCGCCCCAGTGACGGAGCGAGATCGTCTTTGCAGACGCCCATTTTCATGGTGTTAGAGCGCGGTTCCAGCACCGCCAGAATGCGTGCTGTGCCGCCGACTTTGCCGCGCAGCGCCTGAAGCGTGGCGAGAATAGCCGTCGGGTGATGTGCGAAGTCATCGTAGACGCTCACGCCGTTGGCTTCGCCGCGCAGTTCAAGGCGGCGACGAGCGTTGATGAACGTTCCCAGCGCGTTTGCCGCATCTGCAGGCGTAACGCCGACGTGACGCGCAGCAGCAATTGCCATCAGGCCATTGTGCATATTGTGCTCGCCCACCAGGCCCCATTTCACCTGACCGACCACCTCGCCATCGAGCAGCACTTCCCACTCGGAGGCATCGGCATTCAGTTTTTTCGCCTGCCAGTGGCCCTGTTCACCTACCAGCTCCTGCTCGCTCCAGCACCCCATCGCCATCGTCTGCTTCAGGTTGATGTCGTTTTCCGGCCAGATAATGCGCCCCTGCCCCGGAACGATGCGTACCAGGTGGTGGAACTGTTTCTGAATCGCTTTCAGGTCGTCAAAGATGTCCGCGTGATCGAACTCAAGGTTGTTGAGGATCAGCGTGCGCGGGCAGTAATGCACGAATTTAGAACGCTTATCGAAGAAGGCGCAGTCGTATTCATCCGCTTCAATAACGAAGAACGGGCTCTCGCCCAGACGCGCAGAAACCTCAAAGTTCCCCGGCACGCCGCCGATCACAAAGCCCGGCTTGTAGCCGCACGCTTCGAGGATCCAGGTCGCCATACCGGCAGTGGTGGTTTTCCCGTGCGTACCGGCAACGGCCAGCACCCAGCGGTCGCGCAGGACGAAATCATGCAGCCACTGAGGGCCGGACATGTACGGAATGTTCTTTTCCAGCACCGCTTCAACACACGGATTACCGCGCGTCATGGCGTTACCGATGATCACCAGATCCGGCTGCGGGTCGAGCTGGCTGGCGTCGTAACCCTGAATTAAATCAATGCCCTGGTTCTCAAGCAGCGTGCTCATTGGCGGATACACATTCGCATCCGAGCCCGTTACTTCATGGCCGAGGGAGCGAGCCAGCATTGCCAGTCCGCCCATGAAAGTGCCACAAATTCCCAAAATATGAATGCGCATACGTCACTATCCTTCTTTTATCTGCCGCACATTTTACCCACATGTTCGCCAGCAGAGAAATGCATTTCAGGATATTCCGTACTTTGCTGGCGCGATTCACCTGTGCGCATTCTTTTTATTCTTTGTTAAGATTGTTGCAGTCGCTTTACTCCACATTAACTGCAGGGAAAGTGTTATGAAAACGTTAGGTGAATTTATTGTCGAGAAACAGCATGAGTTTTCTCATGCGACCGGTGAGCTTACCGCTCTACTGTCGGCAATAAAGTTAGGTGCCAAAATCATCCACCGCGATATCAACAAAGCAGGTCTGGTTGATATCCTGGGTGCCAGCGGTGCTGAAAATGTTCAGGGCGAGGTGCAGCAAAAACTCGATCTGTTCGCCAACGAGAAACTGAAAGCCGCACTGCGCGCCCGCGA
The DNA here is from genome assembly GCF_008369545.1 of Pseudocitrobacter sp. 73. Taxonomy (NCBI): domain Bacteria; kingdom Pseudomonadati; phylum Pseudomonadota; class Gammaproteobacteria; order Enterobacterales; family Enterobacteriaceae; genus Pseudocitrobacter; species Pseudocitrobacter sp. 73. The sequence continues at coordinate 28,517 of NZ_VTZO01000009.1, read as the reverse complement.
TATCGTCGCTGGCATTGCATCCGAAGAAGAAGACGAGATTGTGGTCTTTGAAGGGTGTGAGCACGCGAAATATGTGGTGTTGATGGATCCACTGGACGGCTCCTCCAACATCGATGTGAACGTCTCTGTCGGGACGATTTTCTCTATCTATCGCCGCGTGACGCCTGTCGGCACGCCGGTTACTGAAGAAGATTTCCTGCAACCGGGTAACAAGCAGGTCGCTGCCGGTTACGTGGTTTATGGCTCCTCAACCATGCTGGTTTACACCACCGGTTGCGGCGTCCACGCCTTCACCTACGACCCGTCTCTGGGCGTGTTCTGCCTGAGCCAGGAGCGCATGCGCTTCCCGCAAAAAGGTAACACCTACTCCATTAACGAAGGTAACTACATTCGTTTCCCGACTGGCGTGAAGAAATACATTAAGTTCTGCCAGGAAGAAGACAAGTCCACACAGCGCCCATACACTTCGCGCTATATCGGCTCACTGGTGGCGGACTTCCACCGCAATCTGCTGAAAGGCGGCATCTACCTCTACCCAAGCACCGCCAGCCACCCGGAAGGGAAACTGCGCCTGCTGTACGAATGCAACCCGATGGCCTTCCTCGCGGAACAAGCGGGCGGTAAAGCCAGCGACGGTGAGAATCGTATTCTGGATATCATCCCGGAAACCCTGCACCAGCGTCGTTCGTTCTTCGTTGGGAATGACCATATGGTTGACGATGTTGAACGTTTTATCCGTGAGTTCCCGGACGCGTAAATTCGCCAAAAAATGAAAAGGGAGCCTCGCTCCCTTTTTTATTGCTTTGTCGCAACCCTTGTCACAGGTGCATTCTGCCGATTTTCCCACAACACGGTCAGCGCACGTTGCAGGGCGATGAAGACAAACAACAGAATGCCGATGGCGATCTTCGTCCACCATGAACTGAGCGTGCCGTCGAAGTTGATGTAAGTCTGAATCAACCCCTGAATCACCACACCAAACAGCGTACCGAGCACCGTTCCTACTCCACCGCTTAACAGCGTGCCGCCGATGACAACCGACGCAATCGCGTCAAGCTCTACACCCACGCCCGCCAGCGCATAGCCCGCCTGGGTGTAGATCGAGAAGACAATGCCCGCCAGCGTCGCCAGCCCGGTTGAAAGCATATAAATGCGAATCGTCGTGCTGCGAGTGGAAATGCCCATCAGGTTCGCCGACGTCGGGCTGCCGCCGATGGCATAAACCTGATTACCAAATCGCGTGCGATGGGCAAGGAAAATCCCCACCACCACCACCATCAGCATCAACAGCCCCATCGCGCTTAAGCGCCCGCCGCCGGGGATCATCCACGCAAGGCTGGAGAGCGTGTCATAAACCGGATGGTTAATCGGAATCGACTCTTCAGAGACCAGATAGCTGACGCCGCGCAGGAAGAACATCCCCGCAAGTGTAATGATGAATGCCGGGATTTTCAGCGCATCAATCAGCAGCCCCATAAATGCGCCGAACGCGCAGCCCATCACCAGCACCAGCGGGAAAGCCAGCAGCGGTGAGATCCCCCAGAAACCGATCGCTTTGGCGAGGAACACGCCGGTAAAGGCGATCACTGACCCGACCGAGAGATCGATCCCACCTGAAAGGATCACAAACGTCATGCCGACCGCAATGATCCCCAGAAAGGCGTTGTCAGTGAGAATATTGCAAATCACCCGCGTTGAGGCGAAGCCGGGAAACTGGGTCAGGCAGTAGAGATAGCCGAGGATGAAGACGCCGAGCGTGATCATCAGCGGTAAATTACGTTTTATCATGGCTGCGCATCCCCTTCAGTATGCTTATAAAGCGTGGCGACTGGACAATCAGCACGCACAGCACCACCACTGCTTTCACGACCTGGTTAAGCTCCGGCGGGAAACCCGAGAGCAAAATCCCGGTGTTCATCCCCTGAATAATCAGCGCCCCCACCACCGACAGCAGCAGGTTAAAGCGCCCGCCCATCAGCGAACCACCGCCAATCACCACCGCCAGAATGGCGTCCAGTTCCAGCCAGAGCCCGGCGTTATTGGCATCCGCGCCGCGAATGTCCGCCGCCACAATCACTCCGGCGATGGCCGCGCACACGCCACTCAGGACATAGGTCAGCATCACCACAATGCGGGTATTTACCCCGGCATTTTTCGCCGCACGAATGTTGATGCCCACCGCTTCGATAAACATTCCCAGCGCCGTTTTACGGGTGAACAGCCAGAAAATCAGCAGCGTAGCCAGCGCGATAATCACCGGCGTCGGGAACAGCAGCAACGAACCGCTGCCCAGCCACGCCAGAGGCGGCGAATCAAAGGTGACGATTTGCCCGGTGGTGATCAGTTGCGCGACCCCACGCCCGGCGACCATCAGAATCAACGTCGCCACAAAGGGCTGAATTTTCAGGATCGCTACCAGAACGCCGTTCCATAAACCCGCCAGTACGCCAGAGCCGAGCGCCGCCAGAAGCACTACAGGCAGACTATGCCCGGCGACGGTCATCGAGGCCGCCGTCGCCCCGGCAATCGCCATTACCGCGCCCACAGAGAGGTCGATCCCACCAGTCGCAATGACCAGCGTCATGCCGATAGCGAGTAGCGCAACGGGTGCCGCGCGGTTAAGAATATCAATCGGGCTGCCGAACAGACGGCCATCCTGCAACACCACCTGTAAGAAGTGCGGCGAGACGAGGCTATCAACCAGCAATACCAGGATAAGCGCAATAATTTGCGGCATCCCCGTCGGCCATTTGAAGCGGCGTTTGGACTGGCCTGGCTGGGGTAGGGATTGTGGCATCACGGTTTACTCCTTATGCCGCAATAGCATTCATAATGGCCGGAACGGAGAGCCTATCGAGCGGGATCTCCGCCACCTGTCGGCGATCCCGCATGATGATGACCCGGTCGGCATAGCCCACCAGTTCTTCCAGCTCAGATGAGATAACCAGCAGCGCCAGCCCATCGGCGCACAGGGTTTCGATCAGGCGGATGATCTCCGCATGCGCACCGACGTCGATCCCGCGCGTGGGTTCGTCGAGGATCAGGAACTGTGGGCGCGTCAGCAGCCAGCGTGAGAGCAATACTTTTTGCTGATTGCCGCCGGAGAGAAATTCAATCGGCTGTTCAGCACTCGGCGTGCGAATACCGAGCTGACGGATAAAGCGCTCAGCAATCTCGTTTTGTTCTTTACGTGGAATGGGTCTCAGCCAGCCGCGCTGCGCCTGAAGCGCCAGAATGATGTTTTCGCGCACCGACGCGGCGGCAATAATGCCGTCAGTTTTGCGATCCTCAGGGCAGAAGCCGATCCCCAGGCAGGACGCCTGATGCGGCGATCGTAGGGTTTGGCGTTTGCCTTTGATCGTCGCGCTGCCGCTATCGGCGGGTTTGATGCCGAAGATCACTTCCGCCGTTTCGGTTCGCCCGGAACCGAGCAATCCGGCCAGACCGACGATCTCACCAGGGCGCACCTGAAGATCGAACGGTTCGATAGTGCCCTTTTTGCCAAATCCTTCAAACGCAGCGATCGGTTTATCGCTCAGCAAAGTACGGCCTGCACGCTGCAATGCGTGAGTGTCCAGTTCGCGGCCGAGCATCATTTTCACCAGTTCAATCTGCGGAAGCTCGCGCGTTTCCCGGCAGCCCACAAACGCGCCGTTGCGCAGCACGGTAATGCGATCGCTCACCGCGTAGACCTGATCGAGGAAGTGGGTCACAAAGATCAGGCTGACGCCCTGATCGCGCAGCTGGCGCATCAGCGTGAACAGCATCTCCACCTCTTTGGTGTCGAGGCTGGCGGTCGGTTCATCGAGGATCAGCACTTTGGCGGAGAGAGCGATAGCGCGGCAAATCGCCACGATTTGCTGCATCGCCACGGAAAAGCGGTTGAGCGGCTCGCGGACATCCAGCGAAAAGCCGTAGGATTCCATCAGCACGGTGGCGCGCTTTTCCATCTCTTTGCGGCGCAGAAAACCGAAGCGTTTCGGCTCGCGACCAATGAAAAGGTTATCCGCTACCGACATATTGGGCAGCAGGTTCACTTCCTGATACACGGTGCCGATACCCAGCTGTTGGGCGTGAGCGGTGTTTTTGGGCGAGATGGTATTGCCATCCAGCCAGATTGTGCCGCGATCGGCGTGATATACGCCGGTTAAGGCTTTGATGAGCGTCGATTTCCCCGCGCCATTTTCCCCGAGCAGCGCCATGATTTCGCCGCGCCGCAGACTGAAATCGACGTTATCCAGCGCTTTGACGCCGGGGAAGAATTTGCTTAATCCTTCAGTGCGGAGGATTTCCTGGTGTTGGTTGGTGCTCATGGTTTCCCCCTCACCCTAACCCTCTCCCTGCGGGAGAGGGGATAGAATGTGCATAATGGTTGGGTCCTGCTCCGGTTTTCTCCCTCTCCCTGCGGGAGAGGGCCGGGGTGAGGGGCCAAACTCAATACCCCATATTTTTCTTCTTCTCTAACTCTTCTTTTGCCGTATCCGGCAGGTAAAGCGTCGATTTGGTGACGGTCACTTTTTCCGGCAAGGTGCCGTCTTTTTTGAATTTCTCCAGCGCATCAAACGCCGGGCCAGCCATGTTTGGCGTCAGCTCCACGCTGGCGTTTGCTTCACCGGCAATCATTGCTTTATAGATATCCGGTACGCCGTCGATAGAACCGGTGAGGATATCTTTGCCCGGCTTCAGCCCGGCTTCTTTAATCGCCTGAATCGCGCCGATCACCATGTCGTCGTTATGGGCGTAAACCATGCAGATGTTCTTGCCGTTGTTCTCGGCCTTGATGAAGCTTTCCATCACTTCTTTCCCCTTACTGCGGGTAAAGTCGCCGGATTGAGAACGGATAATTTTGATATTTGGCGCTTTAGCAATGGCTTCGGCGAACCCTTTCTTACGATCAATCGCCACGCTCGCACCGACAGTGCCTTACAGTTCGACGACGTTACACGGTTTGCCATCGACGGTTTTAGCAAGCCATTCGCCAATCAACTGCCCTTCGAGGACGTTATTTGCCGTGACGGTGGTCATGTAGAGCGATTTGTCTTTCACATCAATGGAGCGGTCGAGCAGGAACACCGGGATCTGCGACTCTTTCGCTTCTTTCAGCACCGGCTCCCAACCTGTGGCGACGACTGGGGCAATGAAGATGGCATCTACGCCCTGGGCGATGAACGAGCGTACCGCTTTGATTTGGTTCTCTTGTTTCTGCTGACCATCTGCGATTTTCAGGGTGATACCGCGCTTCTGCGCTTCACTCTTCGCAACGTTGGTTTCCGCCGCGCGCCAGCCGGATTCAGAACCTACCTGCGAAAATCCCACTGTTAAAGGGGCAGCCATGACCATAGACGACATGGCTGCGGAAACTGCTGTGACAAGAAGTAAGCGCTTCCACATAAAGTTATCCTCGTAGGGTTATTGTTGGTGAAAAACACGCCTGCGGACAAACTATAGACAATGGTAAATGTAACAGAATGCGTTACATCACAATTCAGGAAAGTGAATGTAATGTTAATTGTCAGTATTGGCAGGAGCTGAGGAGGAACAAGGGATCAGGCGATGCTTGATATTGCAGAATTTTCGTACGATACGGAGTGCGTAAAGGCATCAATGTAAACGGTTTCACAATTTTATTCAGGATGCGGCTAACTTTATGGATTTTAGAGTCATCGGAAGGTGCTGAAAAAGGCATTGTCGGTTAGAGAAGAGATAAAACAGGTCAAGACTTTCACTGCGAGTTGGCTATAATACCCGCCACTTGTTTGCCATACATTTTAAAGGAAACAGACATGAGCTTACTCAACGTCCCAGCGGGTAAAGATCTGCCGGAAGATATCTACGTCGTTATCGAGATCCCGGCGAATGCGGATCCTATCAAATACGAAGTCGACAAAGAGAGCGGCGCACTGTTCGTTGACCGCTTCATGTCCACTGCGATGTTCTATCCGTGCAACTACGGTTACATCAACCACACCCTGTCTCTGGACGGTGACCCGGTTGACGTACTGGTCCCGACGCCGTATCCGCTGGAACCGGGTTCTGTGATTCGCTGCCGTCCGGTTGGCGTGCTGAAAATGACCGACGAGTCTGGCGAAGATGCCAAACTGGTTGCAGTACCGCACACCAAACTGAGCAAAGAATACGATCACATCAAAGATGTGAACGACCTGCCGGAACTGCTGAAAGCGCAGATCACCCACTTCTTCGAGCACTACAAAGACCTCGAAAAAGGCAAATGGGTTAAAGTTGACGGTTGGGACAATGCTGAAGCGGCTAAAGCGGAAATCATTGCTTCCTTCGAACGTGCGAAGAAATAAGATTTCTTTCTGCGTGATAAAAGACACCGCTTCGGCGGTGTTTTTTTATGCCTGAGTATCAGCATTGCCGGATGCGGCTAACGCCTTATCCGGCCTACAAAATAGTGCAAATTCAATTTATTGCAGAAACCTTGTAGGCCTGATAAGCGTAGCGCATCAGGCAATGTTTGCGTTCGTCATCAGTCTCACACCGCTTCGACGGTGTTTTTTTATGCCCGAAGGCATCACCGCGTACTCCACCTAATCAAGAATTGCCTGCGCCCGAAGTAACACATCTTCCATCACTTCCGCGCTCGCCTCACCCAGCTTCTTTGCGCCACGCGCGTTAAGATCCATCATGCGGAACTGATTAACCAACACAACACCGCTAACGTAGCCGGTTTTGCAGCTCAGCGGAACCGCAAAACCGGCATAGCGTGCGTGGTTTCCACCACGGGTAACAGGTGCGACAAGCACCATTCCTAAGCGATTAAAAGTGCCGACAGAGAGCACTAATGCAGGACGCCCTTCGCCCTTTTGTTCGTGCCCACTCGCGGGGTCAAACCCCACCAGCACAATATCACCGCGCGCAAACAAGGTGCTTTTTACCATACTTCGTCACCCTGCGGACCGCTTTGCCCCCAAAGCTCTTCTTCGCTTAACGCGGGCGCATTGATGTCGCACTGGGCCAGCAGCGCATCCAGCGAATAGTGCCGCTTCAGCGGCGTCAGAATGATTTGGTGTTCTTTCACATTGACCTCCATGTTCTGCCCGACGGACAGATTCAGCTCCTTGACGACGGTGCCTGGAATGACCATCCCCATACTGTTTCCCCATTTCTTAATGGTTACGTGCATATCGCCTCCTTAAGTTATACAAAGTATAACCCAGCAGGTTCATGACGAGTTTGCCTTTTCTGTATAAAACGCGCCAGCACGGTTTTTAGGATTTTATTAAGTCTGGAAAGCGCAATGTGAAATGAAGAGAACACGAAAATGCGTTGCAGAATAAGCACGTTGCGGCGCACAAAAAACAACGCCACCCGAAGGTGGCGTTATGAGGATTAATACTGGTCTTTGTCTAACCAGTCTCCGCTTTCTATCAGCGGCAGCCCATCAACCGGGCGCTGATAGACGTACATCCAGGCACTACCGTATGGCGTTTGGATAAGGTGACGAGCATATTCACCCGCTTTGGTGCGTAGCTCGTCAAGTTCAGCCATCGTCGCCGCATCAACCCGGTAAACCTCACCGTGTACTGTGCCCTTTCCCGGCACTGCGCCTGGATAGTGGCCCAGGCTGTACAGTTGATAGTCGGCTACGCTGTGCTGGCCCAGCAACTGGGCGTTGGTCATCCAGTGGCTGTTGCCTTGTTTACGCCGCAAACTGCCGTATACAAATATTCGCATTGCTAAAACTCAAACTGATAGAGCAAATCAAGCGCCTGGTCGATACCAGACACCGCTTCCAGATATAGCTTAGGCATCAGGCGGTAGCGTAACGTGAGAGTCGCTAAGGAGTCAAAGATCCCGACACCATATTTCACCTGTAGACCTGGCAGTACGTAGCCGCTGACCACCACCTGAGATGAGTCACCCACCCCTTGCGTGTCCAGCGCCAGATTGCTTACGCCAAATGTCTCGCCGATTTTACCCACAACCTGGCCACTTTGTGCAACCCCCAGGCCAATAAGCATGGATGTCATCGCGGCACTGTCGCTCTGATCGCTGTCCAGCCCCTGTCCACGAACCAGGTAAGAGAGGGCCATCTGTTGCGACATCGCCGGGTCAGAGAAGACTTCGGCCTTCGGCTGGTCTGCCGGACCGGTGACGCGAATACCGGCGGTCACATCATCTTCGGTGGCGTCCGGGTTACGGATCGCTTCGATGTTCAGCAACGGCTGGTCCGGCGGGCCGGAGAAGAGCAGCTCGCCTTTACGCACAATTAAATCCTGGCCGTAGGCGTGGAAGCGCCCTTCCGGAATGTTAATTTGCCCATTCAGGCCGAGCCCCTGTTTATCCTGCGCCACTTTCAGGTCACCGGTCAGTCGCGCTTTCAGCCCAAACGCATCCAGACGCACGTTGTTGCCGACGTGAATGGTCAGGTTACTGTTGATCGGGATCGACGCAGTTTTCGGGTTTTCCGGCTGTAGTTGATCGTTGAGCATCACTTCATCGCTGGAGACGCCCACCGCACTTTCCGGTACGTCATGCACCACAATGCGCGCCCACGGCACATCAACGCTGCCGTCGAGGGTAAACAGGCTTGGCGTGGCGTTAAACACCACATCCGGCGAAACGTCGAGGCGTACCATCGGCGGCACGGTAATACGTACCCGGCTGCCTTTCGCCGCCACGCTGGCGCGCCAGTTGTCGATCTGCGTCCAGTCGGCGTTGCCGCTGAGGCTAATGCTCCCCTGCTGTGTGACCACTTCCCCTTGCAGCGTGGAGCGCGTGCCGTTGAAGTTCATTGCAATCTGACTCGGCTGCATATCGAACGGCATGAAGTTAGCGTCGAGATCCACGCCGTTGAGCTGCATTTGCCCAAACAGCTGTGGCCCCTGAACGTCGCCACCGAGACGCAGGTTGGCGTTCAGTGTGCCCGCCGCTTTCTCGCCTTTTGCGAAGATAGGGTTAATCATCGCCAGCGAGAAGTTGCGGATGTTGACGTTGCCGCCCAGGTTACGCCGCCCCTGCGGATCGGTAACCTGAATCTGTCCATCAAGTTGCCCGTTATTGGTCAGGCGAATCATCCAGCCCAGCTCGGCGCGGTTGTTGTGCAGATCCGCATTGAGATTCAGCGTGTCGAATGCCACCGGTAACGGCGCGTCGTTGACGATCTGAGTGACCTTCACGTTACGCCCGTTGAGCGTCACTTTCCCCTGCGGCAGGCCTTCTTTGGTCGTGTCCCAGCTCACATCGGCGTTACCGCTGAACACGCCGCTGGCCTGCGTCTCTTCCGGCATAAACGGTTTGAGCATCGCCAGGTCGAAACGGTTAAGGTTCACCTGCGCACGCCCCGTCGCCCCGGCGTCGATGCTCTGCGGCACGCAAAGCTCGGCATTCGGGTTAGTCCAGCAGTGCGGGCCAACGCTGATTTTCTGCTCTTTGTTACGGTAATCGAGCGCGATGGCGCGAGACAGCGACCACGGGCCGACCGGCGTCTGGAAACGGGTATCGCTCAGCGAACCTTTCCAGCGCTCTTCTTTGCGATCAAAACTGCCCGCCAGCGCCAGTTGCCCGGAGACCGGTTCACCGTTGATGCGCAGATTCAGCGTGTGCTGTTTCTCGCTACCTTTGGCACTGAGATCCACGAGGCTGATATCCACACCAGCCTGTGCAATGCGCTCGACGCGCACATCAAGATTGCCCGCGATCTGGTCGGTGGATTTCACATCGCCTTCCACGCGTACCTGACCGACAGTCAGCTCCTGCCAGCGCAGGCCACGCGCGGTGATGTCCGCCAGCAACTGCGGTGCTTCCACCGTGCCGCGCACTTTCACCAGACCTTTCGCCGTGCCACCCAGCCCCGGTAAGGCGTTATCCAGATTCGGCGCATCGATGGTGGCGTCGAGATTGAGATCTTTAACGCCCAACTCACCTTTCACGTCCGCACTGTTGCGCCCCAGCTCCAGATGCAGACCTGGAATGGTCCACTGCATATAGCTGTTGCCCTTCAGGGAGCCGTCAACGTTCACTTTGTTCTGCTTCACGTTGCCGGTGATTTTCAGCGACGGGACATCCATCTGCCAGGTACCGCCGTACAGGCTGCCTTGAGTTTTGATCAGGCCATCCAGCTTCGACGGCCATTCCGGCACTTCTTTTGCCGTGTTGATGCCGTGTAATGCCAGCTCACCGCGCCAGCTGATCGCCTGCTGCCAGTCGAGCAGGGCTTTCAGCTCGGTGGTGCCTTCCAGCGCCGCCACGGTGAGTTTATCGAGATTAACCTGAAGCTCATTGCCTTTCGCATCCAGTTTGATGTTGGCGGGCGGCACGCCCTGACCTTTCACTGCCGTCGCGAACGACAGCGTGTAGTCGGTCATTTTGCCGCTGAGTTTCAGTTTCAGATCGTCGGCCTGGAACTGCTTCTCGCCGGTAAATGGCCAGTACAGCTGTTTGCTGGTCACTTCAAGATTCAGCGGCAACCCGGCTTCGGCCAGTTGCGTTTGCGCGCGCAGTGACATATCCACCGGGCCGGAGAGATTCACGCCCAGTTCCAGTTGCTTGCGAACATCACCGCCCAGCTTAAGTTTGATTTTCTCGCCCTTCAGCGGCTCGATGTTCAGGGTGCTGTTGAGGGTGATATCCACCGGCCAGTCGTTGGTCAGTTGCGCGGTACCGGTGGCATTTACCGTCCCCTGGCTGGAGTCGATATCCAGCGTATCCAGCTTCATGTTGCCGTCGATGCTGCTCACCTTCAGCAGCATTTTGTACACCGTCAGGTCCGTATCGCCGGTAATGCGCAGTTGTTCGCCGCTGAAAGATTCGATATTCAGATTGAGCGGCAGATGCACATCGGTCATCTCCGGCAGCACCGGTTTCGAGAAGAGATCTTTCATCGTCTCGCCGAGCGGTTTTTCCTGCGGCTGCGGGTTGTCAATCTTCGGCTCAACCACCTCTTTCTGCGCCACGTCCGCCACTTTCGGCAGGGCGATCAGCAGCCCTTGCAGCGTGGTTGGCGTCAGCGTCAGGTTTTTCTCCTGCCAGTTCAGCCCGGTCATGAAATCCATCACCGACACGGTGGTGTCGTCGATTTTGATGTTCACATTGTTGAGCGACACGCGGCTGAGAGTGATTGGATACGGCGTAAAGAGATTCAGCGGGCCGCTCTCTTCCTCTTCCGCAGGCGTCGCTGATGGTGGCATTTTGCTGCTGTCGATGGCGACGTTGACGTCACGCAGGCCGATGTCGTCCACGCACAGGCTGCTGCTCCACAGGCATTCGGTTTTTACCGCCAGATGAAACTCACCCGCGTTCACCGCCACACCAGGCTGGGTATAGCGCACATTTTTCAGCGTCAAATTGCGCCAGCCGCCGGTCACCTGGCCGATTTCCAGCCCCGGTACCCAGCGGTTCGCCGCATTAAACAGCAGATGCAAACCTGTGGTGGTGCCAACCAGAAACGCGACGGCCCCAATAAGCAGCACGATAAAAATCAGTACGCCGAGGCTTATCTTCTTCCATAAACTCATAATTCAGGCCCCAGACCGATGTAGAACTGTAATCCATGCTCGTCTTTGTCGCCCAGCGGTGCGGCAACATCGAGCTTGACCGGCCCCACAGGAGACTGCCAGCGAACGCCGACGCCCGCGCCGGTTTTCCAGTCACTGCGGCGAATATCGCTCACCGCTTCACCGCCGTCCATGAACACCGCGCCCCACCACTTACCGGTGACGTTGTATTGATACTCAACCGAGCCTGTCGCCAGCTTCGAGGCCCCTTTCAGTTTGCCATCATCGTATTCCGGCGAGATCGATTTGTATTTATAGCCACGAATACTGCGGTCGCCCCCGGCGAAAAAGCGGAGATCCGGCGGCACTTTGTCGAAATCGCCCGTTTCAATCCAGCCGAGGTTGCCGCGCATCACGAAGCGATGCTTGTCGTATAAAGTCCGAATCCAGACGTTTTGCGCCTGCCAGACGCTGAAGTCGACATCAGATCCCCAGACAGTATTGGAGTAATCGATAGAGTACCGTTGGGAATCCCCCCAGGTCGGCATCAGGCCGCCGCGGGAGCGGGTACGGCTAATCATCACGCCCGGATAAAGCAGCATCGTGGTGTTGGTGACATTACCCTGGGTAAAGTGGTCGAAACTCCAGCGCAGGTTAATCGCCCTCTGCCAGCCGCTGGAGAGGTCCCAGTAGCGCGACAGCGCAAGCGTGGTGGAGTCGGCTTCCGTATCGTTCAGGTCGGTACGCTTAAAGCCCCCTTGCACCAGATAGTACTGTTCAAGCGGGTTCTTTAAGAGCGGCATCTTGTAGCTGAAATCGAGGATCTGCTCAGGCGATGAGATGCTGGCGCTGGTCGTCAGACTATGCCCATAGGAGTTGATCCACGGTTTTTTCCACGTTGCCTTCACGCGCGGACCGACGTCCGTTGAATAACCGACACCGGTTTCGATGGTGTTTTCACTGCGCGGCGACACGACGCCATGCAGCGGTAAGACTTTCGTTTTGCGTGATTTTTCAAATTCTGGCGCGACCACCACCGATTTAAACCAGCCAGTGGCCGACAGGCGGCGATTCAGTTCAGCCAGATCGCTGGACTGGTAATAATCGCCCTGCTTAAACGGCACGAGGTTTTGCAGATACTCTTCACGAATCTGCGAGCCTTCAAAGGTGACCGCGCCGAAACGATAACGCTCGCCGCTGTCATAATCGATATCCCAGAACGCCTGATGGCGATCGAGTGCGATGCCGAGCTGGCTCTTTTTAAATTCGCTATCAAAATAGCCGCGACGCAGCGCAACGCTGGTTAAGCCTTTTTTGAAATCGTCGTAATCGCTGTGATCGAGCACCGTGCCAATCGCCGGGCGCGTTTTCAGTAGCGCGAGATAATCTTTATCAGTGCGCGCACCACCGCGCAAAATCACGTCGGTGCCGCCAATGCGCACCGGTTCACCCGGCGTGACTTTCGCCAGTAGCACCTGACGTCCTTTTGCCGGCGGCGGTTTCAGTTCAAAATCGATAGTCGGTTCGTAATAACCAAGCGCTTTTAAGCCTTCGCGGATGGCGTCATCGACGCGCGCGCGAAAACGGCGATCTGGCGTGACCTCATCACCCTGAATTGTCGAGAGCTGCGCTCGAACGTTTTTTTCCAGTTGCCCTGAAAGTCCTTCAACCTGCAAACGTATATTCGCTGCACTGGCAACACCGCTGGTCAGCAGTAAACCGACCACACATAACTGGCGGATTTGTCGCACATTTTCTCCTGAATATCCTGTTTCCACCCCAATGGAAACGAAAGCCTTTCCACGGCAATAACGGCGTCGGATACGTATCAACCAATTCCCTGCTCATACGTATGGCGCTCTGTTTTTAATAACCCTAAACATTCTCGGGTTGAAAAAGAGACAACACCCCAAATTATTCTTATGTTTAAATCTAGACGTATTCGGCGTGTTTATTGTGTTAAAACTCACGCCTGGTTACAACCTTAACTGTTCATACCGTAATCTGGAGACCGTCCTATGAGCTTATTTGAGAAAAATCACCTTGTGTCTCAATCGGATGCGCTCCCAGGACGCAATACGCCGATGCCTGTGGATACGTTACACGCCGTTAACGGTCACTCAATGACGAATATTCCGGATGGAATGGAAGTGGCGATTTTCGCGATGGGATGCTTCTGGGGCGTTGAGCGCCTGTTCTGGCAGCTTCCTGGCGTGTACAGCACGGCGGCTGGCTACAGCGGCGGTTATACACCGAATCCGACCTACCGCGAAGTCTGCTCCGGGCAGACCGGACACGCCGAGGCAGTACGCGTGGTGTATGATCCATCCGTTATCAGCTATGCGCAACTGTTGCAGGTATTCTGGGAAAATCACGACCCGGCGCAGGGCATGCAGCAGGGAAACGACCACGGTACGCAGTATCGCTCCGCGATATATGTGCTGACGCCGGAGCAGGAGCGCGAAGCGCACGCCAGCGCCGAACGCTTCCAGGCCGCAATGAAAAATGCGGGCGACAATCGCCGCATTACCACAGAAATTGCCACCGCCAAACCGTTCTACTATGCGGAAGATGACCACCAGCAGTATCTGCACAAAAATCCGTATGGCTACTGCGGTATCGGTGGAATTGGCGTCTGCCTGCCGCCTCAACTGGCATAACGCTACGGAGAAATCGCCGCGCGGGCCGTATGTCGCGTGGCGCTGACCACGCTGCCCGCTTCGCGCGTTTTACCCTGCAACAGCAAATTGAAAATGGGCGCCTGCGGGCGATTCAGCCGGGTTTGCAACAGATGCACGGCTTCGATACCGAGTTCCCGACACGGCACTTCAACGCCCGTCACCTGGGCATTTTTCAGGTGCCAGCCAAAATCAGTGGTCAATAGAGAAATATCCTGCGGCACGCGCAGTCCATGACGCGTCAGCACACGCTGCACGCCCACCGTCATCCCTGAACTTCCGGGGAAAATCGCCTCGGGCCAGAGGTCGCGCGGGTGACAACTCAGCCAGGCGTCCAACGCCTGTTCCGCTTCATGCGCTGAAAATCCTTCCGTGACAATCAAAGACTGCTCCGGATCAAACGGCACGTGGTAGTCGCGATAAGCCTGTTTTATCCCTTCCAGACGCGTATAGAGCGTTTCGCGCCGCAAACAGGTAAGTGATAACACGCGCCGATGACCGTTCTCAAACAGATGACGCAGCGCGCTGTAACCAATGGCGTGGTGATCCGGCGATACCGCATCGAGCGCCATCTCTTTGTCATGAGAATTAATCAGCACGCAGGGTTTATTCAGGCTGGCAGCAAGCTTGAAAATAGTCGGGTCGTCGGTGCCGATAATAATGATCGCATTGATGTGCTTACTGCCGGTCTTATCGAGGAACAGGCGAATGTCCGCCTGCCGCTCCTCGAGTCCGCACCAGGAGAGATACACGTCGTGCGGGGCCACGGCGTCAGCAATGCCTTTGGTCACTTCCTGATAAAAAGTGTCGCCGTTAGCGGTAAACGTCCGCGCCGGCGCAAACACGGCGATGCCGTTAATCAGCAAACGCCCGCTCGCCATCTCTTCCAGCACGCCTAAACGCCGCGCGCATTTCACTATCGCCGCCCGCGCTTTTTCACTGGTGTACGATTTCCCGCTCAGCACGCGCGAAACGGTGCTGATGGAGTAGCCCGTTTGGGTGGCGATCTGCTTCATTTTCAGCTTGCCGGACATGATGTGATCTCGCTCGCAATCAAATTCTGCAAATATTTGCAGAACCAGTAAGCTGATTTTAAAACCTTTTTTTACCCTTTCGCCCATATTCCTGCTTTCCCTGCGAGCATTCTCACAAAATCCGTTTGTCGCCCCGTTTCGCCTTTTCTATGTTGCAGACATCAACCCTTTTTACGACGCAAGGTACAGCATGAAGAAGGTACGGTTTGGCATTATTGGTGTGGGGAATATCGGCACGGTTCACGCCCGCTATCTGCTGGCGGGAACGGTCAAAGAGGCCTGCCTGACGGCGGTGTGCGACAACAATCCTGAAAAACACGCGACCATTCGCGCGTTAGTGGGCGAAGAAGTCGCGCTGTTTAGCGATGCGCAGGAGATGCTGCAAAGCGGACTCATTGACGCAGTGATTGTCTCTACGCCGCACTACGAGCATCCGCGTTTGTCGATGATGGCGATGCGCCTGGGCATTCATACGCTGTGCGAAAAACCGGCTGGCGTCTACACCGCGCAGGTACGCGAGATGAACGAATTCGCGCGCGGCTGCAATGTGGTGTTTGGCATGATGTTCAACCAGCGCCCTAACCCGCTGTATCAGAAAGTGAAAGATCTGATCGACAGCGGCGAACTGGGCGAAATTCGTCGCTCTAACTGGATAATCACCAACTGGTATCGCTCGCAAAGCTACTACAACTCGGGCGGCTGGCGCGCCACCTGGAAAGGCGAAGGCGGCGGCGTGCTGCTCAATCAGGACCCGCACCAGCTTGACCTCTGGCAATGGCTGGTCGGCATGCCGGTACGCGTGCGCGCGTTCTGCCAGTTCGGCAAACATCGTCAGATTGAAGTCGAGAACGAGGTGACTGCCTACGCGGAGTACGCCAACGGCGCGACGGGCGTATTCATCACCACCACCGCAGAAGCCCCCGGCACCAACCGTCTGGAAATCGCTGGCGATCGCGGCAAAGTGGTCGTTGAAGAGGGCAAGCTGCGCTTCTGGCGACTGCGTGAATCGGAAACCGAGTTCAATGCCCGCTGGCAGAACGGCTTTGGCGAACCAGAGTGCTGGGAAGTGACTATTCCGGTAGCGCCGGAGTGCAGCGATCATCATGTGATTACTGCCAACTTCGCTGCCGCCGTGTTGCACGGCACGCCGCTGCTGGCACCGGGTCAGGAAGGTATTCACGGCCTGACGCTCTCTAACGCCATGCACCTTTCCACCTGGACGGACAACTGGGTCGATCTGCCACTGGATGAAGCGCTGTTTAAACAACTGCTGGATGAGCGGATTGCAACGTCAGTTGATAAAAACGTCGAGAGTAAAACCCTGGACGCGTCCGGAACCTGGTAATGCCCTCACCCCGGCCCTCTCCCGCAGGGAGAGGGAGAAAACCGGTCCCCTCTCCCTTGAGGGAGAGGGTTAGGGTGAGGGGGAAAACCCTGCACCGCAGCCATAAAGGAACACAACAATGAGCATCAAAGACGGAATGAACTACGCCCCGGTGGGCAAACCGCAGCCGGTGGTTGCGCCGGGTGAATTTATCATTGCCGCCGCCGCACTGGACCACGGCCATATCTATGGCATGTGTAACGGCCTGATTGAAGCGGGCGCAACGCTGAAGTGGGTGTACGATCCCGACCCGGCTAAAGTGGCAAAATTCGTCGAGCAGTATCCGCAGGTGAAGGTGGCTGATTCTCTGGAAACCATTCTGACCGACACCAGCGTACAGTTGGTTGCAGGTGCCGCCGTGCCTTCCGAGCGCTGCCCGCTCGGCCTGAAAGTGATGGATGCAGGCAAAGATTATTTCACCGATAAAGCGCCGCTGACCACCCTGGCGCAACTGGAGCAGGCAAAACGCAAAGTGCAGGAAACCGGGCGTAAATACGCGGTGTATTACAGCGAACGCCTGCACGTTGAAAGCGCCGTCTTCGCCGGGCAACTGGTGGAACAAGGGGCGATTGGCCGCGTAATGCAAACCCTCGGCGTTGGCCCGCACCGTGAAGGCGAAGGCCGCCCGGAATGGTTCTACGATAAAGCCCTGTTCGGCGGCATTCTGTGCGATATAGGCAGCCATCAGATTGAGCAATTCCTCTTTTATACCGGCAACCGCAACGCCCGTGTGGTGGCAAGCCAGGTGCGCAACGTTAATCATCCGCAATATCCGCTGTTTGAAGATTTCGGCGACGCGATGCTGGCGGGCGACAACGGCGCAACCGGCTACTTCCGCTGCGACTGGTTCACGCCGGACGGCCTTTCAAGCTGGGGCGACGGTCGCCTGACGCTGCTCGGGACCGAGGGCTATATCGAAATTCGCAAGTATGTCGATATCACCCGTCAGGAGCAGGATGTGGTTTATCTGGTCAACAAAGAGGGCGAATTCCGCTATCCGGTGGCGGGCAAAGTGGGCTTCCCCTACTTCGACCAGTTGATTCTTGATTGTCTGAACCGCACCGAAAATGCCATGACGCAGGAACACACGTTTAAAGCCGCCGAGCTGTGCGTGAAGGCGCAAATGCTGGCTAACGCACAGGCCTAACGGAGGCACGATGGAACCCATTCATGCAGCGATTATCGGCGCAGGCGCCATTCATGGCTGCCATGCAGAGCCGATACTCCAGCACCCGCAAGCCCGGTTGTACGCACTTGTTGATACGGATATCGACAAGGGCCGGGCGTTGGCAGAAAAGTATAATTGCCGCTTTTACGCCGACTACCGCGACCTGCTGGCCGATGCAGACGTCGATGTGGTGCACATCTGTACACCCCATCATCTGCACCGGGAGATGATTATCGCCGCACTGGCGGCGGGCAAACACGTTTTTAGTGAAAAGCCAGTCGCCATGAATGGGAGTGAACTGGCGCAGATCCAGGCCGCGGTCGAGCGTGCCGATACGCAGCTTGCGGTCTGCTACCAGAATCGCCTTAATCCCACCAGCCAGCGCATCCGCCAGATTATTCAGGACGGTGCGCTTGGCAACATGTTAAGCATCAAAGCCAGCCTGACCTGGCACCGCCACGGCGCGTATTATAACGAAAGCCCGTGGCGTGGCCGCTGGGCAACAGAGGGCGGCAGCCTGTTGATAAATCAGGCGATTCATACGCTGGATTTGATGCAGTGGTTTGCCGGCGGCGTGCGGCGCATTAAGGGGGTGGTGGAAACCAGCCTGCTTGAATCGCTTATCGAAACCGAAGATTCGGCGATGGCAACGATGGCGTTCAACAACGGCGCGCGCGGCATTTTCTACGCCACCAACTGCTACACCACTGATTCCCCACTGGCGCTGGAGATCCACTTCGAGCGCGGCTTTTTACAGCTCGAACGCAGCACGCTCTGGCAGGTGGTCGATGAGCAACGCACAGCGCTCGTTAATGACGAGCTGCCCCACGGCAACGTCAAACGCTACTGGGGCGACAGCCATCGCCAGGCCATCAACGATTTCTATACGGCAATCCTCGACCCGACACAATACGGCGGGGCCGATATTCACGATGCGGCGGTATCGCTGAGAATGGTCAACGCCCTTTATCAATCCTCGGCGCAGCGCCGCTGGATTGACCTTCCCCGTTAAGCAAAATGCGCCCACTGGCGAATTTACACTCTTTTACGCTATACTAGCTGCGAATTCGCCGGTCCAGTGCCTTCGGGCCGGTTTTTAGTGTATTCCACACGACGTTCAACTTCCCTTCCGAGGATCTGGCCTTAACGGTCGGATAAGATATGTTAAACAGTATTTTAGTAATACTTTGCCTGATTGCCGTCAGCGCCTTTTTCTCGATATCCGAGATCTCGCTGGCTGCCTCCCGTAAAATCAAACTCAAGCTGCTGGCCGATGAAGGCAATGTGAATGCGCAACGCATCCTGAAAATGCAGGAAAACCCCGGTATGTTCTTCACCGTGGTGCAAATTGGCCTTAACGCGGTCGCCATTCTCGGCGGTATCGTGGGCGATGCAGCATTCTCACCGGCGTTCCACAGCCTGTTTTTGAATTACATGTCTCCTGAGCTCGCCGAGCAGCTGAGCTTTATTCTCTCCTTCTCGCTGGTGACCGGCCTGTTTATTCTGTTCGCCGACCTGACGCCGAAGCGCATCGGTATGATTTCGCCGGAAGCCGTGGCTTTGCGCATCATCAACCCGATGCGCTTCTGTCTTCTGGTCTTCCGTCCGCTGGTCTGGTTCTTCAATGGCCTCGCCAACAACATCTTCCGTATTTTCAAACTGCCGATGGTGCGTAAAGACGATATTACGTCTGACGACATTTATGCAGTGGTGGAAGCGGGCGCACTGGCGGGTGTGCTGCGTAAACAGGAGCACGAACTGATTGAAAACGTGTTTGAGCTGGAATCACGTACCGTGCCGTCTTCCATGACGTCGCGCGAAAACGTAATTTGGTTCGATCTGCATGAAGATGAGCAGAGCCTGAAAAACAAAGTGGCTGAGCATCCTCACTCTAAGTTCCTGGTGTGTAATGAAGATATCGACCACATCATTGGTTATGTCGATTCGAAAGATCTGCTGAACCGCGTGCTGGCAAACCAGAGCATGGCACTCAACAGCGGCGTGCAGATCCGCAATACCCTGATTGTGCCGGACACGCTGACCCTTTCTGAAGCGCTGGAAAGCTTCAAAACGGCGGGTGAAGACTTCGCGGTTATCATGAACGAATACGCGCTGGTGGTTGGCATCATCACCCTGAACGACGTGATGACCACCCTGATGGGCGACCTGGTTGGCCAGGGCCTGGAAGAGCAGATCGTGGCGCGCGATGAAAACTCATGGCTCATTGATGGCGGAACGCCGATTGATGACGTGATGCGCGTGCTGGATATCGATGACTTCCCGCAGTCTGGCAACTATGAAACCATCGGCGGCTTCATGATGTTTATGCTGCGTAAAATCCCGAAACGCACCGATGCGGTGAAGTTCTCCGGCTACAAGTTCGAAGTGGTGGATATTGATAACTACCGCATCGACCAGCTGCTGGTCACGCGCATTGATAACAAGCCGACGGTATTAGTGCCAAAACAGGCTGAAATCGAAGAGAAAGGTACAGCGGCATAAATCGCTTCCCTGAAAACATCAACGGCTCCCATTGGGAGCCGTTTGCTTTTCTGCCGCTAGCTGCCGTTATGCCATCTCGGTTTGCAGACGCATAACGTGGCGGTTGACCTCGGACATCACAGAATAGTGCTGCTTGTCCTTAATCTTGGGGAGCAAAATTTTCCCCTTATCAAACTCAAAAGCACCAACGTCCTTGATGTACAACCGTCCACGGAACAGGATTTTAACGTACTTTGCCACCTGAAGCGGGTTGTAGCGTTGGAAAATTTTCATTCTTATCTCCTGCGAGTATAACGCCCTTGTTGATTCCAAATTTGGTTCAACGCTCCGGGGCGCAATGTTAAATACCCGTTAACTATAGTCCATAACCACAGAGCTACCCTAGTATAGGGAGCTTTATTTACCTTTTTATTACAATAATTGAGAATTTTCTTTTCAGCTATACGATGAATACAGTATAAGCCTTCGATTTACTGCGGTTATGTGCGTTCCGCCACAAAGTGGCACTAACCTTGCGGGAAAAACATATCAATAGCACTTATGCTTAAAAGCATCGGCCAAGTGGTCGGATCACCTGCATAAAAAGAAGGACACACCATGACCTTACGTTCTCTGTTGGCCATTTCATGCCTGTTAATGCCGTTGATGGCGTCCGCCCACGCGCTGAAGGAGGGGGAACGCGTACCTGCGGTAGGCGTTGCCGATCGCGGTGAATTGATGCTCGACAATGATAAGTTTAGCTACAAAAGCTGGAATAGCGCGCAGCTTCCTGGAAAAGTGCGAGTGGTGCAACATATTGCCGGACGCACTTCCGCCAAAGAGAAGAATGCCGGGCTGATTGAAGCCATTAAAGCGGCGAAGTTACCGCACGACCGCTATCAGACCACCACTATCGTCAACACCGACGACGCCATTCCCGGCACCGGGATGTTTGTGCGTAACAGTCTGGAGAGCAATAAAAAGCTCTTCCCGTGGTCACAAATTGTGGTAGACAGCAACGGCGTGGTGAGAAAAGCCTGGCAATTGGAAGAAGAGAGCTCCGCGATTGCGGTGCTGGATAAAGACGGACGCGTGAAGTGGGCGAAAGACGGCGCGCTGACGCAGGATGAAGTGCAGCAGGTGGTTACCCTGCTGCACACATTACTTAAAAAATAGCGACGCGGAAGCCGGGGTTGAGGAAGGATTCACGCGGTGTGTAGTCGAGGGTTTTCCCCTGCCAGTCGTGAACCCGCGCCCCGGCGGCAACAGCCACCGCGTGCCCTGCTGCAGTATCCCAGACGCAGGTCGGCCCGAAGCGTGGATAAAGCTGCGCCTGCCCTTCCGCCACCAGGCAGAACTTGAGCGATGAACCAATAGACGTGGTCTGATGCTCACCCAGCTGCTGTAAATATTCAGCGAGTTCCGGATCGCTGCTGTGCGAGCGGCTGATCACTACCAGCGGCGGACGCGCATCGCGGGCGTGAATTTGCTTACGCACGCCGCACTCTTCTTTCCACGCTTTGCCTTCCGCTGCGCTGTACATCACCTTCGTGACCGGCGCGTACACCACGCCAAGCACCGGTTTACCGTGCTCAATTAAGGCGATATTGACGGTGAATTCGCCGTTGCGCTTAATAAATTCTTTGGTGCCATCCAGCGGGTCCACCAACCAGTAGCGCTGCCAGTGCTGCCGCACATCCCAGCCCGGCGGGTCCTCTTCCGACAGAATCGGAATGTCAGGTGCCAGCACCTTGAGGCCGTTAACAATCACATGGTGCGCCGCAATATCCGCTGCCGTGACGGGAGAATCGTCTTTCTTGCTGGCAACGTCCATCGGTAGCGCTCCATCATAAACCTGCATAATGGCATCGCCCGCGTTCCGTGCAAGCTGACATACTTGTTCTAACATTCTCCACCTCGTTGAGATTGCAGTGGTGTTAACTCGTTGTTTTATTTATATCGCATCGTCACGCATTGCGCCATTCCCATCGGCGACGCCGGGTCAGGATATCTGTGAAGCGCTGCCGGTTTCCGGTCACCCTTTTCTGGCATGATTCACATTCTTGTAAGCAACAGAATGTACATACATTTTCTTATGTGCCCTGGATCTGAAAAGGACGCCTCCTGATGATTAAGTTTAGCGCAACGCTCCTGGCCACGCTGATTGCTGCCAGCGTCAACGCCGCCACGGTCGATCTCCGTATTCTGGAAACCACTGATTTGCACAGCAATATGATGGATTTCGACTATTACAAAGATTCTGCTACCGAAAAATTCGGACTGGTCCGCACGGCCAGCCTGATTAACGCCGCCCGCGCGGAGGCCGCCAACAGCGTGCTGGTGGATAACGGCGATGTGATTCAGGGCAGCCCGATGGGCGACTACGCGGCAGCCAAAGGCTTAAAAGCCGGGGAGACGCATCCGGTTTATAAGGCGATGAACACGCTCGATTACGTGGTGGGAAACCTGGGCAACCATGAGTTTAACTATGGGCTGGACTTCCTGCATAAGGCTATTGCCGGCGCAAAATTCCCGTATATTAACGCCAATATCATCGACGTTGTGAGCAAGAAACCGCTTTTTACACCCTATCTGATAAAAGAAACCACGGTGAAAGATAAAGACGGCGCAACGCATACGCTGCGTATCGGCTATATCGGTTTTGTGCCGCCGCAAATCATGACGTGGGATAAAGCCAATCTTGACGGCAAAGTGACAGTCAACGACATCACCGAAACCGCCCGCCACTATGTGCCAGAGATGCGTAAAAACGGTGCGGATGTCGTCGTCGTGATTGCCCACTCCGGGCTCTCTGCCGACCCGTATCAGGCGATGGCGGAGAACTCCGTTTACTACCTGAGTGAAGTGCCGGGCGTTGATGCGATTATGTTTGGCCACGCGCATGCCGTTTTCCCGGGGAAAGATTTTGCGGATATCAAAGGCGTAGATCTTGATAAAGGAACGCTGAACGGTGTGCCTGCGGTGATGCCCGGAATGTGGGGCGACCATCTGGGCGTGGTCGATCTGGTGCTGAATAATGACAGTGGCAAATGGCAGATCACCTCGTCGAAAGCGGAAGCACGCCCAATCTACGATACGGCGGCGAAGAAATCGCTGGCGGCGGAAGACAGCAAGCTGATTGAAATCTTAAAAGCGGATCACGATGCCACGCGCGAGTTTGTCAGTAAGCCTATCGGAAAATCGTCCGACAATATGTACAGTTTCCTGTCGCTGGTGCAGGACGATCCGACCGTGCAGGTCGTGAATATGGCGCAGAAAGCCTACGTCGAGCACTATATTCAGGGCGATCCGGATCTGGCAAAACTGCCGGTGCTTTCCGCCGCCGCGCCGTTTAAAGCCGGTGGACGTAAAAACGACCCGGCAAGCTATGTTGAGGTCGAGAAAGGACAACTGACGTTCCGCAACGCCGCCGATCTGTATCTCTATCCGAACACATTAGTCGTGGTGAAGGCCAGCGGTAAAGAGGTGAAAGAGTGGCTGGAGTGTTCCGCCGGACAATTTAACCAGATTGACCCGACCAGCACCAAACCGCAGTCGCTCATCAACTGGGATGGCTTCCGCACCTATAACTTTGACGTGATCGACGGCGTGACATATCAAATTGATGTCAGCCAACCGGCACGCTACGACGGTGAATGCCAGACGGTGAATGCCAAAGCAGAACGCGTGAAGGATCTGAAATTTAACGGAAAACCAATCGACCCGAACGCAACGTTCCTGGTGGCAACCAATAACTATCGCGCCTACGGCGGCAAGTTTGCGGGTACGGGCGACGGGCATATCGCATTTGCCTCACCGGACGAGAACCGTTCCGTGCTGGCCAACTGGATAAGTGCCGAATCAAAACGCGCAGGCGCCATTCATCCGGCGGCGGATAACAACTGGCGCTTAGCGCCGATTGCCAGCAAAGCCGCGCTGGATATTCGCTTTGAAACCTCACCTTCTGAGAAAGCGGCGGCGTTTATTAAAGAGAAGGCGCAGTACCCGATGAAGCAGGTCGCAACGGATGATATCGGGTTTGCGATTTATCAGGTGGATTTGAGGAAGTAATACCCTCACCCTAACCCTCTCCCACAGGGAGAGGGAACCGATAGTGCGGTATGAACGCTCTGCGCCGGTTTTCTCCCTCTCCCTGTGGGAGAGGGCCGGGGTGAGGGGCATTTACGCCGCACGTTCATCCCGCACTGCCAGCACTTCTGGCAAATTCAGCTCAATCCAGTCGGCTAACGCGGCGACTTTCTCACTCACCTGCTCACCCAGCGGCGTGAGGCTATACTCCACATGCGGCGGTACCACCGGATAAGAAACTCGGTTGAGAAAGCCATCCTGCTCCAGCGCCTGTAACGACTGGGCAAGCATCTTCTCACTCACCCCGCCCATCTTACGGCGTAGATCGCTAAAACGGTGCGTACCTTCGCGCAGCGCGACCAGAATCAATACGCCCCAGCGGCTGGTGACATGTTTTAACACATCACGCGACGGGCACTGTTCGGCGAAAAGATTACCCTCTTTCAGTTGTTGCGACAGGCTCACCTGACTCATTTCATACTTACCTTTTTGTACGTACTTACTAAAAGTAAGTTTAGGTGTTAGCGTAATCAAACACAAGACAAACGGACGGAGACTTCCCATGATCGCAATTACCGGCGCAACCGGCCAACTGGGCCAGCATGTTATCGAATCCTTACTGAAAACCGTTCCCGCGGACAATATTGTGGCTATCGTGCGCAACCCGGCAAAAGCACAGGCACTGACTGCGCAGGGCATTCACGTACGCCAGGGCGACTACAATGATGAAGCTGCGCTGAAACTAGCCCTTCAGGGGGTGGAAAAACTGCTGCTGATCTCTTCCAGCGAAGTGGGCCAGCGTGCCCCGCAGCATCGCAACGTGATTAACGCGGCGAAGGCGGCGGATGTGAAATTTGTCGCATACACCAGCCTGCTGCATGCGGATACCTCTCCACTCGGTCTGGCAGATGAACATATCGAAACCGAGAAAATGCTGGCTGATTCTGGCATCGCTTACACCCTGCTGCGCAATGGCTGGTACACCGAGAACTATCTTGCCAGCGCCCCGGCAGCGCTGGAACACGGCGAATTCATCGGCGCGGCAGGCGACGGCAAAATAGCCTCCGCAACGCGTGCCAATTATGCGGCCGCTGCGGCGCGTGTAATTAGCGAAGCAGGTCACGAAGGCAAAGTCTATGAACTGGCGGGCGACAGTGCCTGGACGCTGACGCAGCTGGCGGCGGAACTGACCAAACAGAGTGGGAAACCGGTTACCTATCAGAACCTGAGCGAAGCCGATTTCGCTGCCGCGCTGAAAGGGGTTGGCCTGCCTGCGGGTCTGGCGGATATGCTGGCGGATTCGGATACTGGCGCGTCAAAAGGCGGTCTATTTGATGACAGCAAAACGTTAAGCAAATTGATTGGCCGACCGACAACTACACTTGCTGAGAGCGTGAACGGTATCCTCTGAAGGTTACTGATTGGTTAATTTTTGTAGCGTCCCTCCGGGTCATCTTCGATAATGAAAAGATGATACCGGAGGAGCCAATCCGTGCAGGGCGTACCTGACCACTTCACAGATGAAAAAGACAGCGCCAACTTCCGGCACCTGGCGCAGGTGCCGGGCGTGGAGCTGTATCACGCGCATATCTCGCGCTACGCCTTCGAACCGCATACGCATGAAGCCTTCGGCATCGGCACCATTGAGCTGGGCGCGGAGCGTTTTCGCTATCGCGGCAGCCAGTATGTGGCATCGGTGAATTCGATTGTCACTATGAACCCCGACGAACTCCATACCGGAGAAGCGGAAACCGCCGACGGCTGGCGTTATCGCATGATTTACCTCGACCCGACGCAGCTTGAAGAGATCACCGGTGTCCGTCACTGGTGGTTTAGCGATGTATTGCGCCATGACCCGCAGCGCTCGCAGCTTATTGGCCAGCAGATTTATCAGTTGTGGCATACCCGCGATCCGCTGGCGCAACAAGGTGTTCTGCTCGATCTTATTGATACCTTCCGCCCCTTTGCCCACCATGCGCCGCAAAACGCGGAAGCCAGCCATCGCTTCGACCAGGTGCGCGACTATCTGCACGATAACTACATGCAGCCCGTGACGCTCGACGAACTGGCGCAGGTCGTGGCGCTAAGCCCGTATCATTTTCAACGCCAGTTTAAAGCGCATTTCCACGTCACCCCGCATCAAATGCTGATGGCGATCCGCCTGTGGCGCGCGAAAGCGTTTCTCACCCACGGTATGCCTGCTGCGGAAGTTGCTGCAGCAACCGGATTAACCGACCAGTCTCACCTCACCCGCGCATTTACCCGTCGGTATGGGATTACCCCGGTGCGCTACCAGAAGCAGGTTGCCCGGCGCTAATGCGCAATCCGGTACAATATTCCCACCCTGCGCCCGCCTACACTGTGGTGAACAGTGAGCAATGTGGATGTGAAAATGATTAGTGGTGTGCTTTACGCTCTGCTGGCGGGGCTGATGTGGGGTTTGATTTTTGTCGGGCCGTTGATCGTGCCGGAATATCCTGCGGTGCTGCAATCAACCGGGCGTTATCTGGCGCTGGGGCTTATTGCCCTACCGCTGGCATGGTTGGGGCGCACAAGGCTAAAACAGCTCAACCGGCGCGACTGGTTTACCGCCCTGGCGCTGACCATGATGGGCAACCTGATTTATTACGTGTGTCTGGCGAGCGCGATTCAGCGCACCGGCGCGCCCGTCTCAACCATGATCATCGGCACACTGCCCGTGGTTATTCCGGTTTTTGCTAATCTGCTCTACAGCCAGCGCGATGGCAAACTCGCCTGGTCGAAACTGGCTCCGGCGCTTATCTGCATTGGTATTGGCCTGGCGTGCGTGAATATCGCCGAGTTAAGCCACGGTTTGCAGGACTTTAACTGGACGCGCTACGCAACCGGTATTGCGCTGGCGTTAGTCTCGGTGGTGTGTTGGGCGTGGTATGCCCTGCGCAACGCCCGCTGGCTACGGGAAAACCCGGATAAGCACCCAATGATGTGGGCCACCGCGCAGGCGCTGGTGACGCTGCCGGTGTCGCTGCTGGGTTATTTTGCCGCCTGTAGCTGGCTGAGCACCCAGCCTGATGGTTTTCCGCTGCCGTTTGGCCCGCGTCCGATGGTGTTTATGACGCTGATGATCGCTATTGCCGTGCTCTGCTCCTGGGTGGGCGCACTGTGCTGGAATATCGCCAGCCAGCGTTTACCTACAGTCATCCTTGGGCCGTTGATCGTGTTCGAGACGCTGGCCGGGCTGCTTTATACCTTCATACTTCGCCAGAGCGTACCGCCGCTGCTGACGCTGAGCGGAATTGCCCTGCTGGTGCTGGGCGTGGTGATTGCGGTACGCGCAAAGCCCGTTAAGCCTGTGCTGCGGGAGTTGAGCAAAGAGACAAAAAACGCCTGATGGCGCTGCGCTTATCAGGCCATCCCGTTCCCAGGAAGATCACCACCAAAGGGGTATATCTTCGACCAAAAGATGCATTTAAAATGCACCTTATATTATCGATGACGAGGTAACGACTATGGCCTTCCGCGACCAACCTTTAGGTGAGCTGGCGCTCTCCATCCCGCGCGCATCTGCGCTGTTTCGTAAATACGATATGGACTACTGCTGCGGCGGTAAGCAAACCCTGGCTCGCGCTGCGGCTCGCAAGGAACTGGATGTTGACGTGATTGAGGCTGAGCTGGCAAAACTGGCTGAGCAGCCGGTTGAGAAAGACTGGCGTACCGCCCCGCTGGGTGAAATCATCGATTACATTATTCCGCGCTACCACGATCGCCACCGTGAACAACTGCCGGAATTGATTTTACAGGCCACCAAAGTCGAACGCGTACACGCCGACAAACCGAACGTGCCAAAAGGCCTGGCAAAATATCTGACGATGCTGCATCAGGAGCTCTCCAGCCACATGATGAAAGAGGAGCAGATTCTGTTCCCGATGATCAAACAGGGGATGGGCAGCCAGGCAATGGGGCCCATCAGCGTGATGGAAAGTGAGCACGACGAAGCAGGTGAACTGCTGGAAGTCATTAAACACACCACCCAAAACGTGACCATTCCGCCAGAGGCCTGCACCACCTGGAAGGCGATGTATAACGGCATCAACGAAATGATCGATGACCTGATGGAACACATCAGCCTCGAAAACAACGTACTGTTCCCACGCGCGCTGGCGGGGGAATAAAAAAGGTGCCTTAGGTTCCTTTCCCAGGAATCGGATCCGACTATGCGGGGATTGCTCCCATAAGCGCTAACTT